>CACLWL010000001.1 GCA_902610655.1 uncultured Pelagibacteraceae bacterium
TTATTGGACACTTTCATCGGGAAAGGGGAGGCAACATGCATAATATATTTACATCCCTTTGTAGCCTGATCCCATCCATCTTCTCTTAAGAGATCTAATTCTACAAATGATAGTTTATCTATTGAAGCATATTTACTTATAGTTTCTTTTGTTTGTTCAATTAAATTCTGATTTCTTACTGTTCCTAAAACTTCATATCCTGAATTTAAAAGTTGAATTGCTGTATGTTTAGCTATCCATCCACTTATTCCAGTTAATAATACTTTATTACTCATTATTTATGTGACAGGTGTTTTTCAGCTTCAAGAGCAGCCATACACCCCATGCCTGCCGCAGTTACAGCTTGTCTAAAAATTTTATCCTTAACATCGCCCGCAGCAAATACACCAGGTACGTTTGTTTCAGTTGAGTCAGATTTGGTAATTAAATATCCTTCCTTATCCATTTCGAGCTGATCTTTAAATAATTGAGTTGCAGGATCATGACCTATTGCAATAAACAGCCCATCTACTTTTAAATCCTCAATTTTATTAGATTTAACATTTTTTATTTTTATTCCAGTTACATTTTTAGGATCTTTATCACCTATAACGTCCTCAATTACGCTATCCCAAATAATTTCAATTTTTTTATTTTCCATTAGTTTTTTTTGAAGCATTTTTTCAGCTCTTAGTTCGTTTCTTCTGTGTATTAATTTTACCTTAGATGCAAATTTTGTGAGAAACATTGCTTCTTCCACGGCTGCATTGCCGCCACCAACAACAGCTACAGTTTTTTCTTTAAAAAAAAAGCCATCACAAGTTGCACATGCCGATACCCCAAAACCTCTGTACTCTTGTTCAGATTTTATATTTAACCATCTAGCTTGAGCTCCAGTAGAGATGATAATTGAGTCAGCTGTAAATTTTTGACCACTCTCTCCTACCGCTTCAAAAGGTTTTGATTTAAGGTTTACCGAAGAGATGTGATCTTCAATCATCTCTGTTCCAACAGCTTTTGCTTGATCCTTCATTTGATCCATTAGCCAGGGACCCTGTATCACTTCGGCAAAACCTGGATAATTTTCAACATCGGTAGTCGTTGTTAACTGACCGCCAGGTTCCATCCCGTGAACCAAAACAGGATTTAACATAGCTCTAGCTGCGTATACTGCAGCGGTATAACCTGCGGGGCCAGACCCAATTATTAACACTTTTGTGTGTTTTGTTGGATATTGATTCATATGAAAGCTATATAATAACTCATGAGTAAATTAAAAGCATTATTATTGACTGAAGGGTTGCATGGGATGATTAGCCAAGCTGAGGGCTTAGCAAAAGCCCTAGATTCTGATTATATTCACGAGAAAATTGAATTAAATAATTTTTGGAAATTAATTCCTCCTGCTTTAACCCCAGTAAAAGGTTTTGTTTTTAAAAATAATATTTGTAAAGATTTTGATATTATTATTTCGTGTGGAAGAAAAAGTGTAGTTCCTTCAATTTTTTTAAAAAAAAATTCAAAAAAAAAAACAATTAATATTCATATTCAAAATCCTAAAATTTCACTTAAAAACTTTGATTTTGTAATAATTCCTGACCATGACGGAATTAGTGGAAGCAACGTAATTAATACCAAAGGCGCAATACATTACTTAACAAATAAAGAAATTAACGACTCAAAGGATTATCTTTTAAATAAAATAGAAAATAATAAAGATGTTATTACATTAGTTTTAGGCGGACCAACCAAGGACTATAATTATAGCAAAAATAATATGTTAGATATATTCTCAAAAATAAATAAAAGATTAAAGGAATACAATTTACAACTCGTTATTATTCCATCAAATAGAACACCAAAAAAAACTATACAATTGGCTAAAGAATATTTTTCAGAGGGCTGTATAGTAATAGATAAGGTCGATAAATCTGCTTATCTATCTAGTTTGGCTTTGGCTAAATATATAATCGTAACATGTGACTCAACTTCGATGATATCAGAAGCTGCTTTAACAGGTAAGCCTTTATATGTGGCAATGATACCCCCTCTTAGAAATGACACAAGGTTTGAGAAGTTTAGAAATTTGTTTGAAAGACTCAACATTATAAAAAAACTAGAAGACAAATTGGAAACATGGAACTATGAAAAACTAAATGAAGCAGATAGAATAGCTTCAGAAATAAAAAAAAAAATTAACCAATGACTTTTTTAAATTCAATTAATAATAAATCACAACAGTTTGAAACACCATTTAAGCATTGGGAATTAAATGAACCATTATCTAAAGAGGCAATTAATGAGATAATAAATGCTGATATAGCTAATCCAAATGAACATAAGCTTGAATATGATGGAACAAGAGCGATAGATGGAGGAGAAGGAAAATTTAGAGAAGGAATTACTTCAGGAGGTAAAGCTCTAAAATTTAGATGTTTTGTTACAAAAGAAAATTCGAAAGATTTTCCCGGTTTAACTAAATTTATTGAGGAACTTAGACAAAAACAAACACACCAAAAAATTTCAAATATGGTTGGTAAAGATCTTTCAAATTCATTTGTAAGAGTTGAGGTTATCTGTGATCGTAAAGGTTTTTGGCTTAAACCACATTGTGATATCAAAGAAAAGTTAATATCTTGCTTACTATTTATTAACAATAAAAATGAAAGTGAAAATCTTGGTACTGACTTTTACGATAGTGATCTTAAAAAGGTGAAAACATTACCCTATAAGCATAATTATGGTTATTTTTTTTCTAGTGGACCTAATACTTGGCACGGAATGGAAAAGAAGGAAATTGTAAAAGAAAGAAGATGCTTACAAGTAAATTATGTAACCTTTAATACTGATTGGCCAGTTTATTAATTATCTTGTAAAGAATTTACTTCAATTGACTTTTTCTTCAATGAATCAATAGCATTAATACACGCATGTGCTGTTGACATATTTGTACAGTAAGGAACTTTGTTTACCAATGTTGCTCTTCTTAACGCTTTTGCATCATCAATTCTACTTTCGCTATCACCACCACCAGTATTTATTACTAAAGATATTTTATTTCCATTTAGTACATCTACAATATGGGGTTTGCCGCTACTTACTTTATTAATTTTTTTACATTTCATTCCATTTTTTTTTAGAACTTCAGCTGTGCCTTTAGTTCCACTTAGTGTAAAATTTAATTTTAAAAGTTTTTTTGCTAAATCAATCACTTCAATTTTATGCGAATTTTTAACTGATAAGAATGCCATACCTTTTGTTGGTAATGAATTAGAAGCAGCTATTTGGCTTTTTGCATAAGCTAAACCAAAATCCTTATCAAAGCCCATTACCTCGCCAGTTGATTTCATCTCCGGTCCTAATAGTACATCAACATTTGGAAATTTATTAAAAGGAAATACTGCCTCTTTAACAGCATATGTTTTGTTTGTTTTATATTTAAGATTATATTTTGACAATTCATCACCAGCCATAACTTTTGAAGCAATTTTCGCTAGTGGTATTCCATTAGCTTTAGATACAAAAGGTACGGTTCTGCTAGCTCTAGGGTTGACTTCAATTACAAAAATTTCATCATTTTTAATTGCGAACTGAATATTTAAAAAACCTCTTACCTTTAGGGATAACGCAAGTTTTTTTGTTTGACGTTTTAACTCTTCTATTAATTTACTCTTAATTGATATTGGCGGCAGACAACATGCAGAGTCACCTGAATGAATTCCAGCCTCTTCAATATGTTGCATGATCCCAGCAACATAAACTTCATTACCATCTGAAATAGCATCTACATCTACTTCCATTGCATTATCAATAAACTTATCAATCAAAATTGGGTTTTTCTCAGAAGCCTTAAATGCTTCACTAATAAAATTTTTTAATTGTTGTTTTTTGTATACAATTTCCATTGCTCTACCTCCTAATACATAAGAAGGTCTAACAACTACCGGTAGTCCAATTTTTTCTGATATTTTGATTGCATCTTTTTGTTTAAAAGCTATGGCACTATCAGCTTGATTAAGTTTTAATTTAATTAGCAGTTTTCTAAATCTATCTCTATCTTCGGCTAAATCCATTGAAGTATACTGTGTTCCCAATATTGGTAAAGAATTTTCATGAAGAAATTTTGCAAGTTTAATTGGCGTTTGTCCGCCAAATTGTGTAATAATACCAATTAAATTTCCTTTTGATTTTTCTTTTAAAATAATGTTGTAAACATACTCTTCTATAAGAGGTTCAAAGTATAACCTATCGCTAGTATCATAATCAGTTGATACTGTTTCAGGATTGCAGTTGACCATAATTGTTTCAAAACCTGCTTCCTTTAGAGCATAACTTGCTTGACAGCAACAATAATCAAATTCAATACCTTGACCAATTCTGTTAGGTCCTCCACCCAAAATAATAATTTTATTTTTTTCAGATGGATTTGCTTCACATTCTGAGTTGATTGTAAAATTTCTTTGATAAGTAGAATACATATATGGAGTAAATGACTTAAATTCAGCTGCGCATGTATCAACTTTTTTAAATACTGGAAAAATCTTTAAAGCCTCTCTTTTTCTTCTAACTATTTTTTCTTCAGTATTTGCTAATTGGGCTAATTTTTTGTCTGAAAATCCTATGGATTTAACTCTATTAAATTCAATAAAGTTTTTAGGAATACCTTTAGATTTTATGATTTTTTCAGTATCTATAATTTCTTTTATTTGTTCGATAAACCATGGATCAATACCAGACAATTTATGTATTTTGCTTATAGAGAACTTTTTTCTAATTGCTTCTGCAACTAAAAGAATTCGATTTGGTATATTAATTTTTAATTTTTTTTCTATGAGTTTTTTATCATAATTAAAAATTTGATCTAATCCAGATAGGCCAATTTCCAAAGAATTGAGAGCTTTTTGAAAGGACTCCTTGAAATTTCTTCCGATTGACATTGCCTCTCCAACCGATTTCATTGATGTGCCTAATATAGCTGGTGATTGAGAAAATTTTTCAAATGTAAATCTTGGTATCTTAGTTACAACATAATCGATTGTTGGTTCAAATGATGCTGGAGTTATTTTTGTAATTTCATTTTTTAATTCATCTAATGTATAACCTATAGCCAGTTTTGCAGCCACTTTTGCAATTGGAAAACCAGTTGCTTTTGAAGCAAGCGCGGATGATCTAGAAACTCTTGGGTTCATTTCTATGATAACCATACGACCATTTTTTGGATTAATTGCAAATTGTACATTTGATCCACCTGTTTCAACACCAATCTTCCTTAAGCATTCAATCGAGGCATTTCTCATTACCTGATATTCTTTATCTGTAAGTGTAAGTGCTGGAGCCACTGTGATTGAGTCACCAGTATGAATTCCCATGGGATCAACATTTTCTATTGAGCATATAATTATACAATTATCATTTTTATCTCTAACAACTTCCATTTCGTATTCCTTCCAACCCTCTAAACATTCCTCAATTAAAACCTGAGAAACAGGAGACTCATGAAGTCCATTATTGACAATTTTAAAAAATTCTTTTTTATTTTTTGCTATTCCTCCGCCTAAACCGCCCAATGTAAAGGCAGGTCTTATAATCGCTGGCAAACCAATACTTCGAAGAGCACTTTCAGCATCTTTATTATGATTAACAATTTTAGATTTTGGCAAATCCAAACCTATTTCAGACATGTTTTTTCTAAATTTTTTTCTATCCTCTGCATTTTCGATTGCATTAGAATTTGCCCCTATAAGTTCGATTTTATATTTCTTAAGCACCCCTTTCCTTTTAGCTTCCATAGCTAAATTTAAGGCAGTTTGACCTCCCATTGTTGGCAATATTGCATTAGGCTTTTCTTTTTTTAAAATTTTTTCAAGAATTTTTAATGTTATCGGTTCAATATAGGTTTTATCCGCAATATCTGGATCAGTCATTATGGTTGCTGGATTAGAGTTTAGAAGTATTACTTTATACCCCTCATCCTTAAGAGCTTTACAGGCCTGAGTTCCAGAATAATCAAATTCACAAGCTTGCCCAATTATTATTGGCCCAGCACCAACTACAAGTATTTTTTTAATGTCTTTTCTTTTTGGCATGCTTTTTTATTTCTTTTATAAACTGGTCAAATAAATATTGGCTATCTTGAGGTCCTGGATTTGCTTCGGGATGATACTGAACAGAAAATGCTGGCTTATTTTTTAATCTTATTCCCTCAATTGAGCCATCAAATAAAGATTTATGAGTAATAATTACATTTTTAGGTAAGCTTTCTTTTATTACTTCAAAGCCATGATTTTGACTGGTGATTTCAACTTTATCCGTTACAAGATTTTTAACGGGATGGTTTGCCCCTCTATGACCAAGCTTCATTTTTTTTGTCTTAGCATTAAGTGCTAATGCCAAAAGTTGATGGCCTAGGCAAATACCAAATATAGGTACATTTAAGTTTATAAGTTCTTTAATTATTTTGACCGCATACTTTCCAGTGGCAGCGGGATCTCCTGGACCGTTAGACAAAAATACTCCATCAGGTTTTAAATTAATTATATCATTTGCACTTGTATCGCATGGCACAACAACAATTTTACAATTATGATTTGAAAAGTATCTTAATATATTTTTTTTTATCCCGTAATCGATTGCAATTATATTAAGATTTTTTTTCTTATTTTTTTGAAATCCAGTTTCTTTTTTCCAAGTTTTAAAATTACTCCAATTATATTTGGACTTTGTTGAAACATTTTTTGCAAGGTCTAAACCATTTAAACCATGCCACCTTTTAGATTTATTAAGAAGTTTTTTTATGTTTAGTTTACCACTTTTATTTATTTCAATAGTCCCCTTTGGAGCACCATTGTCTCTAATAAAATTTGTTAAACTTCTGGTGTCAATACCAGTTAGACCAACAATTTTGTGTTTTTTAAGCCACGAATCTAAGTTTTTAAGAGCCCTGTAATTTGAAGGACTTGTTATTTCAGCATTAAATATTACACCTTTTGTCCATATTTTATCAGACTCGTGATCTTCCTCATTAGTTCCAACGTTACCTATATGAGGAAATGTAAAATTTATTATTTGTCCTGAGTAGGACGGATCAGAGATTATTTCTTGATAACCTGTTATCGAGGTATTGAAACAAACTTCTCCAGTGGCAACTCCATCATACCCAAGCCCAATTCCTCGAAATACTTGTCCATTTTCAAGAATTAAAATACCTGATGAAAAATTTAGTTTTTTATTTGAGAAGGTTTTTTGTTTTTTTTTCAATTACAACTCATGAGTTAAAGGTTAATACAATAAAACCTATTTTTCCGCAACAGATGTAATATATTTTTTTTAAAATACAATTTTTTCTTTAAAAGAATTTGTATAAGATAAATTTTATGTCACTAAAATCAAAAATAGAAATTGATTATCAAAGTTCTTTAAAATCTAAAGATAAATCAAAAATATCAACTTATAGGTTAATTCTGTCATCAATTAAAGATTTAGAAATTCTAAATAGAGCTGGCCCACAAAAAAAAGAAACAGATGATGATGATATAAAGCAATTAATTAAGAAAATGATCAAACAACGCAACGAATCAATTTCAATATATAAACAAAATAATAGAAAAGATCTGTTAGCGGTAGAGGAAAATGAGGTAGCTATTTTATCAACATACCTTCCAAAGCAATTAGGAGAAGATGAAACGAAAAATATATGTCAAAAGATAGTGGCTGATACAAATTCACAAAGTATTAAGGATATGGGAAAAGTGATGGGAGTTTTAAAAAAAAATTATTCTGACAATATAGATTTCTCAAAAGCTGGAGCAATTTTAAAAGATATTTTAAATAATAAATGAAATACCCTAAAGAATATTTAGATGAAATTAAAACTAGGCTTAAAGTTTCTAGCGTTGTATCAAAATATGTGCAACTGAAGAGAAGAGGTAAAGAATTTGTAGGACTTTCACCTTTTAAAAATGAAAAAACTCCCTCGTTTACGGTAAATGATGAAAAAGGTTTTTTTCATTGTTTTAGCACAGCAGAACATGGAAATATTTTTGATTTTTTAATGAAAACACAAAATTTAAAATTTGGAGAGTCAGTTAAAACGTTAGCACTCCAAGCTGGAATGAGGCCATATACTTTTTCTAAAGCAGATGAAGAAAGAGAAAAAGCTTGGAAAGAATATATGAGTATATATTCTGAATATGTTGATTTTTTTCATTCTGAATTGTTAAATAATTCAGAGATAAAAAGTAGTCTAGATTATCTTCGAAATAGAAAATTAAGTTTAGATGTAATAAAACGTTTCAAGATAGGATATGTTAGAAAAAATTTTAATATATTTGAAAATTTACAAAAAAAATTTAGTAAAAAAGCAATAAAAGAATGTGGAATTTTTTACTTTGATGAAAAAAAAAATTCATTTGTAGATCGATTTAGAGATAGAATTATTTTCCCAATAAACAATATATCTGGTTTTCCTATTGCAATAGGGGGTAGGATAATTCAAAAAAATTCTTTTTTTGCCAAATATATAAACTCACCTGAGACTCAGTTTTTTAAAAAAGGAAATAATCTTTACAATATTGATAGAGCAAGAAGATTATCTAATACCCTTGATCAAATCTTTTTAGTTGAGGGTTATATGGATGTGATAGGACTTAACAATCGTGGAATAGAAAATTGCGTTGCAAACCTAGGTACAGCTTTGACAGAAAAGCAAATACTAATACTTAATCAATTTTTTAACGAAATTGTAATTTGTTTTGATGGTGATGAAAGCGGATATAAGGCTGCTGTAAGAGCCGCAGAAAATTCTATAAAAGAATTACAACCAGAGAAGCAAATTTCTTTTTTATTTCTTCCTGAAGGGGAGGATCCAGATACTTTTATTAGTAAAAATGGAAAAGAAAACTTTATAAAATATTATGAAACAAATAAAATTCTTATTCATGAATTCTTGTTTGAAAATTTGAAAAAACAATCAAACAATTCTCCTACATCACTTGCTGTATTAGAAAAAAAACTACGGTGGCTAAGCAATTCAATTAAAGATCCATATATAAAAAAATATGTTTTAGATTTTTTCCTTGGAAAAATTTCAGCATTAACTCCAAACTTGAGCAAAGGTAAACAATTTGCCATTAAGCACGTGGCATCTTTAAGCGAAACCAAAAAAATTTACAATGAATCAATTTCAATTACAAAAGAGCAATTGCAAGAGTATTCCATGCTTTACTTAATAATTAATAATTTCGATTTTTTTAAAAAAAATATTACGATATTAAATAATATTGACTTTATAACAAACGAAGGAGTTCAAGTGTTTCCAAAGTTATTTGAATTGGTGAAATCTAAAGATGAAATTAACCCAAATATGCTGCCATTAGAAAATAATCTGTTAAAAAAAATAAATAAATTTGCATCGGTAAAGCATATTTCAAAAAATATTCAAAGAGATGAAAATAAACTAAAAGAAATATTCCTTGAAATGAAAAAAGATTTGAAAAACTTATTTTTAGATAGACAAATATCTGAGTTAGAATCGAAGTTTTCTTCTGATATGGACCAATCTACTCTCAATGAGATAATTGAATTAAAAAAATTGCAAAATAACAACTAATTACTGTAATTTTTGAATGGATTTTTTTGAAATAGTCATTATATAGAGATTTCTAATATTTTTTACCATGGAAAGAATTATAACAAAATCATTTGCGAGATTAATGGGTCGTGGCATCCATAGGGGTTTTATAACTCACGAAGAGCTTAATAAATCTTTAGGTAAAAGAAATCTTTCAAAAGATAATTTAGGCCAAGCTTTTCTTCATATTCTAGATGAAAAAATTTCATTAGTTGAAAAAAAGTCAGACTTTAAAGTTCTTAAAAAAAGAGATGGTCAAAATAAAGATGAGGGCAAATCAGTAGAAAAAAGTGATGATCCAATCAGAATGTATCTGAGAGAAATGGGTGGTGTTGAACTACTCTCTCGGGAAGGAGAGATTGCCATTGCAAAAAGGATTGAAGCCGGAAAAGATGTCATGCTGAATGCTTTGTCACAAAGCCCAATTACAGCACAACAGTTTTTTGATTGGAATGAAAAACTACTTAATAATGAGATCCTAGTTAGAGAAATAATTGATATTGATACAAACTATATGGAAGAAGAAAATGCCTCTGGTACAAACAAAAAAGATGAAGCAGCAGATAAAAAGGATACTTCTGAAAAGTCAGAAATCACAAGTGAAGAAGAAGACGAATTTAATCCAACATTAGCTGCTATGGAAACTGAAATAAAGCCGAAAGTATTAAAAACTATTAATAACCTGACAAAAGAATACAATAAATTAATTAAATATCAAAAAGAGAGATTAGATTGTGTTTTAAAATCAAATGAATTCTCGAACTCGAAAGAAAAAAACTATAAAAAGATTGTTGAAAATATTTTAAAAGATATAAAATCTTTACAATTATCCCCCTCAGTTTTAGAAGAGCTTGTACAAAAACATCACACCGAAAATAAAAAAATTATTTCGCTTGAAGGTAATCTTTTAAGGCTTGCAGTAGATCATAAAATTTCAAGAAATGAATTTTTAAAATTTTATGTAGGAAATGAAATTAATCCAAATTTAAAAGCTTTTTTAGATACTAATTCTACTTGGAAACAGTTTTTTCAAAAAAATAAGGATGAATTTAAAAATATAAGAGATAGGCTTGTTGAAACAAGTAATAGGTTAGGAATTTCAGTAACAGAATTTAAAAAACTTTTAAGCAGAATTCAAAAAGGTGAAAAAGAATCAAGAATCGCAAAAAAAGAAATGGTTGAAGCTAATCTAAGACTTGTCATATCAATTGCAAAAAAATATACAAATAGAGGACTGCAGTTCCTAGATTTAATTCAAGAAGGTAACATTGGTTTAATGAAAGCCGTTGATAAATTCGAGTATAGAAGAGGATATAAATTCTCAACTTATGCAACATGGTGGATTAGACAAGCAATCACTAGATCAATTGCAGATCAGGCAAGAACTATAAGAATACCGGTCCACATGATTGAAACCATTAATAAAATAGTAAGGACTCAACGATTAATATTGAGTGAATTTGGCAGAGAGGCAACACCTGAAGAGTTGGCAAAAAAATTACGTATGCCACTTGAAAAAGTAAGAAAAGTTTTAAAAATTTCTAAAGAACCGGTTTCATTAGAAAAACCTGTAGGAGATGAAGAAGATAGTAGTCTAGGAGATTTTATTGAAGATACAAAAGCTTTAGCTCCCTTAGAACAAGCAATTAAGTCCAACTTAAGTGAGGCAACAACAAAAATTTTATCTACGCTTACACCTAGGGAGGAGAGAGTATTAAGAATGAGATTTGGAGTAGGAATGAACACTGACCATACTCTCGAAGAGGTTGGTTTGCAATTTTCAGTTACAAGAGAAAGAATTAGGCAGATAGAAGCCAAGGCGCTTAGAAAATTAAAACATCCAAGTAGATCAAAACAATTAAAGAGTTTCCTTGAGAGTTAATCTAGATTAATATTTTGCTCTAATGCAAAATTTCATATTAAACAGAGAAATAGCTCAATTAGCAGTTTTTCAGAGAATAGAATTATGTAGCCCTATTTTAAAAAAATTGAGGAAATTACTTGGCAGATATTTTTTTTCTGTTTTTTTATCTAAATATTTAATTAATCCTGTAAGAATTTCAAAAAGCTATCTTGATTTGATGGAAAAAGAATTTTTTCTAATTAAAAAATACTTCAAAAATAATCACAAGATTTTAAGCATTGGTTCTGGCGTAGGAGGTCTGGAAATTTTGATGAGTAAAAAGTTAGATAGTCATATAACTTTTATAGAAAAAAATTACGTATCAAAAAAAATTAAATATGGATGGGATAAAATGAATCATGAAGCCTATAATAATTTAAATTTATTAAAAAAATTTTTGTTAGACAATGGAATTAAAAAAGATAATTTTGCTATATTCGACTTTGATCAAGATAAATTACCAGATACTAAATTTGATGCTATAATTTCGTTATATTCATTAGATTATCATTATGGATTTGAATTATATGAAGATTATTTAAAAAAAGTTATGAAACCAGAAACAATTTTAATTTTTGATACTATTAGACCAAACTATTTCAAAGAAATTTATGAGAAAGTTGATATTATTAAACAAGATTTTCATACTGTTCATAAATCAAAAAGAGTTGTTTGCAGGAATTTATAATTCTACATGAATAAAGAGATTAAATTTAAATTTATGACTTTCTTGTTTTCAATATTGCCAATCTCAATTATTATTGGACAAGCTATTTCATTGATTAATGTTCTTTTAATCTCAATTTTCGTAATTATTGAAATTATAAGGTCAAAAAAATATTATTTTTTAAAAAATATTACATTTATTTTACTTTTTGGAATTTTTCTGTATCTTTTGTTCAATACTTATATCTCTTTAGATAAAAATATGAGTTTTTTAAGAAATATAGGTTTTCTTAGATTTATTCTTTTATTCGTTGCTATCAATTATTTTTTTTATATTTATAAAAATCAAAACTTTTATTTTAAAATTTGGACAGTCGTAATTTTGATTGTAATATTAGATTCGTATATTGAATATATTTTCGGTAAAAATATTTTAGGCTTCGGAGAGGAATATGGCGAGAGAGTAGTAAGCTTTTTTAAAGACGAGCCAATTGTAGCAGGATATTTAAATGGTTTTTTTTTTCTTATCCTTGGATATTTATTTAACAATAAAAATTCACAAAACAATAAGATATTTATAGTTTGTTTTATTTTATCATTGATATTTTTAGTATGTGTCTCAATTACAGGAGAAAGATCGAATACTATTAAGGCAATTATAGGACTGACTATATTCTTCTTTTTGAATAATAAATTAAGAATTAAATATAGAGTTATAACTTTAATATGTATGATAATTACAGTCGTTATTGTGATATCAAATTCAGATTACTTAAAGTACAGATATTACGAGAATATCATTAATCCAATAATTAATTCAGATAAAAGAGAAAAGTTTTTAAGTAATAATATTTATATTAATCACTATAAATCTGGTTATGCAGTATTTAAAAATTATCCTTTATTTGGAGTTGGAAACAAAAATTACAGGATAGAAACAAATAATAATCGTTTTACCAAAAAAAATTATTTTCCTGATACACACCCACATCAAATTTATTTGGAATTTTTATCTGAGCATGGCATTTTTGGCACTGTATTTTTTTTATCTATCATTTTTTTTCTTATATTAAAAAATATTAAGAGTTGTATAGTTTCTAAAAATTTATTACAGCTAGGAGCATTATCCTTTATATTCATAAATTTTTTACCAATTTTACCTAGTGGAGCTTTTTTCAGTGATTTTAATATAACTTTATTTTTTATAAATTTTTCTATATTTATAGCATGTAATCCTTCATCAAATATATTTAATAGAAAAATTGTTGATAGATAAAACTTTTATTTAAAGTTGATAAAATTTAGAAAAGAAAGTAAAACAAAACTTATTTTGGGCCTGTAGCTCAGTTGGTTAGAGCAGATCACTCATAATGATTTGGCCGGAGGTTCGAGTCCTCCCGGGCCCACCAAACTTATTCGTTAATAAATTTCTCTAAGCTTTGAAATAAAGCACTTATATTATTGTCGTTACTTTTTATAATTGAGCTAAACTCTTCTTTTTGCGTTCTCGCCAAACTCAGACCTTCAATTATTAAATCTCTGATTAAAGGCTTATCTGGATTTTTTGTATAAATTCTCCAATCTATTTTAACTTCCGGCCTATTGTTTGTGGCTACAAGAATACTTGATACAATCGTATAATTTTCGTTTTTTTTCTCTTTTGAAGTAACATTTATCTTTGGATTTGAATATTCAGCTAAACGACTTGAAAAACTTTTTAAAAAATAATTTTCAAATAATATTGCGTATTGTTTTTTTTGATCTGATGTAATCTCTTTTCTATATTTACCGAGAGTATAAAAACCAATTCCTTTAATATCCACAGTATCTTTTGCTAAATCTTGTAGCTCTAACATTTTTTCTTTTTTAGAAATATCTTTGCTTAATGTTTGTGATGCTCTATTGACTGTAGATTGTACAAAAACATCAGGTTCAATTGCTAGAGATAAATTAGTAAAGAATAAACAAAAAACTAAGAAAAATAAAAAGTTTGTATTCTTAACTAGCATTTAAATTTGGTAATTAATTTGATTGAAGATCGTCCCAATCACTATCATCTTGAGTATCAATGATTTTATTTGAATTTAATATTTTTTGCTTTCTATCTTGCAAATATAAGCTTCTAACAGAAGCATAGAAATCCATAGAGTTTGTCTCTAAATTATCAAATGCTTCTATGTTTTTTGATCTAAAATTAATTCCATCTGTGCCTTTTGAAACATAATAATCAGAATCTTTAAAGTATTGAGTGTCATTTTTTACAGTCACATTATACCAAGGATCTCCTCCTAACACGCTTGTAAGGGTTCCAATGCTATCTCTTACCGTAGATGGACCAAGTATTGGAAGTACTAGATAACATCCTTCCCCCACACCCCATGTACCAAGTGTTTGTCCATAGTCTTCTTTTTTATAATCCTTAACCAAACCCATCTGTTGAGCTACATCAAAAATTCCAAAAATTCCAATTGTTGTATTAACGGAAAGTCTTGCAGTATTTAATCCAGCAGCTTTTAAATCACCTTGTAGAATGTTATTAGGAATTGTCACTAAATTAGATAAATTGCTTAAGACATTACTTGTTCCAGTTCTAATTGGCATTGGTAATTTTCGATATCCTTTTGAAATGGGTTCAATCAAAGCTTTGTCCAAACCTTGGTTGAAAGCAAACGTAGCTCTATTTAAACCTTCAAAGCAGTCCTTTACCTCTTCAGCATTTGACTTATTAACAAATGATAAAAGTAGAAGTATTGAGATAAAAATACTTAAAAATTTTTTCATATATATAGGCTTTATATCGAGATTATATATAATCTTAAACATAAAAAAAGTTAAAAAAAGGGCCTATATGCTTAAAAAATTGAGAAAAATTTATTCACTTAATTTTGATGTTAATAAAAGAAAAAAAAGCGATATCAAATTTATAGTTTTACATTATACTGGCATGAAAAACGAGAAACAGGCTATATCTCGACTAATAAGTAATAATTCTAAAGTAAGTTGTCATTATTTTATAAAATATTCTGGAGAAATTTTAACTTTAGTTCCTGATCTGTACATTTCTTGGCATGCGGGAAAATCACAATGGGAGAAAAAAAAACTTCTTAATTTAAATTCAATAGGTATTGAGATTTCCAATCCAGGTCACGAGAATAATTATAAGGATTTTAATATTAAACAAATTAATTCATTGATACTTCTAGTGTCATTTCTTAAAAAAAAATATAAAATTAAAAAAAGCAATATTTTAGGCCATTCAGACATATCTCCAGATAGGAAAAAAGATCCCGGAGAAAAATTTCCATGGAAATTAATGTATAAAAAAAAATTAAGTATTTGGCATCATAAAAAAGAGTCAACACTAGCAAAGTTAAGAAATATAAAATGCTCTAAAAAAGAGGAAGCTCAATTTTATAATAATTTAAAGAGGATAGGCTATAATTCAAAATTTAAAATTAACATTATTAAAGCCTTTCAAAGAAGATTTAGACAAAAATTGGTTGATGGAAAAATAGACAAAGAGTGCTTATTTATTAGCATTTCATTATCAAAACAAAATAAATATTGAAAATTTTAAAATTTGTATTAAACACTATTTGCCAGATAAACGACTTATCGCTTTGATTAACTTTAATCAAAGAGGAAAGTCCGGGCTCTGCAAAGACACGGTGCCAGGTAATTCCTGGCAGGGGTAACCCTAGGGATAGTGCCACAGAAAACAAACCGCCTTAACAAGGCAAGGGTGAAAAGGTGTGGTAAGAGCACACCGGCTTAATTGGCAACAATTAGCGCATGGAAAACCCCACCGGGAGCAAGACCAAGTAGAGATGACATTGTTTTAAACAAAAAACGGTCTTTGGTTAGTCATCAGGGTTGGTCGCTTGAGCTTAAAAGTGATTTTAAGCCTAGATAAATGATAAGTTTAAAAGACAAAACCCGGCTTATAGTTTATCTGGCAGTCTTTTAATAATTTCGCAAATTTTCCCATTATCCATTAACACTAGATATTGTGTTGCCAAAATCTTTTAGAATAAAGCTTTAAATTAGATATTGACGTATAAGTTGAAAACCCATATGATCCCATATGTTCCCATAAAGGGACATATAAGGGAAAAAAAGGTTTATGAATTATGTTTTTATCAACCTACGAAAACAGAATAGACAAAAAGGGGAGGGTGTCAGTGCCTGCATCTTTTAGATCATATCTTTCAAATTTAGGTTATAATGGTGTTGTATGTTTTCCATCATTTAATAACCAAGCAATAGAAGCATGGCCACAAAATAGAATAGAAAGAATTTCTAATAGCATAGAGGCACTCAATCCTTTTGAGGAAAAAAAAGATTTTTTTGCTACATCAATACTTTCTGAAAGTATTAACTTACAGTTTGATAGTGAGGGAAGAATTTCGTTATCATCAAAATTATTAAAAAATGCAAAAATTAAAGATAGCATGTTGTTTGTTGGACAAGGAAAAACTTTTCAAATCTGGGAGCCAACAATATTTGAAAAATTTAGGGTACTAGCTAGAAAAAAATCTAACATTAATAGAGCGGGCCTTAGATGGGAGCAGAAACTAAACAAAGAATAGAGAGGGACTACAAATGACTATAAATTTTAGAGCACCGGATATAAAAGAGCTTAAACCAAGAATTCTAGTATTAGGTGTAGGTGGAGCAGGCGGAAATGCAATAAATGAAATGATAGAAAGTGGAGTTGAAGGCGTTGAGTTTATTGCTGTTAATACAGATGCACAAGATCTTAAAGCTAGTAAAGCTAAACAGAAAATTCAAATTGGGGTAAATTTAACTAAAGGATTAGGTGCAGGTGCAAAATTAGAAATTGGTCAAGCTGCTGCAGATGAGTCTTTAACTGAAATAATTGATTTGTTAAAGGGTTCTAATATGGTTTTTATCACTGCGGGAATGGGTGGTGGTACGGGAACCGGTGCTGCACACGTAATAGCTAGAGCCGCTAAAGAACTAAATATATTAACTGTTGGAGTAGTTACGCTTCCTTTTCTTTATGAGGCACCATCAAGAATGAGAAGAGGTCAGCAAGGTTTAGAAGAGCTAAGAAAACATGTGGATACAATCATAGTAATTCCTAATCAAAACCTTTTTAAAATTGCAAATGAAAAAACAACTTTTAAAGAGTCTTTTAAATTATCTAACAATGTTTTGAGATATGGAGTTCAAAGTATTACAGATCTTATGGTAAAAGAGGGTCTGGTTAATTTAGACTTTGCTGATGTTGAAACAGTAATGAGTTCAATGGGTAAAGCTATGATGGGGACAGGAGAGGCTGAAGGTGAAGGTAGAGCACACAAGGCAACTGAAATGGCCCTAAACAATCCACTTATTGACGACTATTCACTTAAGGGTGCAAAGGGTCTATTGATAAATATAACTGGCGGTGAAGATTTAACTTTATTTGAAGTAGATGAAATTGTTAATAGAATAAGGACTGAAGTTGATCATGTTGCAGAAATTATTATTGGATCAATAACTGATCCCTCTTTAGATGGAAAAGTAAGAGTTTCAATTGTTGCAACTGCTCTAGATGGTCAACAACCAGAGTCAAAATCTGTAATTAATATGGTTCATAGAATTCAAAATAGAAATCCAGGTTATTCAGATTTTTCGACAATGGGTACATCTCAATCATTTAATTTTAATAGTAGTCTCTCAAATCATGTCACTGATGGGGCAACAGCTCTTAAGAATGAAAGAGATACATTAGAAGAAACAGTTTCTGAGCAAAAAATTGATCAAAGTATAAATATAAATTCAGATGTAGGAGCTGCAGAAATATTAGTAAATGAAAAGGACGATAGTCTAGTACTAAAAAACGAGGTCGAGGAACATCAAACAGAAACAAACGGTTTAGAAAATTTTGGTTTAGAAGAGGAGACGCCCAATTTATTTGAAACCAGTATTTCTGAAGAGTCATCTGAAAAAAATCAAAATATTTTAGATGAAAACTCTGAAGAAGACGAATTAGAAATTCCAGCATTTTTAAGAAGACAAAAAAATTAATGGTCTTCGTAAAAATAGATGAATGCCACCATTTTACTGAATAATGAAGAACATTATCCAGTACTGCTAGACGAGATTCTAAGCATTATTTCCCCTCAAAATGGTGGCACATTTATAGATTGCACTCTAGGTCAGGGTGGTTACACCAATGCTATTTTGAAATTCAATGAGGCTAATGTAATTGCAATAGATAGAGACCCAGATATTAAACTGATTGCACAAAAAATTAAATTACAAAATAAAAATCGCTTCCTATTTTTTAACAAAAAATTTAGCGATATTGATAAAATTCAAACAAAAAATTATAACATAAAAGCGATAATTTTTGATCTTGGGTATTCATACACTCAAATAAAAGACCCTAAAAAAGGATTAAGTTTTGAGAGCAAAGGCAAACTAAATATGAAATTAGGCTTAAATAGTTTTTCAGCCGATGAAGTAATTAATAAACTAGATCAAAAAGACCTTGAACTAATATTTAAATATTTTGGAGAAGAGAAAGACAGTAAATTAATATCAAAAAAGATTGTTGAGCATAGATTAAAATCAAATTTAAATACTGAGAAACTTGTTAATATTATAAATTCAGTAAAAAAAAAAAGAGGAAAGACACATAACGCAACAAAAATTTTTCAAGCAATAAGAATATTTGTAAATAAGGAGATTAGTGAATTAATTTATGGTTTAATCAATTCAACTAAAATTTTAGGTATCAATGGAATAATTTTAGCAGTCTCATTTCATTCTTTAGAAGATAGAATTATTAAGTATTTTTTAAAAAGTCTTTCTGAGGATAAAAAAATTTCTCGATATTTTCCAGAAGAAAAAAATCACAATAAGTTGTTTAAATTAATTTCAAAGAAGCCGATATTTCCCAGCCGAAAAGAAATAAGTATCAACAAACCGTCTAGGTCTGCAAAATTAAGATATGGAATAAAGAAAAAAAATATAATTAATTTTGAAAAAGATATTCTTAACAAATTCTCAAAGCTTCTAGAGATTGAAAACTTGTCCTCAAAATTATGAAAAAATCAATTATTATTTTTTGTTTAATTTTTTTAATTACAATAACGGCTATAATCAAAACTTCATCGAAAAAAATTGAAGAGAAAATTTTTATTTTAAATGAGAATCTTTTTTTATTAAAAGAGAAATACAACTTAGTTTCTTTTGAGCACACATATTTAAGCGAACCTTCAAGGCTAATCAAAATAATGGAAACTGATAAAAATGAGGAATATTTTCATTTGGAAAATAAAAACTTAAAAATATTATTTGAAAATGAGACAGGGTTATTTAACAAAGGTCAGTTTAAAAATGACTAGATATAAAGATAATAAAATATATTTATCAGATTTTGGCAATGAGTTTACATTTTCTAAAAAATTTCATAAAAATAACATTTCATTTAATAGAGTAGCATTCGTTTTTTTCTTATTTATACTTATTTCATTAATTTTTTCAGTAAAGATTTTTTATTATAGTTCTATTTCAGAGAGTCAACTAACCCCAAAAAAAGTTATCCAAAAAAAAAATTTTAGATCAGATATAATAGATATTGATGGAAATTATTTAGCTAAAACTGTTTTAACAAATAATGTTGGCATAAATCCAAATCAAGAGAATGATAAAAAAAAACTATTTGTTAAGTTAAAATTGTTATTTCCAGATATAAACTCTGAAGAATTTAATAATAAATTTAAAAAAAAAAAATTCTTTTATTTAAAAAAAAAACTGTCTCCGGAGAAATATGATCAAGTAAGATTATTAGGAGAAAAATCAATAATTACTGAGCAAAAAATAACAAGAGTTTACCCACATCAAAACTTATTTAGTCATGTTTTAGGACAAATTGATGATGAAAATAATGGTATTTCTGGACTAGAAAAATCACTAGATAGCGATCTTAAAAATCAAAAAAAAAATGTACAATTGACATTAGATACTAATATACAATTTCTTGTAAGAAATGAGTTAGTTAAATTTGAAAAAATTTTTAAATCACAGGGTAGTGCAGCTTTATTAATGAATATCAACACAGGGGAAATCCTTTCATTAGTTTCGATACCAGATTTTAATATTAATAAAAGAAATGAAATAACTGACTTGAGATTTATTAATAGAATTACTATGGGAGTTTATGAATTAGGTTCAATCTTTAAAACATTTACTCTAGCAGGAGCTTTAAATGAAAGGATTGTTGAAACAAACACAATTTTTGAAGATTTACCAAAATCTTTAAAGTGTGCGGGTAGAAAAATATCTGAATATGATATGGATATACCCTCAACACTTACAGCTGAACAAATTTTAATCAGATCTGGAAATATTGGCTCTGTTAGAATTGCACAAAAAATGGGCATTGAAAAAACAAAAAAATTTTTAAATTCTTTAAATCTTCTGGATCCTATTGAATTTGATTTAGAGGAAATAGGTAGACCATTGCCCTTTAAATGGGGTAAATGTAAACTTGCTACTGTCTCCTTTGGTCATGGAATATCTACAACTCCTTTACAAATTGCAACAGCCTATGCAATTATTTCAAATGGTGGATATAAAATAAAACCAACATTGCTAAAAAAACAAAGGATATTTAAAAAAAATCAAATCTTAAGTGATGATGTATCAAATAATATAAATTCTATTTTGAGAAAAACTGTATCAACAAAAGAGGGGACTGCAAATTTAGCAAATATAAGTGGGTATGAAGTCGGTGGTAAAACTGGCACAGCTCAAAAAATAGAAAATGGAGTTTATACCAAAAAAAAAATAAATACTTTTGTTTCAATTTTCCCCACCCGCAAACCAAAATATGTTTTATTAGTTTTACTTGATGAGCCCAAAACAAATAGTGAATATGTTTATAGTTACAGAGATGGAAGTGGAATAAAGTATAAAGGAACTCCATTTAATACTGCCGGTTGGACAACCGTAGAGGTTGTTGGCAAAATAATAGAAAAAATTGGGCCTATTTTAGCCACAAAATATGACGATTTTTATTAATACAAATGCTCATAGGAAAATATTTTAAAAAAGTTAAACCTGAATTCAAAAAACATTATTTTTCAGGAATTAATTTTAATAGTCAATCATGCAAAAAAAATAATATCTTCTTTGCTATAAAAGGTAATAAAATCGATGGAAATAAATTTATAAATAATGCAATCTTAAATGGAGCAAGAACAATAATTTATAATAAGAAATTTCAAGGCTTTAAAGACGGGGTACTATTTTTAAATGTTAAAAATGTAAGAAAAAAACTAGCAGAAATATCTTTTAAAATATTAAATCCAAAAATTAATAATATAATTGCAGTAACTGGTACAAATGGAAAAACCTCAATTTGTAATTTTTATTTTCAGATCTTGAGTTTAAATAAAAAAAAGGTTGCTTCCATAGGTACTCTTGGTGTTCGTACTCAATTTAGAAATATGTCACTAAATAATACTACTATAGACCCATTACAATTATCAGAAGTTTTAAAAAAAATTTCAAAAAAAAAAATAGATAATGTTATTTTAGAAGCGTCGAGCCATGGTTTAAAACAACATAGATTAGATGGGTTAAAGTTTAACAAAGGGATTTTTACAAATTTAACTCATGATCATTTAGATTATCATAAAAATTTTATTGATTATTTTAATTCCAAATTATATCTTTTTAAAAATTTATTACATAAAAAGTCAATTATAATTACGGATAAAGATATAAAAGAATATAAAAAAATACTTAAAATATCAAAAGAGAAAAAAATTAAATTAAAAGCGATTTCTAAAAAAAATGGTCATATCAAAATTTTAGAACATAAATATTTTGGTGAAACACAGTTTTTAAAAATTGAATATAAAAAATCTATTTATTCTTTTAATTTAAATTTGGTAGGTAGATTGCAAATCAAAAATTTATTTATGGCAATTTTGGCTGCTGAAAATAAAAATTTAAAATTTAAACAAATTATAAAGATATTGCATAAAATTCAGCCAATTGACGGTAGATTAGAGAAAATAGGAAAAATTAAAAATAATGCGATTTGTATACTAGATTATGCCCATACCCCTGACGCTTTAAAACTTTGTTTGAAGGATTTAAAAGAGCAATTTTGTGGAAGGAGAATAATTATAGTATTAGGATGTGGTGGAAACAGGGATCAATCAAAGAGACCAATAATTGGTAAAATAGCAAACAAATATTGTGATAAAATTTATTTAACTGATGATAATCCTCGTTATGAAAATCCAAAAAAAATTCGAAATGAGATTAAAAAAAATATAATAAAAAGTAAACTTTATGAAATTCCAAATAGAAAAAAAGCTATAGAAAAAGCCATTAGTCAAATTAAATCGAACGATATTCTAATAGTATCTGGGAAAGGCCATGAAAGTATTCAAGATTTTGGTAAAAGAAAAATTCTGTTCTCTGATAGAAAAATTATTTTAAATTCAATAAAAATTAAAAACACGTCTCTTTCAAATAATTTAAAGATAAATATTTTAAAAGAAAACAAAGAGGCAAAAAAAATACCTAAAAAAGTTAAATTAAATAAAGCATCTATAAATTCAAAGGAGGTAAGAAAAAATGATATATTTTTTGCAATTAAAGGAAAAAATAAAGATGGAAATGCTTTTATTTCAGAAGCAATAAAAAAAGGTTCATCTATTATTGTATCTGACAACCCTAAAGGAAAAATAAAAAATAAAACAAGAGTAATTAAAGTCAAAAATAGTTTAGATTTTATCACAAAAACATCTATCAATATTCGAAACACATTTAAGGGACAAATAATTGGAATTACTGGAAGTTGTGGAAAAACTTCATTAAAAGAGTTGTTAGCAAATAGTTTGAATAAAATTGGTAGGTCAAGTTCATCACCTAAATCATACAATAATAAATTTGGGGTCCCCCTAAGTCTATTTAATTTAAATTTAAATAATAATTATGGTATTTTTGAAATTGGAATGGATAAAAAAGGAGAAATCGATTTTTTATCAAAAATAGTCAGACCCAATATTGGAATAATTACAAATATATCTTACGCACATGCCAAAAACTTTAATAATATTCTGGGAATTGCAAAGGCTAAGTCAGAAATAATAAAAAATATTAAAAATGATGGTTTTATAATTCTTAACGCAGATGATAAGTTTTTTTCTTTTCATAGTAAAATTTCCAAAAAAAGAAAATTAAATATAATATCTTTTGGTTTATCAAGCAAAGCAGACATAAGATTGTTGAAAATAAATAAATTTGGAAATTTTTATAAAATTAAAGTTAAAATTTTAAATAAATTAAAAGTATTTGAAATAAGATATAAATACTTAAATTATATAAAAAATATTCTTTCAGCTTTAGCTGTATTGCATGTTTTAGAAAAAGCTAGTAATTTAAAACATAATTTTTTTAAAGATTTTATTATACCTGATGGTAGGGGCAATATATCTAAAATTAAACTAAAAAACAAAAATATCTTTTTAATTGATGAAAGTTATAATTCTAATCCGTTATCACTTTCAAGCGCAATATCTAACTTTAGTAACTCAGATATTGAAATCAAAAGAAAACACTTTTTAATGGGTGATATGCTCGAACTTGGAAAATATTCAAAAAAACTTCATAGAAAAATGTCTGGTCTATTTAATAAATCAAAAATAAGCAAAATGCATATATATGGAAGAGATGTTGTTGAAACATTTAAAGGTATTAAAAAAAATAGAAAAGGTAGAATTTTAATAAACACATCTGATATTTTTGAATTGATTAATAGAGATTTAAATAATAATGATTATTTAATGATTAAAGGATCAAATTCCACTGGTCTAAATAGAATTGTTGGAACTTTAAGAGGAAATATTTAATGTTATATTTATTAATTTTAGATTTAATTGATAGTTATTCATTTTTAAATGTATTTAAATATTTAACTGTCAGAACTGGTCTAGCTGTATTTACCTCCTTACTCGTAGTATTTTTAATTGGTAACCCTTTTATTAATTTTTTCTCCACAAAACAAATCCTAAGTCCAATAAGAGAGGATGGTCCAGATGAGCATATTATTAAAAAAATAGGAACCCCAACCATGGGAGGAGTGCTTATCCTAATTGGATTGTTCGTAGGTATATTACTTTGGGGGGATCTTACAAATATTTATATATGGTTTCTAATTTATATAGTTGGTAGTTATGGAATACTAGGCGCTTTTGATGATTATAAAAAAGTAAAATATAAAAATTCATCAGGTATATCTTTTAAATTTAAAATAATTTCACAAATACTTTTAGCTTTATTAGGTGTAGTTATTTTAACTTATCTTTCAGAAAATCAAGACTTAGAAAATTTATATTTTCCTTTTTTTAAAAATTTAGTAATTAATTTAGGATGGTTTTTTATTCCTTTTGGAATATTTATAATTGTTGGTTCTTCTAATGCAGTAAATTTAACCGATGGACTTGATGGTTTAGCTACAGTTCCTGTTATTCTAGTCGCTGGTTGTTTTGCATTTATTAGTTATGTAACTGGAAATATAGTTTTTTCTGATTATTTACAAATCCCTTACATAAAAGGTGTTGGTGAAGTAACTGTATTTTTGGGTGCAATAATTGGATCTTGCTTAGGATTTTTATGGTTCAATGCTCCCCCGGCAAAAATATTTATGGGAGATACCGGATCATTATCTCTTGGGGGTTCATTAGGTGCAGTGGGTATTATTACCAAACATGAAATAGTTTTAGCTATAACTGGAGGATTATTTGTTTTGGAAGCAATATCAGTGATTGTGCAGGTTGTTTCTTTTAAGATGACAGGAAAAAGAATTTTTAAAATGGCCCCTATACACCATCACTATGAAAAAAAAGGCTGGCCAGAGTCAACCGTGGTCATAAGATTTTGGATAGTTGCAATTATTTTAGCAATGGTTGGTTTAGCAACACTAAAATTTAGATAATGAAATTCACTAATGACCTATATTTTAAAAAAAAAATCTTAATTTATGGCCTTGGTATTTCAGGAATATCTTGCTTAAATTATTTAAAAAAAAATAATTTAGTTAAGTGCTTTGATGATAATAAATTGAATCTAAAACATAAAAAATTTAAAAAATATTTAATTTCAAAAAAAAAAATTAATAAATTTAATTTTGATTATATAATAATGAGTCCAGGTATTAATAGTTTACAGTGTTCATTAAAGAACTATATTAAAAAAAATAAATCAAAAGTTTGTACAGATTTAGATGTTTTTTACTCAGAATATTACAATAATTTTATAATAGCAGTTACAGGAACCAACGGTAAATCAACCGTGTCCAAATTACTTAACGACATATTAAAAAAAGATAAATATGATTCGAGACTTGTAGGAAATATAGGAAATGCTATTTTAAACGAAAAAAAAATTTATAAGAAAACAATTTTTGTTGTAGAAATTTCTTCATATCAAATCCTATATAGTAAAATTTTTAAACCCAATTATGGTATTTTATTAAATATTTCACCTGATCATTTGGAAAGACACAAAACATTTAATAATTATTGTAAAACTAAATTTAAATTAATGTTTTCAATTAGTAAAAAAGATTGTGCATTTTTAAATAAAAGCGAACCCCATTTCAAAAAATTTCTTAAAAGCAAAAAAATGATTTGCAAAACTATTAATGTAAAAAATAGGTTATCTGAAAAAGATAAAGTAAAAATAAAAAATAGTTATTTTAATACCCTTAATAATGAACAAAATTTGTCGTTTATTTTAAAGATTTGTTCAAAACTTGGTATAAAAAAAAATATTATTTTTGGTGTTGTAAATAATTTCAAGGCTTTGAATTTTAGACAACAAACTATTTATGACTCAAAAGTTTTAAGAATTATAAATGATTCTAAGTCAACAAGTTTTTCATCTTCAATAAACTTATTAAAAAATTTGAAGAGAATATTTTGGATATTGGGTGGTTTGCCAAAGAAAGGAGATAAATTTAAATTTCAAAATAAAAATAGAATTAGAAAAATTTATATATATGGTAAGAATAAATCTTTTTTTATTAAATTTTTTAAAAATAAATTTAAATATTCACAATTTCATGATCTAGATCAGGCAGTTCAACGTGCATCAATTGATATCAATAAAGATAAGAAAGTAAAAAAAATTAATTTATTATTTAGTCCATGTGCAGCCTCTTTTGACAAATTTAAAAATTTTGAAGAAAGAGGTGAATATTTTAATCATTTAATAAATCGTTATAAAATTAAAAATGTTAGATAATAAATTTTATAATAACCTTTATTTTAGTTGGTGGAGAAATTTGGATAAAACTATTTTACTAACTATTTTGGTCCTTTTTACCTTAGGACTTTTATTTTCTCTGCTATCAACTTCACTTGTAGCATCTGATAGATTAAATACAAATAATTATTTTTTTTTTTTAAAACACTGCATATTTATCTTTATAGGAGTATCTACAATGTTTTTTTTTTCAATTTTGGATAAAAATAAATTATTTTTCTTATCTTATATCTTTTTTTTCATTTTTTTTATTTCTTTAATTTTGGTCCCCTTTATTGGAACTGAGGTAAAGGGATCTAAAAGATGGTTAGAAATTTTTTTTCTACCTAGATTTCAACCAATTGAGTTATTAAAGCCCTTTATAATAGTAATAGTTGCCTCATCTCTAAGTTTCCAGAATAAAAATTATCAGTATGTTAAGTATTTTGTAAGTTTTTTATTAATTTTACCAATTATTACCTTGTTGGCATCTCAACCAGACATAGGACAAACAATTCTAATTTTTATTACTTGGTTATCATTAATTTTTATTTCTGGAATAAATTTAGTTCTATTTTTTTCTTTTTTCAGTCTGATATTATTTTCATTAATATCTTTAATTTTATTCTTTCCAAAATTTGAATATATATTAATCAGGATTAGCTCATTTTTTGACCCTTTATCAGGAAATAATTATCAGTCTGAGAAAGCATCAGAGGCTATAATTAGTGGAGGTTTTTTTGGAAAAGGTATTGGGGAAGGTATATTAAAAAATAAAGTTCCAGAGGCTCACACAGATTATATAGTCTCGGTAATTTCAGAAGAATTTGGTGCGATTATGATTTTTTTCATATTGTTAATTTTTTTAATATTTTTATATAAAACTTTTAAAAGAATTTCTTACCTTAAAAACGACAAAATTAAATTTATTATATTTGGGTGCAGTATAATTATTTTTTTTCAGTTTTTAGTTCACTTGGGGGTAAATATTAGAATATTACCTACTACAGGAATGACGTTACCCTTTTTAAGCTACGGCGGATCATCTATAATTGGAAGTTCAATTCTTGCTGGGATAATATTAAATCTTACAAAAAAAAATATCTCTTGAAGGAAAAAATTTTAATAACTACAGGTGGTTCAGGTGGACATGTGATACCTGCTTTAAGTTTTTATGAACATTTAAATGAAAATTATGATGTTTATTTGGCTTCTGATTTAAGAGGCTCTAGATTTATTGATAAAGAAATTTACAAAAACAAAATAATTGATGTGCCAGATATAAAAAAAAATATACTTAAAGTTCCTTTGAATATAATATTTTTTTTAGTTTCAATTATTAAATCATTTATTTATTTGAAAAAAAATAAAATTAGTAAAATTATTTCAACAGGTGGATATATGACTTTACCTATTTGTATAGCCTCTAGACTTACTAAATCTAAATTATTTTTATTTGAACCAAATATGGTTTTAGGCAGATCTAATTTATTTTTTACAAATCAATGCCAAAAAATTTTTTGTTATTCTGATAAAGTAAGAAAATTTCCAATTAAACATCTTGATAAAATTCAAACAATATATCCAATATTTAAAAAAAAAACTTACTTAATGAAAATTAAAAATTATAATAGTTCAGACAAAAAAATTTTTTTAATTATAGGGGGAAGTCAAGGTGCAAACTTTTTTCAAACAGATCTGAAAGAGACCATATATAAATTGTGTAAAAGGTTTAATTTGTCAATATATCATCAAGCAAATAAAGATAATTATAAAAGCTTAGAATTTTTCTATAAAAAAAATAATATCGATTTTAATCTTTTTAATTTTAATTATTCATTAGACAATATTTTTAAAAAAACTGATTTTTGTATTACACGTGCAGGAGCATCTACTCTAGCCGAATTAGTACATTTCGGAGTTCCTTTTCTAACTATTCCATTTCCCTATTCAAAAGATAATCATCAGTTTTATAATGCAAAATTTTACAAAGATCATAATTGTTGTTGGCTAATAGAGCAAAAAGATATATCTAAAAAAAATCTTTATGAAATAATTTCTAATATGATTCTTGATAAAAAAGATATCCAATTAAAAAAAAAAGCTATGAACGAACTTAGTCTTAAAAATACTTGGGAGAAAAATAATAAATTAATTTTAAAAACAATTTATGAAAATTAAGTTAGCAAGATCTGAAGTCATACACTTTGTTGGCATAGGTGGAATTGGTATGAGCGGACTTGCTTTAGTTATGAAAGGAATGGGATTTAAAGTCCAAGGTAGTGATATAAATTTAAATAAAAATATTGAAAGATTAAAACAAGATAAAATAAAAGTTTTTATTGGGCATGAAAAAAAAAATGTGTCGCAAGCAACTATAATTGTAATCTCGTCAGCTGTTAAAAAAAATAATATTGAAGTAGTTTTAGCAAAACAAAGAAAATTGCCAATTTATAAAAGAGGAGATATGCTTGGACATATAACTTCATTAACTAAAAATATTGTAGTTGTTGGATCTCATGGAAAGACAACAACAACGTCACTTGTGGCAAGTATTTTGTCATCGAGTAATTTGGATCCTACAATTATTAATGGTGGTATTCTAAAATCCTCCAATAAATCTACTCGACTTGGAAAAAGTAACTGGAGCATTGTTGAATTAGATGAATCTGATGGAAGCTTTTTAAAAGTACAGCCAACATATTCAATTATTACAAATATTGATAGAGAACATATGGATTATTACAAATCAATGAGTAAATTATTAGATCTATTTGGAGAGTATATTGATCTAGTTCCATCATTTGGTAAATCTTTTATTTGTGCGGATGATAAAAATAATCTTAAATTAATACAATCGATAAAAGTAAAAAATTTTCACACTTATGGTGTCAATAGAAGATCAAATTTTTATATTAATAAAATTGATCAGCGTAGAGACTTTTCTTCATTTGACTTAAGTATAAACTTACCAGGAAAAAAAAATTTCTCAATAAAAAAAATAAAAATACCTCTTATTGGATTGCACAATATAAGGAACGCCACTGCCTCAATTGCTGTATCAATAAGTTTGGGTATTCCTATAGATAAAATAAAAACTGGGTTAAAACAATTTAAAGGTGTTCAAAGAAGATTTAATAAAATTTTTGATTACAAAGGAGTTAGTTTTTTTGATGATTATGCTCATCATCCTACCGAAATAAAAGAGGTTTTAAATGGAGTAAAAAATGCTTATCCCTCCGTTAAGATAGTCTGTATATTTCAGCCGCATAGAATTTCGAGATTAAATGATCTCAAATCAGAGTTTATTAATTGCTTTAAAAAAGCAGATGAAGTTATTTTATGTCCTATTTTTACAGCAGGGGAGAATATCAAATTAAATTTTAGTTATAAGGATTTTGCAAATAAAATTTCAGATCAATCGCAGGTAAGATTATATTTGATAAAAGATAAAATTAATTTAGCAAAATTTGTTAAGCAAAACATTTATGGCAATAAAATTGTTATAGGAATGGGTGCTGGTTCAATTTCAAGTTGGATTAAAGAATTGCCAAAATTGATTTGATTGGTTGCGGGGGACGGATTTGAACCGCCGACCTTCAGGTTATGAGCCTGACGAGCTACCAGACTGCTCCACCCCGCGTTATTAAAATCTATTTTTGAGTTTATTTAGTTTTTTTACTCTTTTAATATTTTCTTGCAAAATTCTCTTCTTTTTTTCCGAAGGTTTTTCATAAGTATCTTTTAGTTTAATAATTTTAAAAAAACCATCCCTTTGAAGCTTTCTTTTTAAAACACGTAAAGCTTGTTCAACATTATTATCTTTAACTTCTATTTTAATAACTACCTCCAAAAAAACGATTTAATAGCATTTTAATTTTTTTTTGTCTATACATTATGATCCTTATGATACTAAACGTTTAGCTTTTTCCTTTTCTTTTTTCTCTCTTTTAATTCTTCTATCTGCTTTTTCTAGGGCCAGCATTAAATCTCTTTGTGTGAACAAATTCATAGCAACAGGGTCTTTTGGGTTTAAATTATTATAATTCCAATAGCTTTTGTTTCGAATAGATGTAACTGAACTTTTTGTGACACCTACCAGTTTAGCAATTTGAGAATCTTTTAATTGTTGATGGTTTTTAATAAGCCATAAAGCCGAGTCCGGTTTGTCTTGTCTTTTTGATAAAGGGACATATCTTTTGATTTTTTTATCTTCTCCTGATATTTCAATATCTGAACTTTTTATTTGTAGTGGTCTTTTTTCGTCTTTAGAAGATAGTTCTATTTCTTCCCTTGTTAATTGGCCTGATATTATAGGATTATACGGTTTGATACCTTTAGCCACCTCTCCATCAGCTATTCCTTGTACTTCAACTTCATGCAAGTTGCAAAAATTTGCTATTTGGTTAAATGTAAGTGTTGTGTTCTCTACTAACCAAACAGCTGTAGCTATTGGCATTAAAAGTCCGTTAGTCATTATTATTTATCTGATCTAAAATTTTGGAATTTTTTATTAAACTTACTAACCCTACCTTTATCTAAAAGTTTTTGCTTACCACCAGTCCAAGCTGAATGAGACTTAGGATCTATTTCTAACTTAAGTACTTCGCCTTCTTTACCCCAAGTTGACTTAGTTTCAAATTGACTGCCATCAGTCATTTCAACTTTTATTTTGTGATAACTAGGATGAATGTCTTTTTTCATATCGAGACTTATAACAAATGAAAATTATAAAACAATTAAAACTTATCTAGTTTTTCAAGCATTTTTTCACTTATACTAGAGCTTGAAGCTCTTATATCTAAATTTTCTTTTTTTGATAAATTTATTGAATTTAAAATTCCACCAGCCTCCTTTACCAAAACTATTCCAGCAGCCACATCCCATAAATTTAAACTTTCTTGAAAATATCCATCAAACCTTCCAGCAGCAACATAAGCCATATCAAGTGCAGCACATCCAGTTTTTCTAGTTGGCACATCTACATTTTTATATTTAATTCCATTAGTTGCAAATAAACATTCATTAATAACTCTTTTTTTTGAAACTCTTATTCTTCTATTGTTAAGAAAAGAGCCATTATTTTTTTCTGCGTAAAAAATTTCATTTTTAATTGGATCAAAAATTAATCCACATACAATTTCTTCGTGGGACTGTAAAGCTATTGAAATAGCAAAGTGAGGAATTCCATGCAAAAAATTAGAAGTACCATCAATGGGATCTACTATCCAAATATTTTTTTCATCTTTATTTTTTATAAAACCAGTTTCTTCACTTAGAATTGAGTAATTTTTTTTTAATTTTGATAATTCATCGATAATTATTTTTTCCGCATTTATGTCTGCATTACTTACAAAATCAGTAGGACCTTTTACCGAAACTTGTAGATTTTCTACTTCCCCAAAATCTCTAATCAATCTCTTTGAGGCCTTTTCTCCTGCTTTAATCATTAAATTTAAGTTTGAAGATAATACATTCATAAAATCAAATTTTTTTTACGTATTCAATATTTCTAGTATCAATAATTATTTCATCTCCAGACTCAATAAATGGAGGTACTTGTATTTTTAGTCCATTATCTAAAACTGCTGGTTTATATGACGATGATACTGTCTGACCTTTTAGAGCAACATCTGTTGTTTCAACTTTACAAGAAATTTGATTTGGAAGCTGCATGGAGATCGGTTTTTCTTTATAAATACTTATTACTACCTCTAAATTCTCTGAAAGCATTTTGCCTTTTTCACCAATCATATCCTTTTGAATTTCTATTTGTTCAAAAGTTTTTGGGTTAATAAAGTAATATTTATTTTCATCGTTATACGAATAGTTAAACTTTTCCTCATCAACAGATACTTTTTCTAAATATTCACTTGATCTAAATCTTTCATTTAGTTTTGTATTTTTATTTAAACTTTTCATTTCTACTTGAGCAAATGCACCTCCTTTACCAGGCTTTACATGTTGAGTTTTAAGCACTTCCCATAAGTCATCTTTATGTTCAAGTAACATCCCGACTCTAATTTCATTTGCAGATATTTTCATTTTAATTTTTTAGCTGCCTCATGTGGTTTATATTTTTTATTATTCCAAATGTAGCCTGAGATAGCTAAAAAGTTTGCATTATTCAATAATAGTTTTTTATAATTTTTGTCATTTATTCCTCCTATTGCTACAATTGGTATTTTAGTGATGCTTTTTGCATATTTAAGTAAATTTATATCAGCTTTGTATTTAATTGTTTTTGTTTTACTTTTAAAAAAAGCACCAATTGCTATATATGATGGCTTGAATTTCATTGTTTTTTTAATCAACACTCTTGAATTATGACAAGTAATTCCAATTATTTTGTTTTTAATTATCTTTTTAGCTTCAAGAAATTTCATATCTTTTTGACCCAAATGACAACCATCTGCACTTAATTTTTTTGCTGCATAGGGATTATCATTAACAATAAATTTAGTTCCATATTTCTTACAAAGTGTTCTTATCTTTCTTCCAATTTCTATTATTTGATCTTTTCTCTGGTTTTTTAGTCTTAATTGAAAGAAATAAACTTTTTTTAAAACCAAAATTTTTTCAAGCTTTTTATAAAATATTTGTGGATTATTAATCTTATTTGGTGAAATTAAATAAATAAATTTTCTTGATTTGCTATTTATTTTCAATTTCTTCTGACCATTTTCCTTGGGCTGCTAATGAACACATATTTGCTCTATGATTAAATGTATTCTGTGTACCGTTAATATCTTTAATATTTTTTGACCAAAACTTCAATGCACTCTGTTGTAATGCGCGCCCATAAGAATATGTCATTATAAAATCTGTATTATTTAGTTTATTTATTTCATTTAAGTTTTCTGTAGCTTCTTTTTCTGTTTGTCCCCCAGACAGGAATGCAATTCCAGGAACTTCTGAAGGTACAGATTCTTTTAAACATTTTAATGTTAGTTCCGCTACCTTTTTACATTCCATTCTTTCTTTACTATTTGATCCAGGTAAAATCATATTAGGCTTAAGTATAGTTCCTTTTAGATCTACTTTGTTTAAAATTAATTCATCATAACATTTTTTTAAAACTTCAGAAGTTTTCTCAAAACAATCTTGAGCGTTATGTTCCCCATCCATTAAAACTTCAGGCTCAACTATAGGTACCATACCAGTTTCCTGAACTAATGCAGCATAACGGGCTAGAGCATGAGCATTCGTATGAATTGAAAGTTTGCTTGGAAATTTATCTGAAATAACATAAACAGCTCGCCATTTAGTAAATCTTGCTCCAAGTTTATAATATTCTTTCAATCTATCTCTTAAACCATCTAATCCCTCAGTAATTTTTTCATCTTTTGAGTTAGCTAACGCTTTTGCTCCTGTATCTACTTTTATTCCTGTTACAGCGCCAGTGCTTGATATTAAATCAGGAACTGTTTTTTTATTTGACGCAATCTGTTTAACTGTTTCATCATACAAGATTACTCCCCCAATACAATTTTTCATGCTTTGAGATGATAAAAGTATTTCTCTAAATAAAAGTCTATTCTCTGGTGTTGATGGTACTTTTACGGCATCTAATCTTTTAGTCATAGTAGCCGTACTTTCATCTGCAGCCAAAATACCTTTTCCTGCAGAAATTATTTTTTCTAATATTGAATATAGTTCACTCATAAATTACTCTAGAGCCTTTATACCAGGTAATTCTTTTCCTTCAAGAAATTCTAAAAAAGCTCCACCTGCTGTTGAAACGAAGTTAAAATATTTTGTTAGTCCAAAATTATTTAGTGCTGCAACTGTATCACCGCCTCCTGCTACAGAATAAATTTCATTCTTTTTATTTTTTTCAACAATTTTTTTTGCAATTTCAAAACTTCCTTTTCTAAAATTTATATTTTCGAAGTAACCCGCTGGGCCATTCCAAAGGATTGTCTTAGTTTCTTCTATAGTTGTGTTAAGAATATTGATTGTTTTTGGGCCAATATCTAGAATAATATCATCTTGTAAAACTTCATCTATTCCTTTTATATTTCCTTTGTCATTTAAATTTTTACCCACACAAACATCAGTAGGAAATATTAACTTACAACTACTTTTTTTCGATGATACAAAAATATCTTTAACTATATTTTCACAATTTTCTTCAAAAACTGATTTTCCAATTGGAAATTTTTTATATTTTAAAATATTGTTTGCCATACCTCCTACAAATATTAAATTATCAAATTTTGAAATTAAGTTCTTTATCACATTTATTTTTGTTGATATTTTTGAACCTCCAATAATACATGTAACTGGTCTTGCAATATTTTTTGTTATACTTCTTAGTGCTCCAATTTCAGAACTTAATTGAATTCCTGCATAAGAAGGTATAAATTTAGTTATATTGCAAACAGAAGCGTGCTTCCTATGAGAACATGAGAATGCATCGTTTACATACAAATCCCCAAAACTTGCTAATCGTTTGGCAAATTGCATATCATTTTCCTCTTCACCATTAAAGAATCTTAAGTTCTCAAGCATTAAAATATTTTCATTTTCATTTTGAAATAAATCTTTTTTATTTAGATTGTTAATATCTGTTTTTATCAAATAAATTTTATGATTTAATTTTTTTTGCAAATATTCACAGATTGGTGACATAGAAAGCCCTTCTATTATCTTTCCTTTTGGCCGGCCAACATGTGAAAGAATTAAAATTTTAGCCCTGTTATTTATCAAAAAAGTTAACGTGGGAATTATTTTATCTATTCTATTTGTGTCAATTATATTTTTTTTTTGTAATGGTACGTTTAAGTCCAATCTTAATATTACTTTTTTACCTTCCAAGGTTTTTGCAATACTTTCAATTGTTTTCATTTAGAGATTTTGTGTAAATAATGTGCGATATCACACATTCTACAAGAAAATCCCCATTCATTATCGTACCAAGCTGAGATTTTACCCATATTTTTTCCTATTACATTAGTGAGAGACGCATCAACAATTGCTGAGTGCGAATTATGGTTAAAATCGATAGATACTAGTTTTTCGTTTGTAATTCCTAAAATACCTTTCAGTTTTTTCTTTGAAGCTTTCTCAAAACTGTTATTTATTATTTTAATTGATAAATTCTTCTTAGTGCAAAATACCAATTCAATTAAAGAAACGTTTGGTGTAGGAACTCTCATTGCAACTCCTTCCAACTTTCCTTTTAAAGATGGAATAATTTCTCCAATTGCCTTAGATGCCCCAGTCGATGTGGGTACTATCGATTGAGAGGCAGATCTTGCTCTTCTTGGATCTTTGTGAGAGTTGTCCAATATTCTTTGATCCGTTGTAAATGCATGAATAGTTGTCATAAATCCTTTTTCAACAGAATAATCTTTATTCAGTGTATCTATAACAGGAGCCAGACAATTTGTTGTGCACGAAGCGGCAGAAATTATTTTATCTTTTTTATTAATTGATTTTTCATTTACTCCAAAAACTATAGTTTTGTCAGCATTTTTGCACGGAGCAGAAACAATTACTTTTTTTGCACCATTTTTTATATGAGCAAGAAGTTCATCTTTGGAATTAAATTTACCAGTACACTCCAGAACATAGTCAACATCATATTTTGACCAATTAATATCATTAATATTTGTGTCTTGAGAAAAGGAAATTTTTTGCTTTCCAATTGTAATAAAATTTTTACCAAATTTAATATTTTCTCTAAATTTTCCGTGGATAGAGTCATACCTTAGTAAATTTGAACTTATTTCAGAACTTGACCTGTTATTTATGTGCTTAATTTTAATTTCTTTGAATTTATTTTCAAAAATAGTTCTTACAACCATTCTTCCTATTCTACCCAATCCATTAATCCCAATTTTAATAGTCATTAAATTTAATTTTTTTGATCATTTTTTTTGTTTTGTTTGATATGTCTTTAACTGTTAATTTAAAATCTTTAAAGATTTCTTTATAAGGAGCACTTTTTCCAAAATCATTTACTCCAAAAGACATACCATTTTGTCCTATAAATTTTTCCCATGCATCTGATCTACCAGCCTCTATAGAAATTTTATAATTTGTTTCTTTCAAAATAGTATTTTTATAGTTGCTTGTTTGTTTAAAAAATAACTCTTGGCACGGTACTGATATGACTTTGGAATAGGTATTTTCTGTGGCTAATTTATGGCTTACTTCTAACGCTAAATTGACTTCTGATCCACTAGCAAATATAGTTAAATTAACTTTTTTGTTAGATCTGTAAATTTCATAAGCCCCTAAAGAACATTTATTTTTATTTTCATAAAATTTTCGCACCGGAGGTAAATTTTGTCTACTTAATGCCAAAACAGATGGTGTATTATAATTTTTAAATGCTAATTCCCAGCACTCAATAGTTTCAGTTGTATCAGCTGGACGAAAAACATTCAAATTTGGAATTGATCTTAATCCAGCTAATTGCTCTACAGGTTGGTGGGTTGGGCCATCCTCTCCAAGACCAATAGAATCATGTGTCATTACATAAATTACATTTAATTTCATTAATGCTGAAAGTCTTATTGCAGGTTTACAATAGTCGCTAAAAATTAAAAAGGTTCCACCATAAGGAATTATTTTACTGTGTAAAGATAAACCATTCATTACACCGCACATCGCATGCTCTCTAACACCATAATGAATATAGTTGCCTTTAAAATCATTCTTCTTAATAGGTTTGTGATTTTTAGTCTTGGTATTGTTAGATCCTGCAAGGTCTGCAGATCCACCAATTATCATATTTTTTTTTACATTCAATGCAGTCAGAATTTTTTCTGATGACTTTCTTGTCGCTAGTGCACCTAAATCTTTTAGTGCCTGTTTTTTTTCTTTTTTAAATATATCAGAAAATTTTGATGAAAAAATTTTATCTATTTCTTTTCTTTTTTTAACATAAAATTTTTTCCATTTACCTTCTTTGATTTGTCCAGTTTTTCCTATTTTTCTCCAGCTTTCGATTATATTTTTGGGAATTATAAAAGGTTTATGTTTCCAATTTAATTTTTTTCTCACCAGTTTTACTTCATTTATACCAAGAGGGCTTCCATGCGCTTTTTCGCTTCCTGATTTATTAGGTGATCCAAATCCTATTTTTGTTATACAAGATATAACAGTTGGTTTTTTTGCTTTTTGTACTTTTTTTAATGCATTAAATATTTTCTTTTCATTATGACCGTCTACTTCAACGAAGTCCCATCCATATGAATTAAATCTTTTTTTATAGTTATCTGAAACTGCTAAGCTCGTTGGTCCGTCAATAGATATAGAGTTGTTGTCAAATAACATAACTAAATTTTTAAGACCTAGATGTCCAGCAAGACTTAATGCTTCGTGACTTATACCTTCCATTAAACACCCATCACCTGCTAAAACATAAGTTTTATGATTAAAAACTTGCGCTCCAAATCTTTCTCTTAAAATTTCTTCTGCTAAAGCGAATCCGACTGCATTTGCAATTCCTTGACCCAGAGGTCCTGTAGTTGTTTCAATACCTGTCCCTGGGTGAAATTCTGGATGTCCCGCACAAATAGAATTTAATTGTCTAAAATTCTTTATATCTTTTAGACTAACACTTGAGTAGCCAGTTAAATATAATAGAGAATAAAGTAACATAGAACCATGTCCTGCTGAAAGAACGAATCTGTCTCTATTTAACCAATTTGGATTTTTAGGATTAAAATTTAGAAAATTTTTGAAAAGAACTGTTGCTACATCGGCCATTCCCATTGGCATACCAGGGTGTCCAGAATTTGCTTTTTCAACAGCATCGATTGAAAGAAACCTGATTGCATTAGATAAATCTTTATGTTTTGCGCTCAATAATTATCCTATCTAGACTATGAAGACTCAATTTAATATTATGTTAATATATATATGAAAACTTTCACTGAAAAAGAAGAAAAATTAAACTCATCACTTAAGAGGCTAAAAAATTTAAATTTAATAAATCCATCTCAAAACCATGAAACCGAACATTTAAAAGATCAAAAAAATCAATTAGAAATTGAAAAACATCAATTGGAGACTAAATACAAATTGTTAATGGATAACTATCAGAAATTGAAAGATCGGGTAAAAAAACAAGATATTAATCAAAAAAATAAAGAATTAATGTTTAATGAAAAAATAGATGAATTAAATCAAGAAACAGATATTTTAATGGAAGAAATAGATAAATGGCAAACGTAAATATTAAATTTAATGGAAAAGAATTTTTACTCTCATGTGATGATGGTCAAGAAGATCATTTAGAGGAACTTTCAATGCATCTAAACAAAAAATTTGAAAATTTAAAAAATGATCTTGGAAATATTGGAGAAAATAAACTTCTTTTAATTACTTCAATAAAAATTATGGATGAATATTTTGAAACAAAAAAGAAAATTTTAGAAAAAAAAAATGAGTTAGAAAATTTAAAAAGAAAATTTTTAGAAATAAAAAAACTTGTATATGAATATAAAGACGATAAAGAAGCAGAAATAAAAAATCTTTTAAATAATCATCAAGATTTAAAGTCTGAAATAGATAAAACTAAACTAGACTACGAAAAAGTCTTAGATGAAGCGACTTCTGAAATTGATAAATTTATTGAAAAAGTTAATCAAGATAATTCAGTACAGTAATCAGTGTTAAAAAATCATATTAGAAAAAAAATAATTAAATTAAGAGAGGTTAAGAATAAAAAAAATTTACAAGTTAAAATAAATCTTATTTCTAAAATTTTAAAATCTAAAAATAAAATATTAGGTGGTTATTTTCCAGTAAACTGTGAAGCTGACACATTTCAATTAATGAGAGTGCTTAAACAAAAAAAATTTAAGCTTAGCCTTCCTGTAGTTAGCTCAAAATTTGATATGAATTTTTATTTATGGAATTTTAATGATCCACTTAATGTGAATAAGTATGGTATACCTGAGCCACAATTAAAAAAAAAAGTAATACCTGATGTATTATTAGTCCCTATGGTTGCTTATGATGATAAACTAAATCGACTAGGATATGGCGGGGGTTACTATGACAGATTTTTAAAAAAACATGAAAAAAAAAATATCATTAAAATAGGTTTAGCTATTTCATGCCAAGAAGTAAAAAGATTACCCACAAACAGTTTCGATAAAAAAATGGATTTCATACTAACAGAGAAAAAACTTTATAAATGAGAGTATTATTTTTAGGTGATGTAGTAGGAAATCCAGGCAGAACTGCTATAAAGCAAAATTTAAAAGATCAAATTAATAAGAACAATATAGATTTTGTAATTGCAAATGGTGAGAACGCAGCCGATGAAGGGACTGGTATTACTAAAAAAATATCAGAAGATTTTTTTAATTATGGTGTTGACGTGATTACTACTGGTAATCATGTTTGGGACCAAAAAGAAACAGCAGAGTACATCAATACAGAGAGCAGATTATTAAGACCATTAAATTTGATAAAACCTTCTCCAGGCAAAGGGTTTGAAATTTATAAGTCAAATAGTGGTTTCAAAGTTGGAGTATTAAATTTAATGGGAAATGTTTTTATGAAAAAATGCGAAAATGTATTCGAAATAGCAAAATCGTTTCTTTTAAAAAATAAATTAAGAAGTGATTACGATTTCTTATTTGTTGATTTCCATGGCGAGATTACAAGCGAAAAAATGGCAATGGGTCATTTCTTTGATGGTAATGCTACTTTGTTAATAGGGACTCATACTCATGTACCAACAAATGATGCAAGAATACTTAATTTTGGTACTGCTTATCAAACGGATGCTGGAATGTGTGGTGATTATAATTCTGTAATAGGAATGAATAAAGAAAATTCTATAAAAAAATTTTTAAAAGAAGATTCAAAAAAACATTTTCCATCAAATGGTATTGCAAGTCTATCAGGTGTAATTGTAGATTGTGATAAAAAAACTGGCTTAGCAAAAAATGTTCAAAACTATATTTACGGAGGTGATTTGAAAAATACTCACTAATTAAAATGGCAGGTCATTCACATTGGGCAGGAATTAAACACAAAAAAGGTAGAGCAGATAAAGTACGATCGAAGATATTTTCAAAAGTTTCTAAAGAGATTACAGTCGCTGCAAAATTGGGTGACAAAGATCCTGATATGAACCCAAGATTAAGATCAGCAATCCAAGCTGCAAGGGCAGCAAATATGCCAAAAGAAAATATAAAAAGGGCAATAGATAAATCATCAAGTAATTTAGGTATGAGTTTAGAAAATATCAAATATGAAGGGTTTGGTCCTGAAAAAATAGCAGTTATAATTGAAGCTGTTACCGACAATAAAAATAGGACTACATCACAGCTAAGAACTATTTTTAATAAAAACGGAGGTAGTCTTGGATCGAGTGGATCAGCATCGCATAATTTTAATCAAGTAGGAGTTATTAGGATAGATAAAAAAGAGATTAAAGAAGATCGAATTCTAGAATTGGCAATTGAATCTGGAGCATCTGAATGTATTAGTAATGAAGTTTTCCATGAAATCCATTGTGATAAAAAAAATATTTATAATACAAGAAAAATATTAGAGAAAAATATAAGCAATTTTATTTCAACGGATATAGAATGGATACCAAATAGTAAAGTTTCGGTAAGCAAAGAAAATATAGAATTGACAAATAGTTTTTTGGAAGATTTAGATGATAACGATGATGTTCAAAATATTTATACTAATTTAAATTTATCGAGTAATTAATGTTAACAATTGGAATTGACCCAGGAATATCAGGAGCAATATGTTTTATGGAGAATAGCAAAATAATAGAGGTTATTGATATGCCAAGTATGGCAGAAGGAAAAAAAAATAAAAAACAAGTAAACGGTTCGCAAGTTTTTAACGAGATTACTAAATACATAAAAGATAAAAAATCCAATGAGGTTAAAGTAGTTATTGAGCATGTCTCAGCTATGCCTGGCCAAGGAGTAACAAGCATGTTTAACTTTGGTCAATCATTTGGTATATTAAAAGGAATTTGCTCAGCGATGAACTTGTCAATGCATTTTGTAAGACCAGTGAAATGGAAAAAGCATTTTAACTTAATAAATTCCTCAAAAGACGCAAGCAGAACAAAGGCTATTGAAATTTTTCCATATTTTTCAAAAAATCTATCTAAAAAAAAAGATGCAAATAAAGCAGATGCAATATTGATAGCAAGCTATTTTGAAGAAACTTTTGCAAAAAATTAGACGTTTTTTGCACTTAGACAAATTGATGACACAATTAAGTGTGAATCATTTTCGATGGAAGCTGATATATCTTCACAAGCAGTTGGTTTAGCAACAAACACTGATTTTTCCTTAATTAAATTGTTTTTAAGAGCCGACGTAATTGTTAAGTCGGTAATTATACTGCTTATAGGTTGCTCCATATATTCTTGGGCAATCATAATAGAAAAGATTAGATTATTTAAAAAAATAAATATTTCAACAGAAGAATTTGAGGATAAATTCTGGAAATCGAAATCAGCTGAAAGTTTTTATAACAATATTCCAAAAAATATTGATGATCCTCTTGCTCAAATATTTAGAGCCTCCATGGAAGCAGCATTAAAAACTCGAACTAAATCTGCATTAAACGAAAAACTTTCAAATATGCTTCAAATTAATATTGAAAAACAAATGGAGAAAATTGAAAAAAGTTATACATTTCTTGCGACAGTAGGTTCGACTGCACCTTTCATTGGATTGTTTGGAACAGTTTGGGGTATAATGAATTCATTTCAATCTATAGCAATTTCTAGAAATACGAGTTTAGCAATAGTTGCGCCAGGAATTGCAGAAGCATTGTTTGCAACTGCATTGGGTCTTTTAGCTGCAATACCAGCTGTTGTTGCTTTTAATAAGTTTAGTAATGACTCTAAAAAGTATTTACAAAAATTAGAAAATTTTTCTAAGAGATTTTTATCTATTATATAATATGGCTTTTAAATTCAAAAGGTCTTCAAGAGAACCGATGAGTGAAATAAATGTTACCCCATTTGTTGATGTAATGTTGGTACTTTTAATTATATTTATGGTAACAGCGCCTTTATTAACAGTAGGTGTTCAAGTTGATTTACCCGAAAGTTCCGCTGACTCTTTGCCAGAAGAACAAGAACCATTAACTTTAACAATTAATTCTAAGGGTGAAATCTACATACAAGAGTCAAAAGTAGAATTTGATAAAATTATAGCAAAAATTTTAGCTGTATCTAAGAATAGAACCGATACTAGAATTTATGTGAGGGGAGATCAATCTATAAACTACGGTAGAGTATTAGAGGTGATGGGGATGTTGTCAGGATCAGGATTTACAAAAGTTGCACTAATATCCGAACCTTACAAAGAGAGGTAATAGTTGAGCAAAAATATTCTTATCTCCTCTTTATTACATTTTATTTTAATTTTTATTACTGCTGTAAGTCTTCCTTTTTTAGCAAAAAAACCTTTGGATTTGCCACCAATTATTTCAGTTGAATTGATTCAAATAGCAGAAGAGACAAATATACCATATGCTCCAAAAGCAAAAAAAATAATAGAGGAAGTAAAAAAAAAAGAAGAGAAGGTAACATCTGAACAGGCTCCTCCAAAAAAAGTAAAAAAAGAAAAACCAGACTCGGTTCCATTACCTGATGAAAATTTAGAAAAGGTAAAAAAAATAGAAGAAAAAAAACAAAATCCAGAAAAAATTGAAGATGAAATCAAACAAGTTTCTGAATTTGAAAAAGATGATTTATTCGATCCAGATAGCATTGCAGCATTGATAGATAAGTCAAAAGAAGAAACAGCCGAAACTATAAAAAAAAATAATAAAATTACACAATCAAGTGATAAAAATGTAGATAACTTAAGTCTTACTTTAAATGAAGAAGACGCACTTAAAGCTCAAATTTTTAGTTGCTGGAGCATCCCATTAGGACTACCATATAATGAAAATTTATTAGTGAGAATAAAATTAGAATTGAAACCTGATGGCACAGTTATTAGGTCCGAAATTATGGATCATGCAAGAATGAATAAGCCTGGACAAGGTTTTTATAAAGTTTTAGCAGAGAGTGCGTTAAGAGCTATTAAATTATGTCAACCTCTTAGAGTGCCCACAAAAGGATATGAGAGATGGAAGAACTTACAATTAAATTTTGATGCAAGAGAGATGTTGCAAGGATGATTAATAAAATAAAATTATCGTTAGTTTTACTTGTTATTGCTATATCCCAATCAAATGCATTAATAGAAGTTGATATTACCAGAGGAAATTTAGATCCCTTACCAATAGCAGTTTCACCATTGTCAGCAGAAGAAGTGACAGAAGATAATTTGACTAAGGAGTTAAAAGAAGAGAATATTGGACAAAAAATATCTGAAGTAGTCGAAAATAATTTAAAAAATTCTGGTTTATTTAATCCTTTAAATAAAGATGCATTTTTACAAAAACCAGATATTGCTCATTTGAAACCAAGATTTGAGGATTGGTCTCTGATTAAAGCTCAAGCATTGATTACTGGTAAAGTAACTTTGGTGAATGAAAAATTAAGAGTTGAATTTAGATTATGGGATGTGCTTGCAGGAAAAGAGATGATGGCTTTAGCATTCACAACTGTACCATCTAATTGGAGAAGAGTAGGTCATATAATAACAGATAAAGTTTACGAGAGATTAACTGGTGAAAAAGGGTATTTCGATACTAGAATTATATACGTTGCTGAAGAGGGTCCAAAAACAAAAAGAATAAAAAAACTAGCAATTATGGATCAAGATGGCTCAAATATAAAATATTTAACTTTAGGAAATGAATTAGTTTTAACACCTAGATTTAATCCAACTAATCAAATGGTAACATATCTATCATATTTTAGGAACCTTCCTAGAGTCTATTTATTGGATATTGAAACTGGAATTCAAGAAGTAGTTGGAGACTTTCCGGGGATGACTTTTGCTCCAAGATTTTCTCCTGATGGGAAAAAAATTATTATGAGTTTTGCTATGGATGGAAATTCAGATATTTATACGATGGATTTAGAAAATAGAATTGTTGAGAGAATTACAAATCATCCTTCTATTGATACTTCACCTTCATATTCACCAGATGGAAAATTTATATGTTTTAATTCTGATAGAAGTGGTTATCAACAAATTTATGTAATGAAATCAGATGGAACAAGTGTAAAAAGAATTTCCTTTGGAAAAGGCTTATACGGAACACCTGTATGGTCACCTAGAGGAGATTTAATTGCCTTTACTAAACTACATAAAGGAAAATTTTATATTGGAGTTATGAGAAATGATGGATCGGGAGAAAGGTTACTTACAGAAAATTATTATCAAGAGGCTCCATCTTGGTCACCGAATGGAAGAGTTTTGATTTTTTATAGAGAAACTAAGACAGACTCCGAGGGAAAGGGATTTTCTGCAAAATTATGGTCTATAGATTTGACTGGCTATAATGAGCGTATGGTTAAGACGGAATCCGACGCTTCTGACCCATCTTGGTCGTCTTTATTAAGTAATTAGATGTAAATATTATAAAATAGTTGATTTTTAGACTTGAAAGATTTATCCAGTTGTGGAAAACTTAAAATAATCAATTAAGGAGCAGTGATGAATTTAAGCAAATTTTTTAAAAATACATTTTTAGTTATGCTAGCATGTTTAGTACTTTCAGCTTGCGCGACTAAGAAAGTTCAAAATCAAATGCAAGGTGATGTTTATACAGGAACAGATACTGTAGAATATTTAGCATCAGGAGTTCCGGACAGAGTTTTCTTTGCTACAAACGAGTCAGTTTTAACAACTGCTTCAAGAGATACTCTAAGAAAACAAGCAGAGTGGTTAAGAAAGAATTCAAAAATCAATGTAGTACTAGAAGGTCATGCAGATGAAAGAGGTACTAGAGAGTACAACTTAGCATTAGGCGAAAGAAGAGCAAATGCTGCTAAAGATTACTTAATGACTTACGGAATTTCAGGTAATAGAATTTCAGTAATAAGTTACGGTAAAGAAAGACCTGTTGATTCAGGATCGAATCCTTTAGCATGGTCTAAAAACAGAAGATCTGTAACAGTAAAAGCAAATTAATAAAAATATTAAAAGACCCTAAGGGACGAAATTCTTTGGGGTCTTTTTTTTGCCATCATTATAAATACTAATCAAAAATATATGTTCAAAAAAATTAAATACTTCTTAGTTTTTAATGTGTTGAGTTTTTTATTAATAAATACTTTTGCTAATTCTGATAGTCATAATATTTCTGAGTTATTACAAATAATACAAAAAGATCTTAAAACCTTAGAAAAAGCAGTTTATTCAAACTCATCAAGCAATGATTTAAATTTATCCTCATCTTCAATGGATCAAAATTCAGAAGAAGTTTTAACAAGACATTTGCTAAAGCTGTCTGAAATTGAAAATCAATTTCAGGAATTAACAAACAAATTTGAAGAAATAAATTTTAAGCTAGATAAACTTTCAAATAGACTTTCTAAATCTCAAGCTGATAACCAATTAAGATTTCAACAACTAGAAAATAATACAGTTAGTTTAAATACAAATCAAAATTCTGTCGCAAAAATTAAAAAAGAAGATCAAGTTTTACCTGGCGCATCCCAACCTCAAGATCTAGGCTCGATTTCATATAAAGACACTGAGACCAAACAAGAAAATCAAGAGATACAATCTGTTGAAACAACCAATACTGTTGTAACTGAAACTTTTGTATCTGAAGAAAAAATTTTACCTGAAGGTACTGCTAGCGAGCAATATGAGTTTGCTACAAGTTTTTTAAAAGTTGGAGATTATAATATGGCTGAAAGAGCATTTAGAGAATTTGTACAGAGAAATCCAGAGCATGATCTTGCTGGTAATGCACAATATTGGTACGCTGAAACTTTTCGTATAAGACAACTCTTCACAGATGCTGCTTCAGCATATTTGGAGGGTTATCAAAAATATCCAAAAAGCCAGAAGGCTCCTATAAATTTATTGAAACTTGGTGTATCATTAGTTCAGATTGGAGAAAAAGATCAGGGTTGTTTAATGATTTCTGGTGTTAAAAAAGAATATCCCAAAGCTAATCAGTCTGTTCTTCAAAAAGCGAAATATGAGGAAAAAAAGTTTGAATGTAAAAAAGAAGAATCTTGATAAAATAACTTTTTTTTCAAATAAAAAATCGATTATAAAAATTTACAAAATATTCGAAAAAAACGTAAAAGGTTTAGATAAATCTCTTGTTGCTGTATCTGGTGGACCAGATAGTCTAGCCTTAGCATTTTTAGCAAATCGTTATTCAATTCTAAATTCAGTAAAATTTAATTATGCTTTGGTTGATCACAAGATGAGAAAAGGGTCTTCTCTTGAGGCTAAAAAAGTTGTTCAAATATTAAAGAAAATTGGCATTAAATGCAAAATTTTAGTTTGGAAGGGAAAAAAACCTAATTCAAATATTCAAAAAATTGCAAGAAATAATAGATACCATCTTTTAACTAAAGAGTGCAAAAGATTAAAAGTAAAAACTATTCTATTAGGTCATCAAATGAATGATTTACATGAAAATTTTTTTCTAAGAATGTCTAGAGGTAGTGGACTAAAAGGGCTTGTATCCCTAGGAAAAAAAACAGAATATTCAAACATAAATTTATTAAGGCCTTTAATAAATGTACCAAAGATCAATTTAGAGGAACTTGCATTAGATGTATTTAAAAAATTTATTAAAGATCCTTCGAATAAAAATGACAATTTTTCAAGAGTGAGAATTAGAAGAATCCTTAAAGAGTTTCAAAAAGAAGGTTTAGAAAGTAAAAAAATTGATTTAACTATCAATAACTTAAAATCTGCAAACAATGCATTAGATTTTTTTGCTAAAAAAAATATTAATCAAAATGCAACTCACTTTAAAAAAAAACAATCATATTTTTTAAATAAATTTTTTTTTCTTAATCCTGAGGAAATATTATTAAGATCAATGAGCATGATTCTCAATAATCTCAGCAACAGATATTACGCTCCAAGAGGTAAAAAAATTAAAAGATTGACTTTACTTATGACTTCTCAGAATAAGGCTGAAAAAACTACTCTTGGTGGATGTGTTATTGAAAAAGTCTATGAAACTGTAATTATTAGTAAAGAATAATGAAGTGAGGTCAAATTACCGCAAAAATAGACACTTGTTTAATTTGAAATAACTCTTATTTTATATCCATGAATTTCAAAAATTTAGCAATGTGGGCAATTATAGTGTTTCTTACAATTGGCCTATACAACATGTTTAAAAATCCTCAATCTACAGTAGGAAATAAAAATCAAATTAACTTTTCTGAATTTCTTAAAGAGGTAGAAAATGGTAGAGTTGTGCAGGTTGAGATTAAAGGCAATAACATTAATGGTGTTCTGTCAGATGGGAATAACTTTACCACTTATGCTCCTAATGATCCGAATTTAATAGAAAAACTTTCAACCAAAGGTGTTTCAATATCAGCTGCGCCGTTAGACGAAAAAATGCCATCTCTATTTGGAGTGCTACTCTCATGGTTTCCAATGCTTTTGTTAATAGCCGTTTGGATATTTTTCATGAGACAGATGCAAGGCGGAAAAGGTGGAGCTATGGGTTTTGGAAGATCAAAGGCCAAGATGATGAATGAGTTGAAAGGAAAAGTTACATTCAACGATGTTGCTGGAGTTGAAGAAGCAAAAGAAGAAGTTGAAGAGGTCGTTGAATTTTTAAGAGATCCAAAAAAATTTAGTAGATTAGGCGGCAAGATTCCGCGAGGGTGTTTGTTAGTAGGTCCTCCAGGAACAGGCAAAACTTTATTAGCAAGAGCAATAGCTGGTGAAGCAGGCGTGCCTTTTTTTACAATTTCTGGATCAGACTTTGTTGAAATGTTTGTTGGTGTTGGAGCATCTAGGGTTAGAGATATGTTTGAACAAGGGAAGAAACATTCACCGTGTATAATTTTTATAGACGAAATTGATGCGGTAGGTAGAAGTCGTGGAGCAGGACTAGGTGGTGGAAATGACGAGAGAGAACAGACTTTAAATCAGTTATTAGTAGAGATGGACGGTTTTGATACAAACGAGGGTGTAATAATAATTGCAGCAACAAACAGACCTGATGTTTTAGACCCAGCTCTCTTAAGACCAGGAAGATTTGATAGACAAGTTGTAGTTTCAAATCCAGACATAATAGGTAGAGAAAAAATATTAAAAGTTCATGCAAAAAAAATATCAGTTGCTCCAGATGTTAATCTAAGAACAGTTGCTAGAGGAACGCCAGGATTTTCTGGTGCTGATTTAGCAAACTTAGTAAACGAGTCAGCTTTATTAGCAGCAAGAAAAAATAAAAGAATTGTAACAAATCAAGAATTTGAAGAAGCAAAAGATAAAGTTATGATGGGTGCCGAAAGAAGATCAATGGTCATGACAGAAGATGAAAAAAAATTAACTGCATACCACGAAGGTGGACATGCATTAGTATCTTTTAACATGCCTAGTTATGATCCAATTCACAAGGCAACCATAATACCTAGAGGTAGAGCTTTGGGAATGGTAATGAATTTACCTGAAAGAGACAAGCACGGACATTCAATTAAATATTTAAAGGCAAGGTTGGCGGTATGTTTTGGAGGAAGAGTAGCCGAGGAACTTATATTTGGAAAAGATAATATTTCAACAGGTGCTGGTGGAGGAAATGGCTCAGATATTAATCAAGCCACTCAACTTGCTAGAGCAATGGTAACTAAATATGGAATGAGCGAAGAGTTGGGACCTGTAGAGTATGGAGAAAATCAAGAGGAAGTTTTTCTTGGTAGATCTGTAACTCAAACACAAAGTGTTTCTGAAGCTGTAGCCCAAAAAATAGATAAAGAAATTAGAAAATTGGTTGATGAAGGATATAATGAAGCAAAGAAAATCTTGTCTGACAAAATTGATGATTTGCACAAGATTGCTAAAGCATTGTTAACTTACGAAACTTTAACCGGAGAGGAAATTGAAAATATAATAAACAAAAACGAATTTCCTAAAGGTAAAGAGAACAATAAAGAAGATGAAAAAGATCAAAATTCTGCCCTTGGCTCGATCGGTTTAAAACCAAAAATAGTGCATTAATCTTTAATGGACCAATATTACACTAAACCGTGTAATTTTTATTTTGGGAAAAAATCAATAAACAAAATTTATGAGGGAAAAGCCCTTCCACTTCACGCCAATAAATTAATTTCATTTGGCTGTTTAGAAATTTTAAATAGAAAAAAATCGAAAATTATTGGAATTAATGACGTCGAATTTTTATCAAAAAAATTAAAATACAAAATTAAAAAAGACTTAAAAAATATTACCAAAAATAAAAAATTTAAAAATATAAAATTTTCAATCTCTCCCTTATTAATGGGTATAATAAATTTAACACCAGATAGTTTCTCTGACGGCGGTAAGTATAATAAAAAAAAATTGTCTATCACGAGAGCAAAAAATTTAATTAAAAGTGGTAGCACAATTTTGGATATTGGCGGTGAGTCCACAAGACCAGGATCTAATGAGGTAAATGAGATGGTTGAATGGAAAAGAATTGAAGAATTTTTAAAAAATAGAAAAAAATTTAATAGTTTAATTTCTTTAGATACAAGAAAAAAAAATATTATGGAAAAAGCTTTTAAGTACAAAATAGATATAATAAATGATGTTTCGGGAATAACGTATAATACCGATACAACCAGTTTTCTTAAAAAAACAAAAATCCCATTTATCATTCATCATATGCAAGGCACACCTAAAACTATGCAGAAAAATCCAAAGTATAAAAATGTTGTTTTAGATATTTATGATTTTTTTGATAAAAAAATTAATGAAATAAGAGCAATGGGAATAAAACATAATAATATTATTTTGGATCCCGGAATAGGGTTTGGTAAAAACTTGAAGCATAATATTACTATTTTAAATCAAGTTTCTATTTTCCACTCATTAGGCTTTCCCGTAATGTTAGGAATATCAAGGAAAAGATTTATCAAGGATTTAGCAGGAAATAATGATAGTAAAGAAAGAATAGGAGGAACAGTCTCGTCCAGTATTTGGGCAATGACTCAAGGTATACAAATACTTAGAATTCACGATGTAAATGAGGTAAATCAAGCGATAAAGATATTTAAATCATTACACTTTATATAATGTCAAAAAAATATTTTGGAACTGATGGTATACGAGGCACAGTTAACGACAAAAAAATTAACGGTGAAATGTTTTTCAAGTTTGGTTTGGCAGCTGGTACCTACTTTAAGAATTTAAAAAAAATAAAACAAATTGCTATAATCGCAAAAGATACTAGACTTTCTGGATATACTTTGGAACCAGCATTAGTATCTGGTTTAGCATCTGCAGGAATGCATGTTTTTACTCTTGGCCCATTACCCAGTAACGGTATAGCAATGCTTACAAAAAAAATGAAAGCAAATTTAGGTATAATGATAACTGCTTCACATAATCCTTATCATGATAATGGTTTAAAATTATTTGGACCTGATGGATTAAAGCTTTCAGATAAAATTGAAAAAAAAATTGAAAAACTCATTGACTCAAAAATTGTAAAGAATTTAACCTTGCCAAAAAACTTAGGTAGAGTGAAAAGACTCGAAGATGCAACTGACTCTTATTTGAAAATTTTGAGACAAAATTTTCCTAAAAGCTTTAGTCTAAAAGGTATGAAAATAGGAATAGATTGTGCAAATGGAGCAGCTTATAAATCAGCACCAAAATTACTAAGAAATCTGGGTGCAAAAGTTTATGATATAGGTGTTTCACCAAATGGATTAAACATCAATGATAAATGCGGATCAACTTTTCCAGGAAATATAAAATCTCTTGTTTCAAGAAAAAAAGTAGATATTGGAATATCTTTAGATGGAGACGCTGATAGAATAATTGTGTGCGATGAAAATGCAAAAGTTATTGATGGTGATCAAATTATTGCAATGTTAGCTAAACGTTGGCAAGACAAAAAAATTTTAAAAGGTGGAGTTGTAGGTACTTTGATGTCAAATTACGGTTTAGAAAGTTTTTTCAAAAAAAATAATATAAAATTTCTAAGAACCAACGTTGGTGACAGGTTTGTTAAAGAAAAGATGCAAAAAAATAAATTTAATCTTGGTGGCGAACAATCTGGTCACATAATATTAGGAAAATTTGCAACAACAGGTGATGGATTATTAGTTGCACTCGAAATTCTTTTTTCTATGAGAAAAGGGAGAAAAGCTAGCAATTTGTTTAATAATTTTAATCCAGTTCCTCAGTTACTAGAGAATATTACAGTAAAAGATAAAAATATAATTAATTCATTAAGTTGCAAAAAAGCAATAAAGAAATCAATAAAGTTACTTAAAAATAAAGGTAGAATTTTGGTCAGAAAATCTGGAACCGAACCAAAGATTAGAATTATGGTTGAAACTAATGATAAAGTATTACTATTGAAATGTATTAATATTATTAAAAGGTCTTTAACTAATTGAAAATAAAATCAAAATTATTGATTATTGCAGGATCAGACTCATCAGGTGGTGCAGGTATTCAAGCTGATATTAAAACTGTTACCTCATTAGGGTCATACGCAATGACCGCAATTACTGCTCTTACTGCTCAAAACACTACAGGAGTTCTTTCTATAGTAAAAATTCCCGTTAAGGAGATTTCAAAACAGATTGAATATACCTCTAAAGATATAAAGCCTGATGCAATTAAAATCGGAATGCTGCATTCTTCGAATGTAATAGATGCAGTCACTAAATCATTAAGTAAAATTAAAGCTAAAAAAATAATTTTAGACCCAGTTATGGTAACTAGTACTGGAGTTAAATTAATTAATCAGGAAGCTATCATTAAATTAAAACATCAATTAATTAAAAAAGTTGAATTAATAACCCCAAATATCCCTGAAGCAGAAATATTAACAAAACAAAAAATACATTCAATTGATGATATGATCTTATCTGCAAAAAACCTAGTTAAAATGGGAGCCAAAAATGTTCTTTTAAAAGGTGGTCATTTAAAAGGTAAAATGATTATTGATATATTTGCAAATAGTAAAGAAATTAAAATTTTTAAAAATAAAAAAATTCTTACCAAAAATTTACATGGAACTGGTTGTTCGCTATCAAGTGCAATTGCAACATATTATTCATGTGGAAAAACTCTAAAGAAATCTTGTCAGTTAGCAATAAACTATGTTAACCATGCGATACTAAATAGTCCCAACTATGGTAAAGGAAATGGACCAATCAATCATTTGGTGAGTATTAAAATAGATAAAAAATATTTATGAATAATGTTGCAGTAATAGGTTCTCAATGGGGTGATGAGGGAAAAGGTAAGATTGTTGATTGGCTTTCAAGCGAGGCAGATATTGTAGTACGATTTCAAGGTGGACATAATGCGGGTCATACTTTAGTTATAAATGGAATTACTTACAAATTAAGATTACTTCCTTCAGGTATAGTTAGACAAAATAAAATTTCAATCATTGGAAATGGGGTAGTTATAGATCCATGGGCACTCTTAGAGGAAATAGACGAAATAAAGTCTAAGGGTGTAAAAGTAGATACAGATAATTTAATTATTTCAGAATCTGCAAATTTAATTTTACCTTTTCACAAAGAAATGGATGAAATAAGAGAGGATGCTGCGGGTAAAGCGAAAATTGGAACAACTAGAAGAGGGATTGGTCCCGCTTATGAAGATAAGGTTGGACGAAGATCAATAAGGGTGATGGATCTTATTTCAGAAAGTAACCTTGATCATAGATTGGAAACAGTTCTATTGCACCATAATGCAATTAGAAAGGGCTTAGGCAAAAACATTTTTCGAAAAGATAAATTAAAAAAAGAACTGTTAAAGATTGCACCAGAAATTTTGAAATTTTCACAACCAGTATGGAAGAAAATTAATGAATTTAAAAAGTTAAATAAAAAAATATTATTCGAAGGTGCCCAAGGCATACTATTAGATGTTGATCATGGCACCTATCCATTTGTAACTTCATCTAATACAGTAGCATCTGCTGCAGCAACTGGTTCTGGGTGTGGACCTAATTCAATAAATTATGTTTTGGGAATTACTAAGGCCTATACAACTAGGGTGGGTGAAGGACCATTTCCAACTGAATTAAAAGATGAAATCGGAGATAAATTAGGAACCAGAGGAAAAGAGTTTGGCACAGTTACAAGTAGAAAAAGAAGGTGTGGCTGGTTTGATGGAGTTCTAGTAAGACAAACAATAAAAATCTCAGGAATTGACGGTATTGCTCTTACAAAACTTGATGTTTTAGACGAATTAGATGAAATTAAAATGTGTGTTGCTTATGAAATAGATGGAAAAAAAATGGACTATCTTCCCGCTGCATTTGAAGATCAATTGAAAGTTAAACCTATATACAAAAAATTTAAGGGTTGGAAATCCGAAACTAAAGGAATTAAAAAATTTGATGATCTGCCAAAAAATGCGAAAATTTATATAAATGAACTAGAAAATTTTATTGAGACCAGAATTTCTAGCATATCTACGAGTCCTGAGAGAAACGATACAATATTGATTGAAGATCCTTTTAGTGATTAATTTGCGGGTAAAAGATTTTTAGACTTTGCAGAATTAATCATATGTTTTTGTAACTTTTCAAAAGCTTTATTTTCAATTTGTCTAATTCTCTCTCTGCTAATTTTAAATTTTTTACTCAGATCTTCTAAAGTTTTTGGTTCTTCATCTAGTCTTCTTGCATGTAATATCTGTTTTTCTCTATCGTTTAATATTTTAATAGAGTCTTTCAAAAGATCTTTCCTTTGCTCCATTTCTTCACTTTGTGCAAATTTTAATTCTTGATCCATTTCATTGTCAACAACCCAATCCTGCCATTCATCACCATCTTCACCAATTGGTGCATTTAAAGATTGTTCACGCCCTGACAGTCTTCTATTCATTGAAACAACTTCTTCTTCTGCTACATTTAGTTTTTGAGCGATATCTTTTACATGCTCATCTCTTAGATCACCTTCAGTTCTAGGTGCAATTTGGTTTTTTAATTTTTTAAGATTAAAAAATAGTTTTTTTTGTGCTGTTGTAGTTCCTATCTTTACCAAGCTCCATGATCTTAAAACATATTCTTGTATAGATGCTTTAATCCACCACATAGCATATGTAGCTAATCTAAATCCTTTTTCTGGTTCAAATTTTTTTACAGCCTGCATTAATCCAACATTTCCCTCTGATATAATTTCATTTAACGGCAAGCCATAACCTTTGTATCCCATTGCAATCTTTGCAACTAGTCTTAAGTGGCTTGTAACTAACTTTTCTGCAGATTTAATATTTCCGGTAGACTTCCAGTTTTTTGCTAACATATATTCTTCTTCCGCATCTAACATTGGAAATTTTTTAATTTGGTCTAAATATGCTCCTAAACCACCTTCGTTAGATAGTACAGGAAACTTCATTGATGTTGAACTCATAGAAGTACTTATTTAATAAAATTTATTAATATTACAATGGTTTTATTTGCAAGCATTTCTAAGGTTTTTTAATACTAATTCTAAATCTTCTGGTAAATCTGACCCAAATTCCATCTCCTCTCCTGTCTTAGGATGTATGAAGCCTATAGTTCTCGCATGTAAAAACTGTCTATCTAAATTAGTTATTATTTTTTCAAGTTCAGAGTCAATATTTTTAATTTTTTTGTATCTCTTTTTGTATTTTTTATCACCCAATATATTATTTCCTTTAAAAGCCATGTGAACTCTAATCTGATGAGTACGCCCTGTTTCAAGTCTACATTCTATTAAACTAAATGTTGGTACTTTGTTGTTTTCAAAAACTTCAAGTGTTTTATAATTTGTAATAGCTTTTTTCCCTTTGGATAAACTGATTTCCATTAGCTGTCTATTCCTAGAACTTCTTTTTATGAAAGTTTCAATTTTTCCACTCTGTGGTCTAAGTTTGCCCCAAATGAGTGTTTGATAAATTCTCTTAATTGTATGTTTATTAAATTGATTTGATAAGTTCTCATGTGAATTATTATTTTTAGCAATCAAGATCAAACCTGATGTATCTTTATCCAATCTGTGAACAATTCCAGGTCTTAATTCATCACCAATATTTGAGAGTTTCTTATTATAGTTAATTAGTGCATTAACAATTGTATTGTCATAATTACCTGCTCCTGGATGAATTGGTATTCCAGCATGTTTATTAATAATTAATAAATCTTCATCCTCAAATAAGATATCTAATTTATACCTAAAAGGTTTTAAAGATAGTTGCCTTGGTACAGGAATCTCCAAAGTTAAAATGTCACCAGAGATAATTTTTTTTGAGGGGTCGATAATAATTTTTTCATTTATAGTTAATTTAGAATTTATTATTAAATTTTTAATCCTTGTTCGACTTAAGGTATTCTCTCTTTCAGCAATAAATTGATCAACTCTTTGGTTATTATCAGTTTTTTCAGCAATTAAATTAATGATATTTTTCATAGATTATAATATTAATACTATATGCGCTTGTAGCTCAACTGGATAGAGCGCCAGATTTCGGCTCTGGAGGTTCAGGGTTCGACTCCTTGCAGGCGCACCAAACTATTCCCCTATATTAATTAAGGAACCTTTTTTTCTGGCTTGGCTGAAAGAGTAATAAAATAATGAGATACCTATTAATAAGTAAATTGCATTTAATATGAATGCATCTCTTAAGTTTGAGTAATTTACAACTTGATTTACTAGGATTGATCTAGCTTCTTCGAAAATGTAGACAAGAGGTAATCCTTTTGCAATATCTTGAAATAAATCTGGTAAAATTTCAATTGGATAGTATATGCATCCTAAGGGAGCAAGTAAAAATAAGGACGACCATGCAATATTTTCAAAAGCTGGACCATATCTAAGCAAACCAGATGAAACAAAAAGACCAAGAGTTATTCCAAAAATATATAAACTTAAAAATAAAAAAAACAAAGGTATACCCAGGTTTAATATTGATATACCGAATAAAGGAGAGGTGATTAATATAGCTGGAACTAAACCAATAAGAGTTCTAATTAACGCTGTACCGACTAAAGCAGTGATAATTTCACTTATACGCATAGGTGCAATGAATAAGTTTGTAAAATTTCTACTCCATATTTCCTCTAAAAATAACATATTAAAGCTAATACTTGATCTAAATAAAAAGTCATAAAGAATAGCGCAAGTTAAAATTACTCCAACAGTATTATTATAATAATCACTATAAATTGTAAAAAATTTGGAAATAAAACCCCACAATATAATTTGTATCGTTGGCCAATAAATTAAATCAAGAATTCTAGGAAATGATCCTTTTATTAAAAAAAAATGTCTCAAAAATAATCCATATATTCTATTAAGACTCATTGTTATTCCTATTAAGTTTTAAAAAAACTTCTTCAAGATTTCTTTTCCCGTGTTTTTTGATTAGATTATCAGGAGTACCTTGATCTATAATTACTCCATTGTTCATCATTAAAACATTTTTACATAAACGTTTTACTTCATTCATATTGTGTGAAGCTAATAGAATAGACATATTCTTCTCTTTCGATATTTTTTCAATAAATGATCTTACAAAATCTCCAGTTTCAGGGTCTAGAGATGCTGTAGGTTCATCCAGGAACAATATAGATGGCTCATTGATCAATGCTTTAGCCAAACTTACTCTATTTTTTTGCCCAGAAGAAAGTTCACCGGTTTTGGTATTTATAAATTCATTTAATCTAAGCTTTTCAGACAAATATTTAATTCTTTCAGAAATTAACTTAACTCCGTATAGCTTTCCATAAACAATTAAATTTTCTCTTACGGTCAATTTTTTTGGAAGTTCGATATAGGGAGATATAAAATTCATTTTGTGAAGTAAAGATATTCTATTTTTTTCTATATCTTGACCGTGGATTATAACCTTTCCTTTTGTTGGCTCTAATAAACCCAGCATCATCGCTATCGTAGTTGTTTTGCCACAACCATTTGGACCGAGTAGACCCAATATTTCATTTTCTTTAATTGTAAAGCTTATTTCTTTGACTGCTTCTTTATTAAAATAATTCTTTGATAAATTTTCTACAATAATTGATTTTTGCATAACTTATCTTTTTGATGCTCTTTTTAATCTATCATTTATTGTTTGACCTATTCCGATATTAGGAATTTTTTCTATCGCAATTTTTTTAAATTTTAAATTTTTTATACGTCTTAAGGTTTTATACAATTTTTTACCAGCTTCTTTCAAATTTTTATTTTTTGTTAAATAAAAATAATTTCTATCAAAATCTTTCCTTTTTTTAATCAATATTAATGCCTCATCAAAAAAACGATTGCTGGCATTCAATCTTATGGGAATACCTGGTGAATAATGAAATTTAGATTGTCCAGGGACTGATATCTTTTTATTTTTCGAATATTTTATTTTTTTCCTTAAAACTTTACTAATTTTCTTTACATCTATACTGCCAAGTCTAAGAATTTTAGGGTTGTTTACTAGACTTATAATAGTTGATTCTAAACCTATTTCAGATGATCCCCCATCTAAAATAAACTTAATTTTTTTTCCGAATTCTTCTTTCACATCCTTCTTTGAAATTGGACTTAATTGAGTATAAATATTTGCGCTAGGTGCAGCTAATGGATAATCTAATGACGAAAGTAAATTTTTAGTAATAAGATTTTTTGGAAATCTTACAGCCAAAGTTCTTTTTCCATTGGTAACATTTTTAGATATTTTACTCTTTTTTTTTAATTTTAAAACAAATGTCAAAGGACCTGGACAAAACTTACTATAAAGTTTTTTAAAGTTATTATTTATTTCACAATCCCTTTCTAGATCTTGCATCTTTGAATAATGTACTATTAACGGATTTGTTTTTGGTCTTTTTTTTAACTTAAAAATTCTCAGCGTAGCTTTGCTAGAATACGCATTTGCAGCAAGTCCATACACAGTTTCAGTAGGTATTGCTACACAATGATTTTTATTTAATAAATATTTAGCTTTTTTAATATTTGAAAGATCTTTTTTCATGTAATATTAACAAGTTTTATATGAAAGATAAAAATTTGCCAGATGATATTAGAAATAAATCTCTTAATGAGCTGACAGAATTAGCAAGTAATATAATTAAAAGTTTAGAAAATAAAAAAAATCTAGAAGAGTCAATTGAGGATTATCAAAAATTAATTAAATTAAATATTTTAATTGAAAAACAATTTCAAAAAGCTTCAAAAGAATTGTCTAATTCTACAAGGGACAAAATACAAGATATATTAAAAAAAAATGAAAAAAAAACTAAATAAAGTTGCCAAAGATACAAATTTATTTCTTAAAAAATTTATATTAAAACAGAAAAAAACAGAGCTATTAAAACCCATAAGATATGGCCTTCTACCTGGTGGAAAAAAAATAAGATCAAAATTAATTATTGATATTGGAAAAATTTTTAAAATCAACTATCACAAATTAATTCAGATAGGTGCTGCAGTTGAGTGTATACATGCCTATTCTTTAATTCATGATGATCTTCCGTGTATGGATAATGATAGGTTGAGAAGAGGAAAATTATCAACTCACGCTAAATTTGGTGAGTCGACAGCTATACTCGCAGGAAATTCATTATTAACCATTGCATTTGAAATTTTAAGCCATCCTACTCTAAAAATAGATTATAAAACAAAAACTAGCTTAATACTTCTTTTATCTAAAAGTTCAGGACATACTGGTATCGCTGGTGGTCAATATTCAGATCTTAAGTTCGAAGGAAAAAAACAATCTCTTAAAAAAATAATTGATATGCAAGTAAATAAAACAGGAAAGCTTTTTAGTTTTTGCTGTGTAGCACCAGTAATTGTATCTAAAAAAAACAAATATATTAATTTATTTAATTCTATTGGATCAAAGATTGGACTTTTGTTTCAAATTGCTGATGATTTAATAGATTATAGTGGTAGTACCAAAAAAGCTGGAAAAAAAACAAGAAAAGATTCAAAAAAAGGTAAAGCGACCTTAATTAGTTTACTCGGTTACAAAAATACTGTTAAATATGCTGATAAAGTTAAATTAGATTTATTAAACGAAATTAGAAAATTTGGAAATAAAACTAAAGATTTAACAGATACAATTAATTATATTTTAATTAGGTCAAAATGAAAAAAAATTATAAAATTTTAGATAATATTAATTTTCCAAGTGATATCAAAAAACTTTCTAATAACGAATTAAAAATCCTTACTAACGAAGTGAGAGAAGAAATGATTGATGCAGTTTCCGAAACAGGGGGCCATCTTGGAGCGGGCTTAGGAGTCGTGGAGCTAACTGTAGTCCTTCATTATATTTTTAATACACCAAATGACAAAATAATATGGGATGTTGGTCATCAATCATATCCACATAAAATTTTAACGGGTAGAAAAGATAAAATTAGAACCCTAAGAAAAGGAAAGGGTCTATCAGGTTTTACAAAACGATCTGAAAGTGAATATGATCCTTTCGGAGCTGCTCACAGTTCTACTTCAATCTCATCAGCACTAGGAATAGCTATAGCAAACAAGCTATCAAATAAATCTGATAATGTTGTTGCAGTTATTGGTGATGGAGCAATAAGTGCTGGAATGGCGTATGAAGCAATGAACAATGCTGGATCAAGTAAAACAAAATTAATAGTAATCTTAAATGATAATGATATGTCCATTGCAAAACCAGTGGGAGCGATGAGGGCATATTTAGCGAAAATTTTTACCGGTAAAATTTACTTTAGTTTAAGAGAAACTATTAAACTAATAATTTCAGCTTTCTCAAAAAGATTTAGTAAAAAAGCTGGTAAGGCAGAGGATTTTCTTCGTACAGCTGTTACTGGTGGAACTTTATTTAGTTCAATGGGATTTTATTATGTAGGTCCAATCGATGGACATGACATTGATGCTCTTATTTCTGTATTAAAAAATGCAAAAGAAATTAATTATGACGGACCTATCATGGTACATGTCAAAACAGAAAAAGGTAAAGGTTATAGTTTTGCTGAAAAATCAGAAGATAAGTATCATGGGGTAACTAAATTTAATGTTAATACAGGAATTCAAGAGAAAGCTAAATCCAACTCACCTTCCTATACTAAAGTATTTGCAAATACGCTTGTTAAGCATGCCGAAAAAGACAGTAAAATAATTGGAATTACAGCAGCAATGCCATCAGGAACTGGTATGGATATATTTGGAAGTAAATTTCCAAAAAGAATGTTTGATGTGGGTATTGCAGAACAACACGCAGTTACTTTCGCAGCTGGACTAGCAACAGAAGGTTATAAACCTTACGCTGCAATTTATTCAACATTTCTTCAAAGAGCTTATGATCAAGTTGTGCACGATGTTGCAATTCAAAGTCTACCAGTTAGGTTTGCAATTGATAGAGCTGGTCTTGTTGGCGCAGATGGGCCTACACACGCTGGTTCATTTGATATTACATATTTATCAACTTTACCAAATTTTGTTGTTATGGCAGCAAGTGACGAGTCTGAGCTTGTGAAAATGATTAATACTTCAATTGATATAAACGATAGGCCATCAGCATTTAGATATCCAAGAGGAAATGGAGTTGGTATTGAACTTCCAACTATATGTGAAAAAATTGAAATTGGAAAAGGTAGAATAATTAAAGAAGGTAAAAATGTAGCTATAATTAATTTTGGCGCAAGATTAAATGAATGTTTTATTGCTAGAGAAAATTTATCAAAAAAAGGTATTAACATAACATTAGTTGATGCAAGATTTGCTAAACCTTTAGATGAAAATCTAATTTGGCAAATTGCTACTGATCATGAAGCGCTTATTACAATCGAAGAAGGATCTATAGGTGGTTTTGGTTCACATGTTTCACAATTCTTAAATGAAAAAAAATTACTAGATAATAATTTAAAATTTCGATCAATGTTTTTACCTGATAGATTTATTGACCAAGATAAGCCAGATTTAATGTATAAATATGCAGGACTTGATGCTGCTAATATAGAAAATAAGATCTTAGACACAATTAATTCTAAAGTTGTAGTAAAAAAAAGTAATTAAGTATTACATTGAGCATTATGCATCAGATAATGATCTAGTAATACACAATGTATCATAGCTTCACCAATTGGGACTGCTCTTATACCAACACAAGGATCATGTCTGCCTTTGACAGAAATAGATGTATTTTTACCAAATCGATCAATTGTTTTTCTACTAGTCAAAATAGACGATGTAGGTTTTACAGCAAAAGATACCGCAATCTCTTGACCAGAAGATATTCCACCAAGAATCCCACCTGCATTGTTAGAATTAAATTTGGTTTTACTCCCTGACTGAGAAATTTCATCCGAATTTTGTTCACCTGTCAATTGTGCCGAATTCATTCCAGATCCAATATTTACACCTTTAACTGCATTTATACTCATCATTGCAGCAGCAAGATCCATGTCGAGTTTCGAATATATTGGAGCTCCGAGGCCTACTGGAACGCCTCTCGCCCTAACTTCAATTATTGCTCCACATGAAGATCCAGCTTTTCTAATACTTAATAAGTATTTTTCCCATAATTTTACAATTGATTTGTCTGGGCAAAAAAAAGGATTTTTAGATATAAACTTATCGTTCCATTTTTTTACATCACAACCAAGTATACCTAATTGAGTAACAGCTCCTTTAACATTATATTTTTTCCCTATTTTTTTTTCCAAAACTTTTTTTGCTATTGCTCCTGCGGCAACTCTCGATGCTGTTTCTCTTGCAGACTGTCTTCCCCCACCTCTATAATCCCTTATTCCATATTTTTTAAAATATGTATAATCTGCATGACCTGGACGAAATTTATTTTTTATAGTTTCATAATCTCTTGATCTCATATCTTTGTTGTAAATAATCATAGATATTGGTGTGCCAGTTGTTTTACCGTCAAAAACTCCTGATAAAATATTTACTTTATCATCCTCTTTTCTTTGTGTTGTAAATTTTGATTGTCCTGGTTTTCTTTTGTTTAATTCTTTTTGAATATCTGCCTCATTTATACTTACATTGGGTGGACAGCCATCGACAACACACCCTATTGCAGGACCATGTGACTCACCCCAAGTGGTGAAGCGAAATATCTTTCCAAATGTGTTAAATGACATAAAATATAATATATAGATTATTTTGTTTAAATTATGAATCAAAAAAACTCATTTGGTCTTGATAAATGCTTTGGGGAGTTAGACGACCCATTTAAGCTATTTGGGGAGTGGTTCAATAAAGCCAAAGAAACTGAGATAAATGATCCAAATGCTTTAGCTCTCGCCACTGCAGATAAAAATGGAGCGCCATCTGTTAGAATGGTGTTGCTTAAAGATTTCAGCAAGAAAGGATTTGTTTTTTATACAAATCTTGAGAGTAAAAAAAGTGGTGACATAAAAAATAATCCAAACGTATCAATGTGTTTCCATTGGAAAAGTCTATTAAGACAAATAAGAATAGTTGGAACAATAAGTAGCGTTTCAAACGAAGAAGCTGACAATTATTACAATAGTAGAGCATACGGTAGCCGTATTGGAGCATGGGCGTCTAAACAAAGTACAGTTTTGAAAAATAGAGATGAACTATATAAATCGATTGATAATTTTAAGAAAAAATTTCCTGACGAAAAAAATGTTCCAAGGCCAAATTATTGGTCAGGATGGATTCTCTCTCCAAATGAAATTGAATTTTGGCTAGATGGAGATAATAGAATTCATCAAAGACTGAAATATATTAAGTCAAACGGTAATAATTGGAAAAAAGTTTTACTAAGCCCTTAAAAATTTCTTTCCAAACTAAAAGAAGTTAATTTTTTTAGTATTTCTTTTTCTTTAGACTCTGGAAAAATACTAAGTGAGTTAGATGAAAGACTAATAAAGTAATCAGCTTTTGAATAACAATCATTGATAATTTCATATTTTTTTATTAATCTTAAAATACTTTTAAATTGTTCTTCAGATCTTTCATTATTTAAAAAACAACTCTTGATATCCTTTTTCTCATATGCATTAGCTTTTTGATTAAGTAAAATAATTGGCAATGTTACTTTTCCTTCATAAAAATCGTTTCCAATTTCTTTTCCAAATAATTTGAGCTCTGAATTGTAATCTAAAGTATCATCAGCAATTTGAAAAGTTAATCCAAGATTTTTTCCGTAAAATTCTAATGCATCTTTAATTTTATTTTCTTTATTTGATAAAATAGCTCCAACTTTTGTTGCAGCCGCGAACAGAGATGCAGTTTTTGAAGAAATTATTTTTAAATACGTTTCCTCCAACATATCAATTTCTCTGTTATGCTGCAATTGCAGAACCTCACCCTGGGAAATTTCAGCTGATGTTGAGGATAATAGTTTTAAAACCTCTTGGTCTCCATCTTCAACCATCATCTCAAAACATCTACTAAGTAAATAGTCACCAACCAGTATAGAGGATTGGTTTCCCCAAATTTTATTTAATGTTTTTTTTCCTCTTCTTAGATCGCCATTATCAATCACATCGTCATGCATTAGAGTAGCAGCATGAATAAGTTCAACGCAAGCAGCAAGGTTTACATCTCTAGTCCCTTTTTCATAATCGCAAAGCTTAGCAGAGCCTAAGGTCAACAACGCTCGAAGTCTTTTTCCACCAGTATCTAAATGATATTTAGTCATTTTTTCTACCAGATCAACTTTACTTGAAAGCTTTGATTTAATTCTTTCTTCAACTAAAACTAATTTATCCTCCACAGAATTTTTGAGGTCTAAATAAGAGTTGTTTATCTTGTTTTTAAGTTGGACTACTGTTCCCATAAAATTAGCGTATTATATATATTACTTTATCATACTTAACAATTGACGCACCTCAATCTTCAACTATAAGGAGACTTTATATTTAATCATAAATTTTATAAGCATACATATGTTTTCAATTTTCAAAAAAAAAAAAGTTATTCCACATATTAAACTCAACGGAGTGATTGGTAATGTCGGAAAGTTTAAACAAGGTATTGATTTTGCAGGTCAAGAAGAGATCATAAAAAAAGCATTCTCACTTAAAAAATCACCAGCAGTCGCGATATCGATTAATTCACCTGGAGGATCGCCTGTTCAATCGCATTTAATTCATGATTATGTTAAACAACAAGCAAAGAAACATAAAAAAAAGGTAATAATATTCGCTGAGGATGTAGCGGCATCTGGAGGATATTTAATTGCTTGTTGTGGTGATGAAATTTATGCAAATCAAAGCTCCATAATAGGTTCTATTGGAGTCATATATTCATCTTTTGGGTTTACAGAACTAATAAGTAAGATAGGTGTTCAAAGAAGAGTTTACACTGCCGGAAAAAATAAGAGCACACTTGATCCTTTTATGAAAGAAAAAGATGAGGATATTGAAAGACTTAAAAATATACAATTGGATCTTCATAAAGATTTCATAGATGTTGTTGAAAAAAGCAGAGGAATAAAATTAAAAAAAGATATGGGGATAGAATTATTTTCAGGTGAATTTTGGTCAGGGAGAAGAGCTAAAGAATTAGGACTTATAGATGGAATTGGAAATGCAGATCAGATTTTAAAAGAAAAATTTGGTGACGATGTAGTTATTAAAAAATTCGAAAAAGCAAAAGGCTGGCTAGCTAGAAAACTGTCTTCAGAAAGTAATACAGAACAAGTAATTAATATTTTAGAAGAAAGATCTATCTGGCAAAGATATGGTTTCTAAAAAAAAAAGGAAACAACCTAAAATTCAAACATTTCAAGATACCATCTTGGATCTTCAAAAATATTGGAGCAAACATGGATGTATAATTTTACAACCATACGATATGGAAGTAGGAGCAGGCACATTTCATCCAGCAACAACACTAAGATCATTGGGACCAAAACCTTGGAAGGCAGCATATGTTCAACCTTCAAGAAGACCAACTGATGGTAGATATGGTGATAATCCAAATAGATTACAGCATTACTATCAATTTCAAGTAATTATAAAACCATCTCCAAAAAATATTAAAAAACTTTATTTAAGTAGCTTAAATACAATAGGTATTAACCATAATGAACATGATATTCGTTTTGTCGAGGATGATTGGGAAAGCCCCACACTAGGCGCAGCAGGACTTGGATGGGAAGTTTGGTGTGATGGAATGGAGATAACTCAATTTACATATTTCCAACAAATGGCTGGATTTGAATGCAAACCAGTATCTGTAGAACTTACATATGGTTTGGAGAGATTATGCATGTTTACTCAACAAAAAAAAAATGTCTACGATTTAATTTGGAATAGTGAGGATGTTAAATATGGGGATGTATTTCATCAAGCGGAAAAGGAATTTTCTACTTATAATTTCGAACTTGCAAATACAGAAAATCTTTTCAAAATTTTTGATATGACTGAAAAAGAAGCTAAGATGCTTACAGAAAAAAATGTATCATTGCCAGCTTATGATCAATGTTTAAAGGCAAGTCATGTTTTTAACATTTTAGATGCACGAGGGGTTATAAGTGTTGCCCAAAGGGCTGAATATATCTTGAGAATAAGAGATATTACAAAAGGTGCAGCTGAAATTTGGTTAAAAAGTCAAACTGAATAATGTCTGAATTTTTTTTAGAAATTTTTACAGAGGAGATACCTGCAAAATTACAAAATGACGCAAGAATTTCTCTATATGAAAAATTCAAAAGTTTATTTGAAGAAAAAAAAATAAAATTCAAAAATAGTAAAGTTTTTTCGGTTCCAAATAGATTGGTGGTATTATTTGATGGTCTAAGTAAACAAATTATTTTAGATAAGGAAGAGAAACGAGGACTAAGTACAAAATCCCCTAAAGAAGCACTTGAGGGGTTTTTAAGATCAAATAAAATCACTGAGAAAGATGTTTATAAAAAACAAACTGAAAAAGGAGAATTTTATTTTTTTTTAAAACCAAAAGAGAAAATAGATACTAAAGACATTCTTCAAAAAGAAATACCAATAATTTTAGATAAAATTGACTGGAAAAAGTCTATGAGGTGGTCAGATCATAATTTGCTATGGGGTCGACCTTTAAAATCATTGTTAGCTTTGTTTAATGATAAGCTATTAGATTTTAATTACCATCATTTAAAAAGCTGTAATTTTACAATATTAGACAAAGAATTTGAGGATAAAAAAAAGATAATAAAAGATTATAAATCTTACGCTGACTGCTTAAAAAAGTTAAATATTATTATCGATCAAAGTCAGCGCAAATCAATTATTGAGGAGAAGTTATTAAAAAATTCAAATAAAAATAACATCTATATTGAAATAAATGAAAAACTTTTATCTGAAGTAACTGATTTAGTAGAACAACCAAATATTCTATTATGTGAATTTGATAAACGTTTTTTATCTATGCCGAAAGAGATTTTAGTGATCACAATGCAACATCACCAAAAATATTTTCATACTTTAGATAGAAATAGAAATATTACTAACCGATTTTATGTCATTGCAAATAATAAAGACCCAAAAGGCTACATCAAGGCAGGTAATGAAAGAGTTGTAGAAGCAAGATTAAATGATGCAGAATTTTTTTGGAACAAAAACAAAAATCAAAATTTATTTAAGCAGGTATCTAAGCTTAAAAATATGAATTATTTTAAAGGACTTGGGACTTATTTTGATAAAATTCAAAGAATGAGAAAATTGGGTGGAGTAATTTCAGATGAACTTTTAATTAGTAAAGATAAAATAGAAATTTCTTGTTCAATTTGCAAAACTGATTTGCTTTCTGATTTAGTTGGAGAATTTCCTGAACTGCAGGGAGTTATGGGGGGTTATTTTGCTGAGTCACAAGGTTTTGATAAAGATATATCAACAGCAATTAAGGAACATTACTTGCCTAATACCCTTGAAAGTAGAGTTCCAACAAAACCCTTTAGCCTTGGCCTATCATTGACAGACAAGTTAGATACGCTAGTTGGTTTCTTTGGAGTTAATCAAAAACCCACAAGCTCAAAAGATCCATTTGCTTTGAGAAGAGCAGCATTGGGTGTTGTCAGATTAATACTTGAAAATAAAAAAAATATTAGATTTAAAGATCTAATAAATTATTCATTGCTATTATATCAAGAACAAAATTTTAAATTTGATAATAATTATGTACAAAACAATTTATCTGAATTTTTATTAGAACGATTAAAATTTTATATGAAAGAGAGAGGAATTAGATCCGATATTATAAATGCTGGTTTAAATAATAATATTAATAATATAAATGAAATATACAGGAAATCTTTTTCTTTAAATAAAATTATAAACAAAGAGAATGGACAAGATATTATTTCAAGTTATAAACGAGCAGCAAATATTATTGAAAATGAGCTTAAAAATAAAAATCTTGAATTATCGGAAACTGCCGACCCTGGAATATTTAAGAATGATTTTGAAAAGAATCTATTTAAAAAAATAAAAGAACTAAAAAAATATTTCTCAAACATAGATAATGATGAGAATTATGAAATAACCCTAGATAATCTTAAGACAGCAAAACCTATTATTTTTGCATTTTTCGATAATATTGTTGTTAACGATGATGATGAAGTCATTAAAAAAAATCGTTTGGAACTTCTTCAAATGTTTTGTAGAACCTTTGAAAATTATATAAATTTTTCTAAAATCGAGAGTATTTGATGAGTAGTTTAATTTTAAACTTTAATTCTAAATCCTCCAAAAAAATTAAAAATCCAAAGAATCTTCTCGGTGGAAAAGGGGCAAATCTCTCACAAATGGGAAGAATGGGTTTACCCGTTCCACCAGGATTTACAATATCAACCAAGGTTTGCGATTTATTTTATAAAAATAAAAAACAACTGAATATAAAAATTATAAGAGAAATAAAAAAGCATTTAACCAATATTGAAAAAGAAACAGACAAAAAGTTTGGAGACTTAAAAAATCCACTATTAGTATCTGTTCGATCTGGAGCAAGAGTATCAATGCCAGGTATGATGGACACAATACTTAATCTGGGTTTGAATGATAAAACTGTTTTGGCTCTAGCTCATAAGACCTCAAACAAAAGATTTGCTAAAGATAGCTACAGAAGATTTATTCAAATGTACTCAAGTGTAGTTATGGGTGTAGATAGCTATAATTTTGAAGAATTAATAGAAAATTACAAGTTAACCAAAGGTGTCCTGTTAGATACCGAACTCGATGAAAAAGACTGGGATGCTTTAATAGGTGATTTTAAAAATGTTGTAAAAGAAAAAACTAAAAAAAACTTTCCTCAAGATGTCTATGAACAACTTAACGGAGCAATCTCTGCAGTTTTTTTATCATGGCAAAGCCACCGTGCAAAAGTTTATCGAAAAATAAATCAGATCCCAGAGGACTGGGGAACTGCTGTAAATGTTCAATCAATGGTTTTTGGTAATATGGGAAATGATTGTGCTACAGGAGTAATTTTTACAAGAGATCCTTCAAGTGGAAAAAATGAAATTTACGGTGAATATTTAATTAATGCACAAGGAGAAGATGTTGTTGCAGGAACAAGAACTCCCCAACATATTACAAAAAAAGCAAGAGTTGATGCTGGAACAAAACAACTTTCAATGGAAGAAACTATGCCAAAAGTTTTTAAACAACTTAAAAAAATATTATCTACTTTAGAAAAACATTATAAGGACATGCAAGATGTCGAGTTTACTGTCGAGAGTAAAAAACTTTGGATGCTGCAAACTAGATCTGGAAAAAGAACTGCGAAGTCTGCAGTAAAAATTGCAGTAGATATGGTTAAAGAAAAGTTGATTTCTAAAAAAGATGCAATTTTAAGAATTGATCCAAGTTCATTAGATACGCTTCTACATCCAACTTTAGACGAAAAAAGTGAAATAAAAGTCATAGCAAAAGGTTTGCCAGCATCTCCTGGTGCCGTGAGTGGAAAAGTAGTTTTCTCGTCTGAGGAGGCTGAAAGATTAAATGGTATGATGCAAAATACTATTTTAGTTAGAGTAGAAACATCTCCAGAGGATATTCATGGAATGCATGCAGCTAAAGGAATTTTAACATCAAGAGGTGGAATGACAAGCCATGCAGCAGTCGTTGCAAGAGGCATGGGAAGACCATGTGTTTCGGGATCAAATGAAATTGGTATAGATTATGAAAACAGATTATTTAAAGCTGGTGAAATTGAAGTAAAAGAAGGCGAAATTATTACAATTGATGGATCTACAGGAAGAATAATCCTTGGTGAAGTTAAAACAGTAAAACCAGAAATATCAGGTGACTTTTCAAAATTAATGAGTTGGGTCGACAATTTTAGAAAATTAAAAGTGAGAACTAATTCAGAAACCCCAATTGATACAAAAACTGCAAGAGATTTTGGTGCGGAAGGTATAGGACTTTGTAGAACTGAACATATGTTCTTTGATGAGGATAGAATTATGTCTGTTAGAGAAATGATATTATCAAAAACAACAAACGATAGAAGCAAAGCTCTAGCAAAACTTTTACCTCATCAGAAAAAAGATTTTATAGAAATATTTAAAATAATGAATGGCCTACCAGTTACAGTGAGACTTTTAGATCCTCCATTACATGAGTTTTTGCCGAAAAATGAGAAAGAAATTAAAGATGTTTCAGATGCACTTGGATTAACAGTTACTGAAATTGAGTCACGAATAGATGAATTACACGAGCACAATCCAATGTTAGGTCATAGAGGATGCAGATTAGCAATCTCTTTTCCTGAGATTTATGAAATGCAATGTAGAGCAATTTTTGAGGCTTTAATTGAATGTAAAAATAATAAAATTAAATCAATTATTCCAGAGATTATGATTCCTTTAGTTTCTACTGAAGCTGAAATAGAAATAATGAAAAATTTGGTTGATAGAGTGGCTGATCAAGTAAAAGTAGAAAATAAAACAAAAATAGATTATCTAATTGGTACAATGATTGAGCTACCAAGAGCTGCAATTAAAGCTAATGATATAGCTAAACATGCAGACTTTTTTAGTTTTGGAACCAATGATTTAACACAAACTACTTTCGGTATCAGCAGGGACGATAGTGGAAAATTTTTAAATGATTATATTGAAAATAAAATATTTGATATTGATCCATTTATATCAATTGATGAAGGTGTAGGTGATTTGATTGAAATTGCTACAATAAAAGGAAGAAAGCAAAACAAAAAACTAAAATTAGGTATTTGTGGAGAGCATGGCGGAGATCCAAAAAGTATAAATTTTTGCTCAAATACAGGTCTAAATTATGTGTCATGTTCACCGTATAGAGTTCCTGTTGCAAGGCTTGCAGCCGCACAAGCACAGTTAAAAAAAAAAAATTAAATTTCTAATTTTAAATCAATTGCAGAAATACTATGTGTTAGACGTCCAATAGAAATTCTATTTACACCAGTTGAAGCTATCTTTTTTAAATTTTTTAAATTGACATTTCCAGATGCTTCAGTTTCATATTTATTCCGAACTAACTGAACACCTTTCTTTAGATTTCTAATATTCATATTATCAAATAAAACAGTATCAAATTTTAAATCTAATATTTTTTTCAATTGACTTAAATTGTCAACTTCTACTGTAATTTTTTTTCTGTTTTTTTTTGCATCAGTAATTAGTTTTCTTATGTTTGAATTAGCGATATGGTTATCTTTAATTAAGTATTCGTCACTTAAATTAAAACGATGATTATAGCCACCACCTAGATTAACAGCATATTTTTGGATAGCTCTAAGACCTGGTATAGTTTTTCTTGTACAACAAATTTTTGTTTTTTTTCCAGCTTTTCTCACAAAGTTATTTGTTTTTGTGGCTATGCCCGAAACGTGAGATAAAAAATTTAGAGCTACTCTTTCACCAGTTAAGATATTTTTAATTTTACCTTGGATTTCTGCAATTACTTGTTTTTTTTTAATTTTTGAACCTTCTTTTTTTTTAATATTAAATAATATTTTTTTATCAAGTATTTTGAAAGTTTGCTTAGCTAATTCTAAACCACCAATGATACCATTAGTATTCGATATTATTTTTGCATTAACTTTTTTGCTATTTTTTAGTAGCTTAGACGTTATATCTCCAGAGGGATATAGATCCTCTTTTAAAGCATCTTTGCAAATTTTGTAGATATATTTTTTTGATAATTTTATTTTAGGCACAGAATTTATCTGCCAATCTCTGCCATTCTCTCAACTGATTTTCTAGCTTTTTCAATTGTTTCTTTACTCATAACAATTTCATTTGTCTCATTTTCAAGACAATCTAAAATTTTAGGTAGAGTTATTCTTTTCATGTGAGGACATAAGTTACATGGTCTTATGAATTGAACATTTGGATTATCAATTTGAACATTATCACTCATAGAGCATTCAGTAACCATCATTACTTTTTCTGGCTGATTATCTTTAACATATTTAATCATACCACTTGTTGAACCAGCAAAATCGCTTGCATTAATAACATCTGGTGGGCATTCAGGGTGAGCTATAATTTTAATACCAGGATTATTTTTTCTAATTTCATTTATTTCTTCATCATTAAATTGTTCATGTACTTCACAAGTACCTTTCCAAGAAATTATTTCCACATCTGTTTGAGACGCTACATACTTTGCAAGATAATCATCTGGAAGGAATATTACCTTTTTAACACCTAATGAGTTTACAATTTTTACAGCATTAGCTGACGTACAACATACATCAGTTTCTGCTTTAACATCAGCAGAAGTATTTACATAAGAAACAACTGGCACACCTGGATATTTTTTTTTGAGATTTCTGACGTCTTTGCCTGTAATAGATGAAGATAAAGAACAACCGGCCCTCATATCAGGTAGAAAAACTTTTTTTTCAGGGCTCATTAATTTTGCAGTCTCAGCCATGAAATGCACTCCACACATTATTATCATATCAGCTTTTGTTTTTGCAGCTTCGACTGCAAGAGCAAGCGAATCAGCTGAAAAATCAGAGATGCCATGATAAATTTCTGGAGTTTGATAATTATGCGCAAGTATTACAGCGTTCTTTTCTTTTTTTAGTTTATTAATTTTGTAAATGTATGGCGCGTGTACAGCCCACTCAATTTCAGGCATCGCCTTCGAAATTTTCTTATATATTGGGTCAGTTGCTTTTTTTATCTCTTGACTGGTTTCCATAAGTTAAATCTATCAACTTGAAAGATAAATGTCATTCACTTATTCTGCCGCATAAAAGCGGCCATGCTGAAATTGGTAGACAGGCACGGTTGAGGGCCGTGTGAGCCTAGCTCATGAGAGTTCAAGTCTCTCTGGCCGCACCATTCTACTTAGTGATTTTTTCAATTTTATCTTTTTTGTTATATAAATATTTTAATTTTAATAAAAATAGAAATATTTTGCCAAAATAATAATTATAGGTCCATAACCTTTTAGTAAAGTTTGGTTTTGCTTCTTTATCACAGATTTTATAAAATTCTGATAGACCAGTATCAGTAAAGTATTTTGTATATTTTATTAAATCTGAATTTCTATAATAAAATTTTTTAATAATATCGTCTATACCATCATTTCCTATTGATATGAACAGAGCTTTCTGTTCTTTATAGACTCTACTTTCAGTATCATCAAAAAAAATATAACCAAATTGATTTATATATTTAAACCACTTCATTAAAGTCTTTTCTATATGTGTTGGATCATGCAAGCTATCTACATACAAGACATCAATTCCATTTTTAATTATCGGAAAGTTCTTTAAAATTTTTTCTAAGTTAAGGTCATTGGATTGAAGAAAGTTCCAATTTTTTGAATTTATATTTTTAAAGTTATCAGAATTTGTAATTTTTGAAAAATCTTGAATATCAATTGAATATAGCTTCCCCCCTTTATCACTTACATAATTTAAAAAATTCTTTGTTGAAAGTGCAGTTGCTGCAACTCCTAATTCGACAATAATTGGTTTTTTAATTTCATCTAATTTTTTATTAATATAAAAAAATCTATCAATTTTATTCATTAATTTTTAATGTTTAGCCAACTAGGTAGTATGATCTTAATTTTAGCATTTCCGCAATCAAATTCATTACTAATTTGAATATCAGAGTCTTTAAATTTAATTATTCCAAAAGGATAATCTTCATTAATAATAATTCTTCCAAATAATTTATTTTTCTGTCTTATTTCTTCATCAACTTTGATTGCACCATTTAAAATCTTAATAGGAAATAATTTTTTTGATTGTTTATTTTTTAATCTTATTCTTGCGGTATTTTCTTGGCCAACATAACATCCCTTTTTAAAATCTATAGCGTTTAATTCATCAAAATTACATTCAATACCAAAAATTTTATCTTGTAACATTTTAGTATTAATTTGTGGAATTCCTAAACTAAAAGCGTGATCGTAATACTCCTTAGTATTTGAGGATTTAAGATTAAGTTTTTTAATTGATAAATAAAGTTTTTCTATATTTATGATTATTCTAGCACCTAGGTTTAAGTTTCTTGGATCTAAAAAAATTGGATCCGATCTATATTTTATAGTATTTCCTTTACTATTTTTAGCACCATCAAAAGATAAAAATTTCTCTTTACTAATTGCAGCTACTACAAACTCGTTACTCAGATTTAATATATCAATTTTAGATCTTAATTTGTATTGAGTTAGTTTATCAAATAGCTCTCCAATTACTTTTTTTTCGCAATCTATTAAATATCCTTTTTTATGTTTAACGATTATAAAATCGAATAAATATTTACCCTGAGGTGTTAGCAACGAAGCGAAACAACTATTATCTTCTGATATTTTATTAAGATCATTGGTAATTAAATTTTGAAGAAATTCAAAACAATCATCACCATTGATATAAAGAACCCCACGATCTTCTAAAATATAGATTTTATCCACATTCATAATTGATTATAAATTTTAATTAATATAATTACTATTTTTGAAAATGTTAGATCTTATTATTAAAAATGGCTCTTGTTTTATTGATGGTAAACTTCAAAAAAAGGATATTGGAGTAAAAGATGGTAAAATTAAACAAATTGAAGCTCAAATAAATACAGATGCAAAAGACAACTTTAATGCAGAAAATTTAATAGTTTTACCTGGATGTATGGATACCCAGGTTCACTTTAGAGAACCGGGGTCAACTGATGCAGAGGATTTACATTCAGGCAGTAGGGCTGCAGTAGTAGGTGGTATTACAAGTGTATTTGAAATGCCTAATACAAATCCACCAACAACATCTGCAAAAGAATTTAAAAATAAATTAAACTTAGCAAAAAATCGAATGTTTTGTAATTATGCATTCTATTTTGGTGCTACCCCAGATAATTCAGAAGAACTTGCAAATCTAAAAAGTTTAGAAGGATGCTGTGGAGTAAAATTATTTGCTGGTTCTTCTACTGGCAGCTTATTAGTGCACAAAGAAGAGGATATAGAAAAAGTTTTTAAACATACGTCTAAAGTTGTTGCAGTTCACTCTGAAGATGAAAACATACTTAACCAAAGAAAAAAACTTAGAGTTAAAGGAGATGTAAAAAGTCATCCAGTTTGGAGAAATGAGGAATGCGCAATGTCTTCGACACGAAGAATTGTAAAGATTGCAATTAGATTAAATAAAAATGCACATATACTTCATGTAACAACGAAAGAAGAGATTGATTTTTTGTCTAAAAATAAAGGTAACATCACATTTGAAATTACTCCACAACATCTAACAATTTATGCGCCAGATTGTTATGAAGAATTAGGATCATTTGCACAAATGAATCCGCCAATCAGAGATAAATCTCATTATGATCGTCTATGGTATGCTATAAGAAACAATTACAATGATACGATTGGTTCAGATCATGCACCACATCTTGCTGAAAATAAAAAAAAAGAATATCCAGAATCCCCTTCAGGGATGCCAGGAGTACAAACTTTGTTACCAGTGATGTTACATCATATAAATGATGGAAAGCTAAAATTAGAACAGTTAATTAAATTATTATGCGAAAACCCTGTTAAAATCTTTGGTATTCAGAATAAAGGCTTCATAAAAAAAGATTTTGATGCAGATTTTACCGTTGTCGATATGAATAAAGAAATAGAGATCAAAAATGAAAAGATCGAAAGCAAATGTAAATGGTCGCCTTTTAATGGTAAAAAATTCAAAGGTTGTCCAGTTTCAACAATAATTGGTGGTAAAATTAAAGTTAAAAATGGTGAAATCCTTGGAGATGCAGAGGGTAAACCAATTGTATTTAATTAAAATTATATTTTTAGAATTTTACTTTTAATGAGATCATCTTTGATTTCATCTAAAATAGCTGGGTCATCAATTGTTGCTGGCATTTTATACTCCTCTTTATCAGCTATCTTTCTTATAGTGCCCCTTAAAACCTTGCCAGATCTTGTTTTTGGAAGTCTTTTAACTACTAATGTAGTTTTAAAAGCTGCAACTGGACCAACTTTGTTTCTTACCATCTGCACACACTCTTTAGAAATTATATCATTATCCTTTGTTACACCTGCCTTTAAAGCTATTAATCCAATTGGTAGTTGTCCTTTTAATTGATCTTTAATTCCAATCACTGCACATTCAGCAACTGATTGATGTTCTGATAAAACTTCTTCTATTGCTCCAGTTGATAGTCTATGGCCTGCAACATTAATTATATCGTCCGTCCTAGACATAATCCAAATATATCCATCATCATCTATGTGACCTGCATCATAAGTTTGATAGTAGCCTTTATAGTTAGTCATATAATTTTCTTCATATCTTTTATCTGCATTCCATAAAGTTGGAAAAGTTCCAGGAGGTAGTGGAAGTTTTACAACTATATCTCCCATCTCATTTGGTTTTGCTAATGATTGATCTGGTTTAATTACTTTTACATCATATCCAGGAACAGCTTTACAAGCTGAACCGTATTTTGTTTTCATCATTTCTATTCCTGTACAATTTGAACTAATTGCCCAACTTGTTTCAGTTTGCCACCAATGATCTATTACCGGAACTTTTAAAAGGGACTCTGCCCATTTAATAGTATCTGGATCTGCTCTTTCCCCAGCTAAAAAAAGAGCTTTAAATTTACTTAGATCATACTTAGAAAAAAATTTTCCATCAGGATCTTCTTTTTTAATAGCTCTAAAGGCTGTAGGTGCAGTAAAAAGTGATTTAACTTTGTATTCAGATATTATCTTCCAAAAAGCTCCTGCGTCAGGAGTGCCCACTGGTTTACCCTCAAATAAAACTGTTGTGCAACCTTTAAACAATGGAGCATAAACTATGTAGGAGTGTCCTACAATCCACCCTATGTCACTTGCTGACCACCAGACATCATCAGCATCTATATTGTAAATATTCTTCATTGTCCATTTTAGAGCAACAATATGTCCACCAATGTCTCTTACTATTCCTTTCGGGATACCTGTAGTTCCCGATGTATAAAGTATATAAGCAAAGTCATTAGAACTCATTTCCACACAGTCAAATTCTTCAGCATTTGCTAATGCTTCGTCCCAACTTATTTCATGAGGCGCATTTAATTTGACTTCATGACCCTGTCTTTGAAATAAAATTGTCTTACTTGGTTTGTGATTGGCAAGCCTAATGGCTTGATCAACCAATGGTTTATACTCAACTGTTCTTCCTGGTTCAAAACCACATGATGCAGTCACTAAAAGTTTAGCTTTACTGTCATCAATTCTGCTTGCAAGTTCATTTGAAGCAAATCCACCAAAGACAACTGAGTGAATTGCTCCGATCCTACCACAAGCGAGCATAGCTACTACTGCTTCAGGTATCATTGGCATATAAATTATTACCCTGTCGCCCTTATGAACACCTTGATTTTTCAAAGCTCCAGCAAATTTAGACACCTTAGTTCTTAGTTCTTTGTAGCTAAATTGTTTTTTGTTTCCTGTTATTGGACTATCGTAAATTAAAGCTGTTTTATCTCCTCTGCCTTGATCTATATGAACATCTAAAGCGTTGTAACAAGTGTTTGTAACCCCATCATTGAACCATTTATAGAATGGAGGGTTATCTTTACTTAATATTTTTGTTGGTTTTTTAAACCAAAACACATCTTCAGATATTTTTTTCCAAAATTCTTCAGGATTTTTGAGAGATTTTTCGTAAATTTTATTAAAATTTGAACCCATTGCTCTGACTCGATTTTGTTTGTTTTTTGATATCTAGGTTGTATTAAATTTCAAAAACTCAGTAAAATCAATACTTATTAAAGGTAAAAAAGTCTTCTATTAACTATTTTTATTTGGTAATTAACCCATTAACTTAGCAGTAAGTTAAATTACTGCTATAGTTTATATAAACTATAAAAACTAACTAATGAGGGAGTTTTTTATGAAAAAACTTAAAACGCTAGCAATAGCTTTATTTGCTCTTGTAGGAGCAACTACAGCGGCTAACGCAGCAACAGCCTTTTTAGCTACGGATGATTTCGTTGGTATTTCATTCTGGTTAATTTCAATGGGTATGTTGGCAGCTACAGCGTTTTTCTTTATGGAGCAAGCTAATGTTAGCACTCAGTGGAGAAAATCAGTAAACGTAGCTGGATTAGTAACTGGTATAGCATTTATTCACTATATGTATATGAGAGCAGTATGGGTTGAAACAGGAGATACTCCAACTGTTTACAGATATATTGACTGGTTAATAACTGTACCACTACAGTTAATAGAATTTTATTTAATTCTAGCTGCAGTTAAGAAAGTTCCAACTGGAATATTCTGGAGAATCTTAATCGGTTCACTAGTAATGTTAGTAGGTGGATATATGGGAGAAGCTGGATTCATCAACCCAATGCTTGGTTTTATAATCGGTATGGCTGGATGGATTTACATCTTATATGAAATATTTTCAGGAGAAGCAGGAAAAGTTGTTGCTAAATCTGGAAATAAATCACTTGCAACAGCATTTGGTGCTTTAAGAATGATCGTTACAGTTGGTTGGGCAATATACCCACTAGGTTATGTATTTGGTTATCTAACAGGTGGTATTGACGCTAACTCACTTAACGTGATTTACAATTTAGCAGACTTTGTTAATAAGATCGCTTTTGGTGTTATTATCTGGTCTTGTGCAGTTGCGAACTCTGGAAGAGCAAGAGCATAGTTCTCTAAGAGTAAGAAATATTAATAGGGCAAGTACTTAGTACTTGCCCTATTTTTTTTTGTACTTATATAAGATCTATGGCAAAAATTACCTACATTGAAAATAATGGAAAATCTCATACAGTAGAAGTAGTTGAAGGATTAACTGTAATGGAGGGTGCCGTTCAAAATAATATTCCCGGTATAGACGCTGATTGTGGGGGCGGTATGGCATGTGCGACATGCCATGTTTATGTCAAAGATGAATGGTTTGATAAGATTAATAAAAAAAGTGAAGGTGAAGACGATATGATTGATCAAGCTTATGAACCAAAAAAAAACAGTCGGTTAAGTTGTCAAATTCAAGTAAGCCCTGAAGTAGATGGTCTTGAAGTTCATCTTCCTGTAAAACAAGTTTAATGATTAAAACAGATGCACTAATTGTTGGAGCAGGACCCACAGGTTTATTTACAGCACATCAATTAAAATTAATTGGTCTTGATTGTGAGATTGTCGATAATCTCGATAAGATTGGAGGACAGTGTATCGAATTATATCCCGATAAACCTATTTATGATATCCCAGCAATACCAGAATGCACAGGAGAAGAATTAACAGAAAATCTTTTAAACCAATTAAAACCTTTTAATATCAAGTTTCATTTAAGTGAAAGGGTAGATGAATTGAAACAAGATAAAAATAAATGGAGAGTAAAAACGAATAAAGGCACGGAATTTGAAACACCAAACGTAATAATTGCAGGGGGTGTTGGATCTTTTGAGCCTAGAAAATTTTCACCTATAGAATGTGAAAAATTTGAAAATAAAACTATTTTATATTCAATAAAGGATAAAAAAATATTTTATGGAAAAACAGTATCTATTTTTGGTGGGGGTGACAGTGCACTAGATTGGGCATTAGAGTTATCCGAAAAATCTAAAGTTAATTTAATCCACAGAAGAGATGAATTTAGAGCAGCCCAAGCAACAGTTGATAAAGTCAAAGAACTTTCAAATGCTGGAAAAATTAATTTAATAGTTAATTCTCAGCTCAAAACTGTAAATGGCAATGGAAAACTTGAAGAAATTGAAGTTGAGAATGATAATAAAGAGACAAAAAAACTTAAATCTGATTATGCTTTAGGTTTTTTTGGTCTAATAATGCAATTAGGTCCAATTGCAAATTGGGGGCTAAATTTAGATAAAAAAACTATAGAAGTTGATACTGAGAAGTTTGAGACTAACCAAAAAGGTATATATGCAGTCGGAGATATTTGTAATTATCCTGGCAAACTAAAATTAATTTTATCTGGATTTCATGAAGGCGCGCTTGCGGCAAGAGCATGCTTTAAATTAGCAAGACCTAATGAAAAATATAAATTTGAATTCACCACATCATCAAAAACAATTAAAAATAGACTTGGCGTAAAAAGTGATTGAGCTATTCGCGTCTGATACTCCAAACGGAAAAAAAATTAGTATTATGCTTGAGGAAATCAAGCTTTCTTACAAAGTTAACAAAGTTAATCTTTCAGAAGGAGAACAATTTAAAGAAGAGTTTGTAAAGATAAGTCCATTCAGCAAAATTCCAGTAATTATAGATAGTGAAAATAAGCACAGAGTTTTTGGTTCTGGAGCAATTTTAATTTATTTGGCCGATAAAACTCAAAAATTTTATCATAAAGAGAATAAAGTAAATATTGACCAATGGTTAATGGCTCAGATGGGATTAATTGGTCCACTAATTGGAGCTTACCATCACTTTTATCATTTTAATAAAGGTAAGAGTAAATATAGCGAAGAGAGATATTTCAAAATAACAAAAGATCTATATCAAAGATTAAATGATAGATTGTCAGCGTCTAAATATCTTGCAGGAGATGATTACACAATAGCAGATATAGCTACATGGCCTTGGGTAGCGAGACATCGATGGCACTATATTGGTTTAAGTAATTATTCAAGTCTATGTAAATGGTATGAAGAGATTTCTAAGAGAGAAGCAGTTATAAAAGGATATAATTTTATGGGAGGTGGAGAAATTCCAAAACCTTAGTCGTCGGCATAAACTTTTTCGTCTTTTTCATGCTTTTCTTGGGCAGCAATACAAAGATTAGCAATTGGTCTTGCCATCAATCTTTTTAATCCGATTGGTTCTGCTGTTTCTTCACAAAAACCATATGTACCTTCCTGAATTTTTTTCATAGCAGCATCAATTTTGGAAATTAGCTTCATTTGCCTGTTAATAGCTCTCATCTCAACATTTTTTTCCGTATATGAACTTGCCTGATCAACTATGTCCGCAGATGTGCTGTTATCATCTAATGAACTATTATAAAGAGCTTCATTATTTGTTCTTACTAAATCTTTTTTCCATTCAGTAAGTTTATTTTTAAAATAGAGTTTGTGCTTTTCACACATGTACTTCTCCGATTCTTTTGGAGTATACTTTTTTGATATCTTGACCATATTAACGTTTTAAGCGCTCGGAGTATATTCAGCAAATAGGTAGTGTCAAGCAAGGTTTAATTGTATAAATTCAAACAAATGGCGGTTTATAAAAAAAAAATAAAAATTTTCTTTTATATTTTTTTGATGACACATTTAGTTATATGGACTTTGATTCCATACTTAACTAATCATAATTTACCTTTAGATACTATCGAGGCTCTTGCATGGGGAAGTAACCTAGATTGGGGATTTGATAAACATCCACCTATGAGTGCTTTTATTATTGAGATTTTTTATAATATCTTTGGATCGAATGATTGGGCCTATTACTTGCTAAGCCAAATATTTATAATTTTCTCTTTTTTTGTTATTTTTCAATTAAGTAAAGAAATATTAAAAAATGAAACCTTGGCTCTTTTATCGGTATTATTATTAGAGAGTATTTATTTTTATAATTTTTCAACTCCAGAATTTAATGTGAATGTTTGCCAAATTCCTTTTTGGGCTTTAACAGTATATTTTTCATGGAAAGTTTTTAACCAAAAAATACCCTCTGTTAAAGATTGTGTATTAGTTGGTTTATTTGCTGCTGGAGGTTTTTTATCTAAGTATTTATTTATTTATTTATTAATATCAATTGATTTACTTTTTATTTATTTGATTTTTATAACAAAGGAGCGGAAGTTTAATTTTAATTATATTTTTTCAATTGAAGTTTTTTTAGTCTTAATGATACCTCATGTTATCTGGTTATTTGAGAATGAATTCATTACAATTACTTATGGTCTTGCAAGATCAGGGTTAGAGACTTCAAATATTGTTGATCATTTTAATTATCCAATTTCATTTTTAATAAAGCAGATAGGAATTATTTTGCCATTTGTTTTTATGGCAGCCATTATCGTAAAAAAAATAAAATATAAATTAAACTTTAAAGATAAAAATCTTTTATTTTTAGTTTTTATAAATATTCTTCCAATTTTTTTGGTGCTTTTAACTTCAATGATAACAGGTTCAAAGATTAGAACAATGTGGATGACACCATTCTATCTATTTTTTGGAACTTTAGTAATTTATATTTTTCAAAAACAAATATTAAAAATAAATTTAAAAAAGTTTTTTATTGCTTTTATTTTTATCTTTTTATTATCTCCGATTACCTATGGATACATATCAATAATTAAAACAGACAAAAGAACAGATTATCCTGGAAAAGAAATTGCTCAAAAAGTTCAAGCAAAATGGAGCAAAGAATTTGATGATCCAATTAATATTGTTTTAGGCAATGAGTGGAATGCTGGAAATTTATCTTATCATTTAAAATCAAGACCTGTTTGGGATGGCGAGGTAGATAAAAATAAGCTAGAAACTTATAATAAGTATATTTGTATAGATCAAATTTGTGTAGGAAATAAATGAATGAATTTTTAAATACAAAATTTAAAAAAGTTGTTTTCATTATCGCAATTATTGCAATGATCGAACTTTCAGGTCATGGAATATTTGCCTCATTATTTAGATTTTTAAATTCTCTTAATTAAAAATGAAAATAAAAATTTTGATACCAATTTACAATGATTGGCAATCTGTTAAGAAACTTTTAGAAAAAATTAATCATGAAGTAAAGGGTATGGATCACTCATTTTCCGTAACTTTAGTAAATGATGCATCTACAGAACAATTAACAGAAAATTTTTCTAATTTATCCAATTTAAATTCTATCGAAGTTATTAATCTAAAAAATAATGTTGGTCACACAAGATGTATCGCAACAGGTTTAAAGCATATAAATGAAAATCAACAATTAGATTATATTATTCCAATGGACGGAGATGGTGAAGATAGACCTGAAGAAATAAAGTTGTTTGTAGAAAATTTTAATTATCATCCAAATAAAACAATTGTTGGAGAAAGAGTAAAAAGATCTGAAAATATTTTATTTAAAATATGTTATTTTTTTCACAAAATTTTAACCTATACTTTCACAGGACAATCAATCAAATTTGGAAATTATACTTGCTTAACAAAATCAACTATTGAAAAAATGTTGAGTGATAAAGCAACATGGAGTAGTTTTTCGGGATCGTTAGCAAAGAACTGTAATGACAAAGCAACAATTTCCTCAGAAAGAGGAAAAAGATATTTTGGTCCTTCAAAAATGAGCTTTTTAAATCTTATAAAACATTCTCTAGCAATAATTGGAGTATTTAAATTTAGTGTTTTAGTTAGATCAATACTTTTTGTTTTAGTTTATATGTTTTTAATATACCAAAAAATATCATTTATAATGATACTACCCATAATATTTATTGGTATATTTCTAATCTCTACTTTTATAATTTCACAAAGAGGAAGTTTGAAAGAAATGAATAATTCACTATCCAATATTTCAATAATTGATAAGATTATATAATGAAAATTAACTTAATTTCTGGTGCATTGGGAGCTGAAATATCTGGGTTAGATTTAAAAGATTCTTCAGAAGAAAATTGGAACGTAATCAACCAGCTTCTTTTGGAACATAAAGTTCTTTTTTTTAGAAATCAAAATATTTCAGCAGAGGAGCAAATTAATTTCGCAAAACGGTTTGGACCTTTAGAAAAACATGTATATGTTAAGGGAAGAAATCAATACCCAGAAATAATTAGAATAATTAAAAAACCAGATGAAAAACAGCAGTGGGGGGAAACTTGGCACACAGATGTAAGTTATAATCCAAAACCTACCAAAGTAATTATTTTAAGATCAATCAAAATTCCTCCTGTCGGTGGAGACACGATGTTTTCTAATATGGAGCTGGCTTATGAAACTTTAGATAATGATCTTAAAGAAAAAATTAAAGACAAGAAAGCAGTTCATAGTTCTCTTGGTGCTGCAGCATTTGTCGATGCTTATAAAGGTATGGAAGGTAATGGTAATTTAGATGAATATTCAAATATTCATCCAATTGTTAGAACTCATCCAGAAACAGGTAAAAAAATCCTATATGTTAATTCTATGTATACAAAAAGAATTGAAGGTTTAGATGAAAGTGAAAGTAACAAATTATTAAAAAAGTTATTTGCTCAACAAGAAAGATTAGATCTAACTTGTAGATTTAAATGGACTGAAAATGCTGTTGCTATTTGGGATAACAGAAGTACACAGCATCAGGGCTTAACTGATTTCTTCCCTGGCCGAGGATTGGGACACGAAAGAGTTATGGATAGAATTGCTATAGAAGGCGATCAGCCAATATAAATAATTAAATAAAGATATGTCCCAAGAAATAATAGACGCACTAAAAAATAATATTGACACCTTGTGGGTAATTGATTGTGCAATTTTAGTTTTTATTATGCAAGCAGGTTTTATGTGTATGGAAACCGGTTTATCTAGATATAAAAATAGTATCAATGTTGCGTTAAAAAATGCAGCAGACTTTGGCGTTTCCGTAGTTATTTTTTGGATTTTTGGATTTGGTATTATGTTTGGTACCTCTTATAACGGTTTTTTTGGTACCGATTTATTTTTCTTTAAAACAGAAAAAGCGGAATACATGACTTATTTTGTTTTCCAAGCAATGTTTGTTGCAACTGCCGCAACAATTATTTCTGGTGCTGTTGCAGAAAGAATGAAATTTAATGGATATTTGATTATGACAGTTTTAGCTACTGGAGTAATTTATCCTATTGTTGGCCATTGGGCTTGGTCTTCGAGTTATCTTACTGGTTCGGTTAAATCTTCAGGTTGGCTGTCAGATATAGGATTTGTAGATTTTGCTGGGAGTACAATTGTACACTCAGTAGGAGGATGGATTGCCTTAGCAGCAGTTATTATATTGGGTCCAAGAATTGGTAAATATTCAGAGGCAAATAAAGGCAAGTTTACTGGATCTAGTTTTCCTTTAGCAGTTTTGGGAACACTTATTTTATGGTTTGGTTGGTTTGGTTTTAATGGAGGAAGCAATGGGGCAATGGATGAGGCAGTACCATTAATTTTAATTAATACATTTTTAGCAGCAGCATTTGGTTTATTAACAGGTTTATTTATTTCATATCTTAAATTTAAAAAACCTGATCCTTTTTATATTATTTTAGGTCCATTAGCAGGATTGGTTGCAATTACGGCTGGGTGTAATTCAATGTCATCAGTAATTTCAATTTTTGTCGGAATAATAGGGTCAATAATTGCTATCATTGTAAATGAAACTTTGAATAAGTTTGAAATTGATGATGTTGTTGGTGCAGTTCCAGTTCATTTAGCTGCGGGTATTTGGGGAACTTTAGCGGTAGGTCTATTCTCAGATTTAACAATTTTAGATACTGGGTTAGACAGATTTTCACAAATTAAAATTCAATTAATTGGTATTACATCAATCGGTTTATTTACGTTTATTTCATCTTACTCTGTTTTGAGTATAGTAAATAAATTTTATCCTCTACGGGTAAGTCCTGTACAAGAGGAGTTAGGATTAAACATTGCTGAGCACAATGCAGTTTCAGTTGAGCATGATTTAATTTCGATTTTAGACAAACAATCTGAGTCAGGAGATCTTAAAATTAGAGGACCTCAAGATCCATTTACTGCAGGTGGAGTAATTGGTCTTTATTATAACAAGTTAATGAGCAAGCTAGAAACAAGTGAAGAAGAGAAAAATAAGTGGCGTGCGAGAATATCCAAAGAAGTTAAGTTAGCAGTGAAGGTTCAAGAAAACTTTTTGCCAAAAAGAAATTTAGATAATTATCCTGTAAAAGGTATAAATATAGCTGCCAGAGAGGTTTCAGGAGATTTTTTTAGTTTTTATCCTCATAACGATAATGTTTATTTCATTATTGCAGATGTAGCTGGCAAAGGAATACATGCCGGAATGGTTATGGCTAAAGCGTCAACTTTATTTGAAATAATGGCTAGAGATAAAGTTGATGTAGATGAAATTGCATTTCATATGAACAATGATTTATTTTATACTAAAACAAGTGGAATGTTCGTAACCTCGATTATTGGAAATTATAATATTACTACTGGTGAAATAGTATGGGTAAACGCTGGTCATCAACCAGCGCTAGTAAGAGATAAAAATGGAAATTTTCAAGAATATGAAAGTAAATCTCCTCCATTAGGTGTAATTGTACAAAAAGCAAAATCCAGCTATTCTATTAATAGAATTAATTTAAATAGTAACAGACTTTATGCATTTACAGATGGATTATCTGAAAGTTTAGACGAAAATAATCAAGAAATAGGCATCGAAGGTTCAAAAAAAGTAATTAATAATAATTTTAGTAATAATATTAATGATGAATTAAATAATATTACAAAAGAAATTACCACTTCCTCTAAAATTGAAAAATTAAGTGATGATTTAACTATAGTTGTTATAGGTAAATGAAAAAAATTTTTTACTTTCTATTTTTAATCTTTATATTTTTTTCAAATTTATGTTTTGCAGATCAACACAAAACTAAATTTAAAGATATAAAAGGTTATAAGGAGCAATTTTTATCTTTAGCATATAAAAAAACTAACAGAATTAAGGAAGTAAAAAAAAGTGATGGCTTCCCCGTATATGAAGGAAAGACAAGTATTCAAGTTACAGTAAATAGAGAAGATGCTGGATGTGGAAAAGGAAAATCTGCCAAATTGCAAATTGGATGTGATGGCAAAGGAAATAGGAGCAGACAAGAAATTCACCTTGGTGATCTTAGATTAAAAAATAAAGAACATATTTATGAATATGCAGTTTACTTTGATGAAGATTATATAAGTTTAGAAAAGGGTGCAGTTGTTGTAATTGGTCAAATGCATACAGACAATAAAGCTAAAGGTTGTCATAACTGCTGTCATTTTTGGGCTCAAGATACAAAGTATAAAGGTGAAAATTATTACACTTGGGTTAGTAAATCAGCATACTCTTCCGACCCAGTAATAATTGGCAAGATTGATGATTTAAAAGGTAAATGGACCCATTTGAAATTTCATGTTCTCTGGAAGCTAGACGAGACTGGAAGATTTAAAATATATAAAAATAATGAAGTTATTGCTGACTTAAAAAACATTAAAACACTAGCTGATACCTGCGCAGGTGGCTATATGAAATTTGGAATATATAGACATAGAACAATTGGTTATTGGAATTCTGATTGGGAAAGTCTTCAAGATCAAAGAATTTATTTGGATAGTATAGTTCTTAGAAAACCCAAAAAGGAAGAGAAATTTAAATAGCGATGCTCAGGCTTTTATCTTAGGTAAAGAATAAAAGTCAGCTGTATCAATTTTAGATGAATGTTCTCTTCTCATATTCCATTTTTTGTAAACACCTGCGCTTGCAAGACTTAATGTAGATCTTCCATAACGGTAATTTGTATTATCCATTGATCTCATCAATCTATTTATTTTTTCATCTTTTTCAGATGAGAACAAATTTTCTTTTTGATTTTCATTTGATAGCCCCGTTAACATTACTCCTGCTTTTTGGTATCGACAACCATGTCTAAAAATATCTTCTAATATTGAAACCGCAGCTGTAACAGTTTCAATACTATTATTTGTTGCTATTGGAAAATCAATTGTTTTTGAATTTGAATAGTAACCAAAGTTTCTTTGGAAGGGACTTGTTCTAACAAAAACTGTTATTGCTTTCGCAACTAAATTTTCTGATCTGATTTTTTCAGATGCATTTAAGCAGTAATTTGCAACTGCTTCTTTTAATTCTTGAAAATGTTCAACTCTTTTTCCAAACGAACGAGACACAACACAACTTTTTCTTTTTGATTGTGTTGTTTCTAAATCAATACAAGGAATACCCCTAAGCTCCATAGCAGTTCTTGAACTTAAAACATTTGAACATTTTTTGATCCAGGTATTCGATTTATTTTTTAATTGCTTTGCATTATAAACTCCATTTTTTTGATAAAATTTAGTTAACTGTCTTCCAACTCCCCAAACATCATTTATTTCAATTTTTTCTAATATTGGATCAAGATTTTCAATACCAATTAAACTTGTAACACCGGATAGTTTTTTCTTTGCGATATGATTTGCAATTTTACTTAAAGTCTTTGTTTTCGCTATACCGATACTTGTTGGTATACCCGTCCACTGTAAAACAGTATTTCTGATTTCTTTACCAACTTTTTCAACTTCTTGATCAGAAAAGTTTGATAAATCCATAAATGCTTCATCAATTGAATAAACCTCTATATCAGAGTTAAATCTTTTTAGAGTTCTCATTACTCTTCTTGATAAATCACCGTATAAAGAGTAATTCGATGAAAATACATTTACTTTATTTTTAATAATTATATCTTTTGCTTTAAAATAAGGTTCGCCCATTTTAATGCCTAAAGCTTTTGCTTCGTTAGATCTTGAAATTATACAACCGTCATTATTAGACAAAACTACAACAGGTTTTTTTCTTATTTTTGGGTTAAATAATCTTTCGCAAGAAACATAGAAAGAATTACAATCTATTAATGCGATTTTTTTAGTATACTGAGTGAATGACATAAGTTACAACTCCCCAAATAAAAATATCTTCTTCTTCGTTGATTAAAATTCTATCTTTAAAATCTTTAGATCCTGAGGTTAAAAATTTTTTATCTCTTTCTTGCACAAAGCTTTTAACCACTAATTCGTCATGAACATTTGCAATTACAGTTGAGAAATTTCTAGGTGTTAAACTTTTGTCGACAACTAGTATGTCTCCATCATTGATTCCAACATCAATCATTGACTTTCCTTGAACCCTGATCACAAAGGTTGCTGGAACATTCTTGATCAAGTGAACGTTCAGATCTATATCTTCCTCTATGTAATCAGTTGCTGGAGACGGAAAACCAGCTCCTGCTTTGTGTAAATAGTAAGGTATGGTCAGCTTCATAATAAATGTTCCTATTTTGTTCTTATTAGTACAACACTTATTCAATGGTGTCAAATAGGTTGTATTTTGAGTCTGGAACTGAATCAAAAGTGAATCAAAACGTGAACATCCAAACTACATTTTGTTGGATTGTGGATAACTTAGACAAGGGATAGATTGCTTAGATAAAAATTATGGAAAAACTGAATTGTCATTGTGGTCAAATCGAAATCGAAGTGAATTTAACTAAAGGCTTAGAAGATCTTTATAGATGTAATTGTTCTATGTGTAAAAGAAAGGGAGCAATAAGTACTGTGATTGATAAAAAAGATTTGAAGGTGACAAAAGGGGAAGAGTTATTAAAATTTTATCAATTTAAGACAAATGTTGCAAAACATTATTTTTGTACTAATTGTGGAATATACACTCACAATCAAAGAAGAGCAGATCCTAATACATATGGTATAAATGTAGGATGTTTAAATGGAGTAACTGAAGATGAGTTATTTAAATTTAAAGTAAGAATAAATGATGGACATAATCATATATTAGATAGGAAAAAATAATGATAAAAAAATTAAAATGCCACTGTGGAAATGTTGAAGCTGAAGTAAATATTCCAGACAATGGAATTGAAAAAATAATGAGGTGCAATTGTTCTATCTGTAAAAAAAAGGGATATGTAATTGGAGTATTGGGTGAAAATGATTTTAAATTAACTAAAGGAGAAGATTCTTTAAAACTTTATCAATTTTATACTAATACTGCTAAACATTATTTTTGCATGAACTGTGGAATTCATACACATAATAGACCAAGAATAAATCCGAAAATTTATGGAATAAATGTTGCTTGTATAGATGATATCGATGTTTTTCAATTTAAAGATATTTTAGTTAATAACGGTCGTAATCATCCTTTAGATAAAAAATAAAATGTCCCAAATTTCTGCATGTTTAAATAAAGTCAAAAAACCTTGTTATAGTTTTATATCAACTCAGGAAATCTCTAGCGAAAAATTTAAAAATAAAGATAAAATGTTAAGGTCTTTCCTTATCCCAGTTTGTTTTTGGATGGCTAAAAAAGTGAAAAAAAACAAAACTATGATTGTTGGTTTATCAGGGGGTCAAGGAACAGGGAAAACAACAATTTCGTCTATTATTAAAATAATACTAGAAAAGTACTTCAAATTGAATGTATTTAAAATTTCGATTGACGATTTTTATAAAACACGAAAAGAAAGAATTATTTTGTCTAAAAAAGTCCATCCATTGTTAAAAACTAGAGGAGTTCCAGGAACTCATGATATTGATATGATGTTAAATTTATTTAGAAAAGTGAAAGCAAAAAAAGTTAAAGCGTTATCTTTGCCAAAGTTTGATAAATCAGTCGATGATAGAGTTTCAAAAGATAAGTGGTATAAAATCAAATCAAAACCAGATATTGTAATATTTGAAGGTTGGTGTGTTGGGGCAAAATCACAAAGCAAAAAACAACTTATAAAACCAATCAATTCTTTAGAAAGATTAAATGATCAATCTATGAAATGGAGAAAATACGTAAATTTAAACCTCAAAAACAAGTATAAAAAGTTTCATAGCATGATGGATTGCTTATTGTATTTGAAAGCAGAAAATTTTGCTTTATTAAGGAAGTGGAGATTGGTCCAAGAGAAAAAACTTAAAATTACAAATAAAGATAAAAAAAATTTGAAAGTAATGAATAAACAAGAAGTATTAAATTTTATGATGACATATCAAAGAATTACTGAACATATGTTTAAAACTGCAACAAAATACTCATCAATTGTGATGTCATTAAATGGACATCATCAAATTACAAAACTCAAATATAATAAATGAAAAAAATATTAATAATCTTATTGTCAATTTACTTTTTTTCTTCAAGTGCTTTTGCAATAAATTTATCTCAAGCATTAAAAGAAGCTTATCAGAACAATCCTGAACTAAATGCTGAAAGAGAGAATATTAAAGTTTCCAAATCTGATCTTAATATCTCTCGAAGTGATTTTTTACCTTCTGTGACGCTATCAGGTTCTAAAAGTTCCGAGGACACCTCTAAGTTGACCAATCAAGATGGTACAAGTGCTACAATTACTGACGTTAATCCTGAAACAAGATCAGTTAAAATTGAGCAAAAAATATTTAAAGGTTTTGGTGGTGTTGCTGATTTCAAAAAAAGCAAATTGGGTTTAGATTTAGCTGATGCTAAATTGCTTAAATCTGAACAAGAAATATTACTTAAAGCAGTTGAAGCTTTTTCCGGAATGATTTTAGCTAACGAAAAGTTTTCAATTAATGAGCGAAATGTTGGCCTACTAGAAAGACAAGTTGAAACTGATAGAATTAGACTTGATAGAGGTGAAGTAAGTGTAGCAGATCTTGCACAATCAGAATCCTCTTTAGCCGAGGCTCAAGCAAATTTTATTCAAGCAAAGAATGCCGTTGTAACTGCAAGACTTAATTACGAAAATATAATTGGTCCAATTCAAGATACTTTTAGTTTAAACAAAAAATCTGATCTTAACTTTAAAATTCCAATGACTTTAGAAAACGCAATTAATATTTCTCAAACTAAAAATCCAGAACTTATAATTGCAAAACTAGAGTATGAGCAATCAGAGCAAGATGTAAAAATTTCACAATCTGATTTATCACCTTCTGCTACTTTGTCATTTGAGTCAAAAGAGACAGATGATTTAAGCTCTACACTTGATCAACAGGATAAAGAAACTGTTCAAGCGACAGTGTCGTGGCCAATTTTTTCTGGAGGAAAAAATTACGCTGGTCTAAATAAATCTAAAAACTTAAGAAATAGAAAAAAATTATTATTAGATAATGCCATACAAATTAATGAGACTAAAGTTACTACCGCTTGGTCAAATATGAAATCTAATGCTAGTATGCTAGAGTCTGTTAAATTACAAGTTAATGCGGCAGAAATTGCAAATGAAGGAATTACAGCTGAATATGAAAGTGGCAAAGGAAGATCTACGTTAGATGTTATCCAATCAAATTCTATATTATTAAATTCTCAGATTAGCCTCGCTAATTCTGAGAGAGAATTCTTATTATCAAAATTTAAATTACTTCAATCAGCTGGTATTTTGAGCGCTGATTACTTAGGTCTCAATAAATAGTCTATTTTTGTGTATTTTCACTCAATTAAATTAATTTCTTGCCAATGAGAACAAAATGTGTACATTTAATATCATGATTCGAGTGATAAAAACGCAAAAAAAAGAGGCATTAAATGACTAAAAACAACTTAAAAGTGGTTAAATCCGCAAAAGAAAAAGATACAGAAAGTAAAGAAAAGAATAAAGCTTTAGAAGCTGCAATCAGTCAAATTACAGATAATTTTGGTAAAGGATCTGTAATGAAATTAGGCCAACAAAAAGCAATGGACGTTGAGTCTATTTCAACAGGTTCATTAAGTTTAGACTTAGCTTTAGGAATTGGTGGTCTGCCAAAAGGAAGAATTATTGAAATTTATGGTCCAGAATCTTCTGGAAAAACAACGCTTGCTTTGCAAGTTGTTGCAGAGGCACAAAAAGCAGGTGGTATATGTGGTTTTGTTGACGCTGAACATGCATTAGACCCAGTTTATGCTAAGAAATTAGGTGTAAATACTGAAGAACTTTTAATTTCACAACCAGATACTGGCGAACAAGCATTAGAAATTACAGATACATTAATAAAATCTGGTTCAATGTCAGTTCTAGTAGTTGATTCTGTAGCTGCACTTACACCAAGAGCTGAAATTGAAGGTGAAATGGGCGATCATCATGTTGGATTGCAATCAAGATTGATGAGTCAAGCTCTTAGAAAATTAACGGGATCTATATCTAGAACAAATACGATGGTAATTTTTATTAATCAAATAAGAATGAAAATTGGTGTTATGTTTGGAAGTCCAGAAACAACTTCTGGAGGAAATGCTCTTAAATTCTATTCATCTGTTAGAATGGATATTAGAAGAATAGGTGCAATTAAAGATAAAGATCAGATCATAGGAAACGCAACAAGAGTAAAAGTCGTTAAAAATAAAGTTGCACCACCTTTTAAAGTAGTAGAATTCGATCTAATGTATGGCAAAGGAATAAGTAAAACAGGAGAACTTATAGATCTCGGTGCTAAAGCAGAAATAGTTGAAAAAGCTGGCGCATGGTATGCTTACAAAGGTGAAAAAATAGGACAAGGAAAAGAAAATGCAAAACTTTACCTTGAGCAAAATCCAAAAGTTGCTGCAGAAATTGAGATGGCTATAAGAGAAAAAGCAGGCTTAATTTCAAAAAAGATTGAGGGAAACCCCATTGATCAAGAAAAAGTAAAAGCAGAAGCAAAAGAAGAAACAACTCCTGAAAAGAATTAACTTTTAGTTATCTAAAAAGGCGCTTATTTTAAGCGCCTTTTTTCCCTACTGTTTACTAGACATCAATTAAAAAAGCTGTATTTTTAAAATATGGCTGACAAATCATTAAACGAAATAAGAACTGCATTCCTAAAATATTTTGAGAAAAATGGTCATTCAATTGTGGATTCTAGTAATCTAGTTCCAAATAACGATCCAACATTAATGTTTGCTAATTCAGGTATGGTTCAGTTTAAAAATGTATTTACTGGACTTGAAAAAAGAGATTATAAAAGAGCAACGACTTCTCAAAAATGTGTAAGAGCAGGTGGAAAACATAATGATTTAGAAAATGTAGGCTACACACCAAGACACCATACATTCTTTGAAATGTTGGGAAATTTTTCTTTTGGGGATTATTTTAAAGAAAGAGCAATTGAACTAGCTTGGAATTTAATTACAAAAGATTTTGCACTAGATAAGAATAGACTTTATTTCACAGTTTTTAATGAGGATGATGAAGCTTTTAATTTATGGAGGAAAATCACAGGTTTTGGTGAAGATAGGATTATTAGAATATCAACTTCAGATAACTTTTGGTCAATGGGAGAAACAGGCCCTTGTGGTCCGTGTTCTGAGATATTTTACGATCATGGTGATCATCTTCAAGGAGGATTACCTGGTACAAAAGATCAAGATGGTGACAGATATATAGAAATCTGGAACCTAGTTTTCATGCAATATGAACAGATAACTAAAGAAAAAAGAATTGATTTACCAAAGCCATCTGTTGATACGGGAATGGGTTTAGAGAGAATAGTAGCTTTACTTCAAGGAACGCATGATAATTATAAAACAGATCATTTCCTAAAATTAATTAATTCAATCTCCGACACAGTAAAAGTAAAACCTTCTGATGCAAATCTATCTAGTTTTAGAGTAATTGCTGATCATTTAAGAGCAAGTTCTTTTTTACTAGCCGAGGGTGTTCTTCCTTCCAATGAAGGTAGAGGTTATGTTTTAAGACGGATTATGAGGAGAGGCATGAGGCACTCGCATCTTCTAGGAGCAAAAGAACCAATTTTTTATAATATTTTTAAAACTTTAGTAAAAGAAATGTCTAGTAATTATCCTGAATTAGAAAGAGCACAATCTTTAATAAAAGAAACTCTAAAAATGGAAGAGGAGAAATTTTTAGTTCTATTAGAAAGAGGAATGGGAATATTAGATGATGAGATTGAAAAAATAGATAAAGTTCTTCCAGGGGAAGTGGCATTTAAGCTTTATGATACCTATGGTTTTCCATTAGACTTAACAGAGGACATTCTTAAAAACAAATCACTTGGATTAGATCATGACAAGTTTCATAAATTAATGAAGGATAGTAAAGAACTAGCAAAAAAAAACTGGAAAGGATCTGGTGATAGTTCAGTTGATGAAATATGGTTTGGAATTAAGGACAAAATAGGTTCAACGGAATTTTTAGGTTATGAAACTAATCAAGCAGAGGGAGTAATTCTAAGTCTAATAAAAAATAATAAACAATCTGAAAATTTAAAAGAAGGTGATGAGGGTATGATGATTTTAAACCAGACACCCTTTTATGCAGAATCTGGAGGACAAGTCGGAGATTTAGGTACAATTTCAAATGGTGAAAATATATTTAAAGTTTCAGATATTCAAAAAAAACTTGGTAATTTATTTGTTCATTATGGAAAGGTAGAAAAGGGGAATTTCAATTTAAAGGATAGTGTAGAATTAAAAATTGATACTGAAAGAAGAGCAAATGTAAAAGCATATCATTCAGCAACACACTTATTACATGAATCTTTAAGACGGATACTTGGTACTCATGTTATGCAAAAGGGATCATTAGTAGCGCCTGATAGACTTCGTTTTGATTTTAGTCATATGAAGCCAATCTCAGCAGATGAAATGATAAAAATAGACCAATATGTGAATCAAATAATAAATAAAAAATCTGAGGTAATAACAAGAATTATGACACCAAAAGAGGGTATAGCTCATGGTGCATTAGCATTATTTGGAGAAAAATATGGGGATGAAGTTAGAGTTGTTTTTATGGGTGAAGAAGGAAATAAATATTTTTCTACTGAATTATGTGGTGGAACACATGTAAAAAATACCAGTGATATTGGTAATTTTAAAGTAGTTAGTCAATCAGCTATAGCAGCGGGTGTGAGAAGAGTTGAAGCTTTAAGAGATAAACAATTAGATGAATTTTTAAAAAATAAAGAAAAACAATCTAGTCTTTCTGAACAAAAGGATGATGAAACAATTAAAATTTTATCTGAAGAAATTAAAAAACTCGGTGGAAAGCTTAATTTAAATAAAGAAAATAAAAAAGATTTAATTAAAGAATTAAATAAAGAATTAGAAAAGTTATCAATTAATGAAATTATAAATAATAAATCTAAAAATATCATTAAAGATGAAAAAATTAATGGAGTATTCATAAGAATGCAAAAAATTGACGGGCTTCCACCCAAAGAATTAAGAAGATTAATTGATAGTGGAAAAAAAGAAATTGGTGAAGGGATAGTTATTATATTTGCAAGTAAAGATGACAAAGTAGGTTTAGCCGTAGGTGTCACAGATGAATTAAAAAATAAATATGATGCTGTTAAACTTGTTAAAAATGCTTCAGAGATTATCGGAGGTAAAGGTGGTGGAGGAAGACCAGATTTTGCTCAAGCAGGTGGAGTAAATAAAAATAAAATTGATGATGCTTTAAAAAGTTTAAAGGCTTTGATTTAGTCTTTTTTTTAAATTTCCATCTATTACATCTAAAAATTCATTAGTAGTTAAATATTTAGTTGATGGACCAACTAAAATTGCCAAATCTTTTGTCATTGAACCTGATTCGACTGTTTGTATACACGTCTTCTCTAGGCTTTTTACAAATTTTTTTAAATCCTCATTATTATCTAGTTTTGCTCTATGATAAAGACCTCTTGCCCACGCAAAAATTGATGCAATAGGATTGGTAGAAGTTTCTTTTCCTTGTTGATGTAATCTATAATGTCTTGTGACAGTTCCATGAGCAGCTTCTGCTTCTATAGTCTTTCCATCTGGACTCATTAACACACTAGACATTAAACCCAATGAACCAAAGCCTTGAGCAACAGTATCAGATTGAACGTCTCCGTCATAATTTTTACATGCCCATATATAATTTCCATTCCACTTCATTGCACATGCAACCATATCATCGATAAGTCTATGTTCGTATGTTATCTCTCTTTCTTTAAATTTTTCTTTAAATTCTTTTTCATATACTTCTTGAAATAAATCTTTAAATCTTCCATCATATTTTTTTAATATTGTATTTTTAGTTGATAGAAATACTGGCCATTTTCTATTTAGACCATAATTCATACAAGATCTTGCAAAGTCTATAATAGACTGATCCAAGTTATACATTGAAAGAGCTACTCCTGGACCAGGAAAATTAAAAACTTCAAATTCTTTTTTATCTTTTCCATCCTCCGACGTCCATTTTATTTCTAATTTACCTTTTCCTGGAACTTGAAAATCTGTTGCTCTGTATTGATCTCCAAACGCATGTCTTCCAATACAAATTGGATTCTCCCAACTTGGCACTAACTTTGGAATATTTTTACAAAGTATTGGTTCTCTGAAAACAGTTCCACCTAAAATATTTCGAATAGTTCCATTAGGCGATCGCCACATTTTTTTTAATTTAAACTCTTCAACTCTTGCTTCATCTGGGGTAATTGTGGCACACTTAATACCTACACCATATTTTCTAATTGCATGCGCACAATCAATAGTAATTTTATCTGACGTGTTGTCTCTACTTTTTATTCCAAGATCGTAATATTTAATATCTAGTTCAAGATAAGGAAGTATGAGCTTGTTCTTGATAAAATCCCATATCACTCTTGTCATTTCATCACCATCTAACTCAACGACGGGGTTTTTAACCTTAATTTTGCTCATATTAGAGTATATATCTTAATAATTGAATTTTGGAGTTTAATATACATATTAGGACCATATTGCCAATTATAGAATTATGATAGACAAAATTTTTCCACCGATTCATAACGAAGGTTATAAATTTTTAGTAATTTTTGCTGTTGCAACAATTATACTATACCTAATAAGCAGTTTCTTAGGATTGATTGGATTGGTTCTAACGATTTGGTGTTATTATTTTTTTAGAGATCCTGAAAGATATTCGATTGATGATGATGATTATTTAGTAAGCCCCGCTGATGGTTTAGTATTACAAGTTCAGGAAAATGATGGTCCAAAAGAATTAAATCTTGAAAATAAAAAATTCACAAAGGTTAGTATTTTCATGAATGTTTTTGATTGTCATGTGAATAGATCACCATGTTCTGGAAAAGTATCAGAAATTTTATATAAGCCTGGAAAGTTTTTCAATGCTTCATTAGATAAGGCTAGTGAGGAAAATGAAAGAAATTATTATAAAATTACCAATTCAAAAGGTGAGAATATAATTGTTGTCCAGATTGCAGGATTAATTGCAAGAAGGATTGTAACAGAAACTTCAGAAAGTTCTGATCTTATACAAGGGGAAAGGATTGGAATGATTAGATTTGGAAGTAGAGCAGATTTATACTTTGAAAATTATAAACCACTTGTGAAAGTAAATCAAAAAACAAGAGCAGGTGAAACTTTAATAGCTAAAAGATAAAATGAATGAACCAAGGAAAAAATTTAAAATTGTAACGGATAAAAGTGCAAGAGTAATATTACCTAATACTTTAACATTGATTGGAGTATGTATTGGTTTGACTTCTATAAATTTTGCTCTTAACCAAAATTTCAAACTTGCAATTATAGCAATTGTGTGTGCTGCTATTATAGATGGACTCGATGGTAGAATTGCAAGATTAATAAAAGGAACATCAAAAGTTGGTAAGGAACTTGACTCTTTAACAGATATAATAAGTTTTGGAGTCGCGCCAGCATTTATAATGTATTTTTGGACTTTAAATTCTTTAGGAAAAATAGGATGGTTGATCTCGCTAATTTATGTGGTTTGTGTTGCTTTGAGACTTGCTAGGTTTAATATCAATACAGGTGGAGAACCTTCTTGGAGAGATAATTTTTTTGAGGGTGTTCCATCACCTGCTGGTGGAATATTAGTATTAAGCCCTCTTGTTTATAAACAGAGTGGTTTAAATATATTTAATTTTGATCTAAAAATAATAACACCAGTTCTTTTTATAATTGTCTCAATTTTGCTAATAAGCAAAATACCTACTTATTCGTTTAAAAAAATTGTGGTACCTAGAAGTACAACAATTTTTCTACTTTTAGGAATAGTTTCACTTTTTGGGCTTTTATTAATATTTCCTTTTAACGTTATCGCTTTAGGTTCTACAATTTATCTTCTCGCATTACCTTTTAGTATTTTTCATTATAATAAGTTGAAAAAAGGTTCATTAGCAAACAAACTACCAGCAGAAGATGAGCCTGAAGACGTATTATAGATGAAGAAAAATGTAATAGTTTCTCTTGCTGACTCAAATTACTTTAACTTATTAAATGAGTTAATAGATTCTATTAAACAATTTGATCAAAAAAATTCTGTTGCAATATGTATTTTAGATGCTGGACTAGAAAAAGTTCAATTAAATGAACTTTCAGCTAAAGTGGATGAAATTAAAAATGCTGAATGGGATATTCAAGTTTCTTCAATAAAAGTTAGAGGAAAAGAATGGTTAAAGAGCCAAGTTTCAAGAGCTTTTTTACCAAAATACTTTCCAAATTATGAAAAATATCTTTGGATAGATTGTGATGCCTGGGTAAATGATTGGAATGCTGTAGATCTATATTTTAAAGCATGTGAAAATGGGAAATTAGGTATTACTCAGACAATAGGTCCAGGTTACAGAATAATGTCTAAAGTAAATTGGTTGTTTGGCAAAATAGCAGTAATTAAATCACAAAATTTTAAACACGCAATAAGTTCAAAAATAGGTATGAATGATGCAAGAAAACTTGCTTTTGCACCCCACGTTAATATAGGTGTTTTTTCATTACAGAAAAACTCAAGATGTTGGGATGTTTGGCAAAAAAATTTAAAAACTACACTCAAATCTGGAAAAATATTTGGTTCAGAAGGTTTAGCAATTAATATGAGCATTTATATTGATAATGTTGAGACAGAATTTCTTCCATTAAATTGTAATTGGATTGCAAGCAATCTATTGCCGAAGTTTGATGAGAAAGAACGTATGTTTGTAGAGCCTTATTTGCCAAATACTAAAATTGGAATTATGCATCTTGCAGCAGGCATTTGGGATAACAAAAAAGATATGAGGGTAGATAGCTCTGTTAAAATTCAAATTAAAACTTTAGAAAATAAGAATATATCAAAGAGCTTAAGATTTGGTCAGTAGTTGAAAAAAAATAAAATTTCAAAAAATTGGATAAACAAGCAACATAGAGACATATATGTTCGAAAATCAAAAATAGAAGGCTATAGATCAAGGGCAATTTATAAATTAGAGGAAATAGATCAAAAATTTAAAATCTTAAAAGAAGTTCACACGGCGATTGATCTTGGCGCTGCTCCAGGAAGCTGGTCTCAATATCTTTCTGAAAAAATACTTAATGGCAAAATACTGGCAATTGATTTATTAGAATTCAAAAAAATAAACAGAGTGCATCAAATAATTGGTGATTTTTCAAAGGATGAATCTAAGCAAAAGATTATAGAACACTTTAATAAAAAAGTGGATTTAGTTGTCTCAGATATGGCGGTCAATACTACAGGAAATAAAAACCTTGATTCCATTGTAACCGGAGAACTTTGCTTAGATGCGATGATTTTTGCAAAAAATCAGCTAAATCATAAGGGAAAATTTATATCTAAGTTATTTATGGGTTCTAGTTTTAATGATGTAGTCTCTGAGGCTAAAAAAACATTTAAAGAAGTAAGATTTTTTAAACCGTCATCAAGCAGAAAAGATTCAAAAGAAAGTTTTATAATTTGTAAGATATTACGTTAAGTCCTCTTTTATTTTTATAAGAATCGTATATATAAGATCATGGGTCCTATAAAAGAAGCACTTACTTTTGATGACGTTACACTTGCACCAAAGTATTCAGAAATTTTGCCCTCACAAGTAGACACATCAACCTATTTAAGAAATGACTTTAAAATAAGCATACCTTTATTATCTTCCGCAATGGATACTGTAACAGAATCTAAAATGGCTATAGCCATAGCTAAAGCAGGAGGTATAGGCGTTATACATAGAAACTTAACGATTGATAGTCAAATAAAAGAGATAAAAAAAGTTCAATCAAAAAATTTAAAAGTTGGCGCAGCTGTTGGTGCTGGAGATCTAGAATCAAAAAGAGCTCTTGCGATCCTAAAAGAAAAAGTTGACATGATCGTTGTTGATACTGCGCATGGACATACAAAAAAGGTAAAAGAAATAATAAAAAAGATTAAAAAAAATAAAAATAAAAAAACACTTCTATGTGCTGGAAATATTGCAACTGCTGAAGCTGCAAATTTTCTGGCAAATTTAGGTGTAGATATAGTTAAAGTTGGTATTGGCCCTGGCTCAATTTGCACGACAAGACTTGTTGCAGGAATTGGTGTCCCTCAATTAAGTGCGATAATTAATGTAAAAAAAGGTTTAAAAAATAAAAAAATTAAAATAATCGCAGACGGCGGTATAAAATTTTCTGGAGATATTGCAAAAGCACTAGCAGCAGGAGCAGATGCAGTAATGATTGGTTCTTTATTTGCTGGAAGTATTGAGTCACCAGGTAAAATTTTAAAAAAAAATGGAAAAATGTTTAAAGTTTTCAGAGGTATGGGCTCTATAGGTGCAATGAACAAAGGATCAGCAGATAGATATTTTCAATCTAAACAAAAAGATAAATCTAAATATGTTCCAGAAGGTGTCGAAGGTTTTGTAAAATTTAAAGGCCCAGTAGATAAAATAATTTTTAAATTAATAGGAGGTTTAAAATCCTCAATGGGTTATTTAGGATCTAAAAAAGTTTTAACCTTAAGAAATAAACCTAAATTTGTTAAAATTACAAAAGCAGGTTTCTATGAAAGTATGGTACATAATATAGATGAGGTAAAAAAAGATGAAATGTATTAGTGCAAAAATAGTTATTTTTATATTTTCGCTTGTTTGTACTTTTTTTATTACAAGCCATTCACAATCAGAAAACTTTTTTGTTGAAGCTAAACAAAAATTTGATCAAAAAAAATATGAAGATTCAAAATTCCTCTTTCAAAGAAATATCGTATTTAATCCAAAAGATGCAGAATCTTATTTATATTTAGCAAAAATTTATAAAAATGAAGAAAATGAAAAAGAAGAAATTAAAAACTTAAATACTACATTATTGTTAGATCCTACTAATGAAGAAGCAATGTATTTAATGATAAATTATGAACTTAAAAAGTCAAATTATGCTAAAGTAAAAGACCTTAAAGAAAGCTTTTTATTAATTTGTAAAAAACTTTGTAAAGAAGTTGATCAAATAGAAAAATCATTAGCAGATATAGAACCAAAAAATGGATCTTAATAATAATTTAAATAAAATTTTAATTATTGATTTTGGTTCACAATTTACTCAACTTATAGCAAGAAGAATAAGAGAGTTAGGAGTGTTTTCAGAAATAATTAGCCACACAAAACTAAGTTCAAAATTAAATAAAACAGATGTAAAAGGAATAATATTATCAGGAGGCCCCTTAAATGTTTATCAATCCAAAAAGGTTAAGTTTAGAAAGGATATATTTAAATGGAAAATCCCAATTTTGGGAATTTGTTTTGGCCATCAAGTTATTTCTAAAGAATTAGGTGGTAATGTTAAAAAGGCAAAGAGTAGAGAATTTGGTTTAGCAAAACTTAAAAGATTATCTAAAAGCAGACTTACTGAAGATTTTTTTGATAAAAAAGGATCAAATAATGTTTGGATGAGTCATGCTGATGAAGTTACAAAATTAGCTAAAGGTTTCAAAGCAGTTGCAAAAACAGAAACTTCTAAGTTTTCAATTGTTGAAAATTCCTCAAGAAAACTTTATGGCATACAGTTTCACCCTGAGGTGACACACACTGAAAAAGGAAAAGTAATTCTTAAAAATTTTGTTTTTTCAATTTGCATGATAAAAAAAAATTGGTCTTTGAAAAATCAAAAATTAAGACTAGTTAAAGATGTTAGAAAAAAAGTTGGAAAATCAAAAGTAATTTGTGCTTTGTCAGGGGGAGTCGATAGTAGCGTCGTTGCAAAGTTAATCCACAATGCTGTAGGTAATCAACTAACTTGTGTCTTTGTTAATACTGGATTATTAAGGAAAAACGAAGAATTGCAGGTTGTTAAAACATTCAGAAAGAAATTTAAAATTAATCTTGTTTATGTGGACGCTAAAAACCTTTTTTTAAATAAATTAAAAAAAATTAGTGATCCTGAAAAAAAAAGAAAAATAATAGGAAATTTATTTATCAAAATTTTTGAAAAATATGCGAAAAAAATTAAAAATGTTAAATATTTAGCTCAAGGAACCCTTTATCCAGATTTAATAGAAAGCAAGTCTGTAACTGGAAGTCAAACTTCAAAAATAAAATCTCATCATAATGTTGGTGGATTACCAAAAAAAATGAAATTAAAACTAGTTGAACCGTTAAAACTGTTATTTAAAGATGAGGTAAGAAAATTAGGTTTAGAACTTAAGTTATCAAAAGAGATTGTATTAAGACATCCATTTCCCGGTCCTGGTCTTGCAATAAGAATACCTGGAGAGATTACAAAAGAAAAAGTAAAAATTTTAAAGGATGCAGATGATATATTTATTAATGCATTGAGAAACCACAATTTATATAATTATATATGGCAAGCTTATGCCGCGTTACTACCTGTAAAAACTGTTGGGGTCATGGGCGATAATCGAACATATGAATATATGTGTCTACTTAGAGCAATTACTTCTGAGGATGGAATGACAGCAGACACCTTTAACTTTAAAAAAGAGTTTATGCAGCTTGTTTCAAACAAAATAATAAATAATATAAAAGGTATTAATAGAGTAGTTTATGACATAACATCTAAACCACCTAGCACAATAGAATTAGAGTGATGAATAGTAAAATTAAAAAGATTATTAATAAAAAAAATAAATCCAAAATTGTTTGTTTAACTGCATACTCAAAAAATATTGCAGAAATTGTAGATAATCATGCTGATATAGTTCTTGTAGGTGACTCTCTAGGATCAGTTCTTTATAACTATAAAACAACTAGAAAAGTTAATCTTAAGATGATGCTAGAACACACAAAAAGTGTAAGGATGGGTGTTAAAAAAAGCCTCCTTGTGATTGATATGCCTTACAATACATATAGAAATAAATCTGAGGCGCTCAAAAACTCAAAACTTGCAATGAGAGAAACAAAGTGCGATGCAGTTAAATTGGAAGGTGGAGTTAGGGTACAACATATAGTTCAACATTTAGTAAAAAACAAAATCCCAGTGATGGGTCACATTGGATTAACTCCACAGACTATTAAAGGAAAATTTAAATCAGTAGGCAAAAATGAAAAAGAGAGAAAAAAACTCTATAAGGACGCTAAAGCTTTAGAGGAGAGCGGTGTATTCGGAATAGTTTTAGAATGTACTTATAGTGATATTTCAAAAAAAATTTCTAAATTATTAAAAATTCCAACTATAGGTATCGGAGCTTCTGTTCATTGTGATGGTCAGGTCTTAGTAACAGACGATATTTTAGGTTTAACAGAAGCCAAAATTAAATTTGTTAAAAAATATGTAAATATAAAAAAAATTATAAATTTAGCAGTATCAAAATTTAAATCTGATGTTAAATCAGAAAAATATCCTACGAAAAAATATTCTTATTAGAAATATTTTTTAAAGCTTTCGTTGATCGATAATATTTCTAAATCTACTAATCCGCCTATAACAAGTTGAAGGGCAACTAACAAAATAAAACCTAACCCCACGTAAGCAATCCATAAATGTTTTTGAATATAATTAGCAAGAACAGTAGCAAGAGCCCCAGTTAAGATTACAGATAAAACTAATCCAAATATCATAAAGCCAAAATGCCCTTTTGATGCACCAACCACACCAATAACGTTATCAAAGCTAATTGTTATATCTGCAAATAAAACTTTATATACGCTTTGAATATAAGAGGGTTCTTTTGACTTTTTTGTCGGTGATTTAATTTTTTTTATTTCAAATAAGTCTTTTTTAAGATCATAAACAATCCAAATTAATAATAAACCTCCGAGAATTTTAATAAAATAAAATTTAAATAAATATGTGGCGAATAAAGCAAAAACTACCTTGAATACTAATGCTCCAGCAACACCCCAAAGTATTATTTGTTTTCGGTTTTTTGGTACAAAGTTAGCAGCAATTAATCCTATTATTATTGCATTGTCCGCAGCTAAAATTATATCAATAAAAATAATTTGTGTTAATATTACAATTTCTTCTATCAATGTGATCTATATTTTAAAAAAAATTAATATTTTCCTGTCTCAAGCTGGATTTACTAATACTTTGAAATTCTTTTTCCGTCAATTATTTCTTTAAGTTGATCGTATTCTTTGCAATTGCAGCTTTCTAAAATAGTTAATTGCTCAATTGCTTTACCTTTTCTGTTTGTATTTAGATAAAGTTCACCTAGATATTGGTTTATTCTTTTATGATTTGGCTTAATTTTTAAACCAGATAAATAATATCTTTCAGCTTCAGTATAATTTCCCAGTTTTCGACTAGTAAATCCTAAATAATTAAGCGTGTCTGCATTGTTCGGTTTTTCTTTGTCAGATTCTAGAAATAAATTAAAAGCTTTCTTATATGTCTTTTCTGCTTTTGCTAAATTTTTTTCTGCCTTAGTTGTGTTACCTTTTTTTAAGAACTTATCTGCTTTTTTTTCCAAATACTTACCCGACAAAACTAGTTTATGTCCTTTATCGTATTTTGATACATTGCCCTCATTTCCGCCATCTGAATCGCCAGCTGATCCTGCGGAAAAAGCTGATACAGTTGAAAGTAAAAAAATAACAATTAGAACACTAATTTTCTTGAACATGATTGCAATATAGGAATTAAAGTTTTTTTAACAACCATCTTTTTAATTAGTGGACAATTTAACACTTTATTTTGACTAATTTATTTGCATTTTTAAATTTTCGTATTCTTCGCATCCACAATTTTTAAGAGAATTAAGTATTTCCTTGGTATCGCTAATTCTATTTTGATTTTTGTAAAAAACTCCCAAATTGTACTTAATACTACTATGCTGATCATTTAATTCTAAACCTAAAAGGTAATAAATTTCGGCATTCTCATCAAATCCTAATTTCGCGCTGCATAAACCCAGATAATTTAAAATATCAGGATTAGCAGGATCTTCTGCATTTGCTTCTAAAAGATGTTCTAGGGCCTTTTCGTATTTAATCTTTGCTTTTTTAAACTTACCTTTTTTTTCTGTTTTGATAGCTCTTTCAAGTTCTTTAACTCCCAGTTTATATGGCCCTGCTGGAGGTGGTCCAGATCTTCCCATATTTTCATTAATATCTCTAACATCGAGCGAATATACTTCAAATGATATTAAAATTGTAAAAAGAAATAAAAGTGTAAATTTTAGATTTTTCATTAACTAAATTTTCTCATTTTATTAAGAGCTTTTAAATTTAATTTGTTTTTTAAAAGTTCTTTTTTAATTGCTCTTGCTGTGTTTAAAGAACTTTCATTGTCACCGTGAATACATACAGAGTCTATTTCACATGAGATTTGTTTACCTGAATAACAATTAATAGCTTGGTTTCGGACCATTGATAAAACATGTTTTTTGGCTATGTCAGGATCTGTTATTAATGCATTTGGTTTAGATCTAGAAACTAAATTTCCATCATCCTCATAATTTCGATCAGCAAATATTTCGCAAGCAATTTTCATATTTAATTTTTTTGCTGCTAATTCCATTTTTGAACCTGTTGGAACAAGATAAATTAAATCTTTATTTAGTTTATAAATTATATTTGCAAGTATGGTTGCTAAATTAATGTCTTCACACGCCATATTATTTAATGCTCCATGGGGTTTCATATGGGTTACATTTTCATTATGTTTTTCAGCAATAGCTTGAAGAATTTCATATTGTACTAAAATTAGTTTTTCAATTTCATTTTTAGAAAGATTAAGTCTTTTTCTTCCAAAATTTTCAGGATCATTAAAGGATGGATGAGCACCAATACTAACTGCATTTTCCTTTGAAACTAAAATAGTACTATTCATTGTTTCATAATCACCAGCATGATAGCCACACGCAATATTTGCTGAATTAACAATTTCTAATAATTTTGGATCATTGACGTTTGAGTGATGTTTAGATTTTTCTCCTAAATCACAATTAATATTAATTTCCATACTGTTCATTGATAAAGTATAACATTTCATGATTAAAAATATATTAAATCTTGGTGACGCAGCACTGTATTGTGATTTTGGAAATAAGGTCGATCAGAAAACAAACATTAAAGTAATTAAGTATTTTGAAAATATAAAGAAGCAAAAAATATATGGAATAAATAATTTAACCCCCTCTTATAATAAACTTATAATCTCATTTGACTTAAATATATTAAATTTTACAGAACTTAAAAAAAAGATTGAAGATATCAAGGTTTCTGAAAGTGATGTCAAACAAAATCAAAAAATTGTCAAAATACCAACTTGTTGTGATGATGAATTTGCCCTTGATATAGAAAGACTTTCATTAAAATTAAATTTAACCAAAAAAGAAATTTTAGAAAAATATTTTAATAAAGAATATTTTTGTTATATGACAGGATTTATTGCTGGAATGCCTTTCTTAGGCGATATTGATAAAAAAATTAGATTCCAAAGACTTGACACACCAAGAGTTAAAGTTCCCAAAGGTGCTGTAGGTATTACAGAGCAATTTACAAATATTTATACTTTTGAAAGTCCTGGTGGATGGAATATTTTAGGAAGAACTCCTATAAAAATTTTTGATCAAGTAAGAGAGAAACAACCTACTTTAATTAATCCTGGTGATAAAGTTTTATTCTATGAAATTAACAAAAAAGAATACCTCAAACTTAATGAAAATAAATAAAATTACAATTTTAAGAGAAGGAATAAATTCAACTTTCCAAGATTTAGGAAGGAGCAATTTTTATCATATTGGCTTACCCTTTAGTGGTGCAATGGATAAAAGAAACTACTTGATCGCTAATAAATTAGTTGGAAATAAAAATAATGAAGCAGTTATTGAATTTGCGTATCAGGGGCCACTGATAAAAATTCAGGATGGTAATATAAATTTTGCAGTATCAGGTGATATCAATTTTAATATAAAAAAAAATGGTAAATTAATAAATGGTGATTGTTATAAAACATATTTTTTGTCGAAAAATGATGAAATAGATATTGTATCAACTAATAACTCAGTTTATGGATATTTCGCTGTGAGTGGTGGTTTTGAATTAAAAAAAAATTTTGGAAGTTTTTCTACCACAGTAAGAGCAAGTGTTGGCGCTAACAACGGAAATAAAATCTCGAAAAATCAAAATTTTATTATTAATGATTTTGGAAATAAATATATCGATAAAAGTCTAAAATATATCAATTCAAAAATTGAATATATAAGGATATTAAAAGGAACCAATTTCGATTATTTTTTTGAACAATCAATAAAAGAACTTATTTCTAAAGAATTTATAGTCTCAAAACTTTCCGATCGAATGGGTATGAGACTTCAAGGACCTAAGATTAAAAATCTAAAAGAGATAAATATTAGGTCAGAAGGTCTTATTAAAGGATTAATCCAAGTTCCGCCAGATGGTAACCCAATTATTATGTTGTCTGACCATGGAACTATTGGAGGATATCCAAAGATTGGTGCAGTTATAAGCGCTGATTATGATAGATTAATTCAAATACCTTCAAGAAAAAAAATAAAATTTAAATTAATTGAATTAAAAGAAGCTGAAAAGCTTTACAAATTATATCAAATGGAAACAGAAAATCTTTTAAATCAAATTTAATGAAAATTATATCTAAATTACCTGGTCCATTTTTGGTTTTTTTAGGAGCTTTAAGTTTAAGTTTTGGAGGATTGATTGTAAAATCATTTCAAGGCGCAAATTTATGGCAAATTCTATTTTGGCGATCAATTTTTTTTATATTAGTTGTAAGTATTTTTTTAATACTGACATATCGAAAAAAAGTTTTTACCGTTTTTATTAAATCTGGAGTTCCTGGATTAGTTGGTGGTTTAGTATTATCGACAGGTTTTTGTGGATATGTGTTTGCTATGTATAATACTACTGTTGCAAACACAAATTTTATAATTCAAACTCAAACGATATTTTTAGCAATATTTGGATATTTATTCTTAAAAGAAAAAGTTTCAAAACTAACCTTAGTTTCAATTGGTTTAGCAATTTCAGGAATTATTTTAATGGTTGGTACCTCACTATCTTCAGGACAAATGTCGGGTAATATTGCAGCTTTTATAATGCCTATATCATTTGCAATTTTGATTTTGATCATAAGAAAATATCCTAATGTAGATATGGTACCATTACAACTAGTTGCAGGGATAATTGCTATGACGATCGGTTATATGATTGCTGGAAAAATTATTATTTCTTATTATGATATATATTTAGGCTTCTTAGCAGGATTTTTTCAATTAGGTTTTGGCTTTATCTTAATTACTATTGGGGCACGACGGACGCCATCAGCATTAGTGGGAATCATAATGTTAACAGAGGCTGTTTTGGGACCTTTGTGGGCCTGGCTTTTCATTAATGAGCAACCACCCGCAATGGTTCTTATAGGGGGATGTGTTGTAATTATTGCCGTTTTGCTTCAATTTTTACCACTTTTAAAAAAAAATAAGTCTTCATTACAATCTTAAAAGGCTATCATTTTTATAAGCTTATGTTATAAGATAACTATCGGGAGAGACCACTTTAATGTGGCGCCGAAGGAGCAACCACCCCGGAAACTCTCAGGCAAAAGGACCGTAAATATTAACTCTGGAAAGAGAAAATTTCTCGCCGAAGGAGCAAATCTCTCAGGCACATAGACAGAGGGGGCGAAGAGTTAATATTTTATGAAAAAAACACCTCTGTACAATCTTCATCAAAAATATAAAGCAAAATTTGTACAATTTGCTGGTTATGAAATGCCAATTCAATATGAAACCGGAATTGTAAAAGAGCACATAACTACACGAAATGCCTCAGGAATATTTGACGTATCTCACATGGGTCAGCTATTTCTTAAGGGTGGGGATGAATTAACAAATGATTTACAAAAAATATTCCCAATCGATTTAGCAAAAATTTCAATAAATCAAAGTAAATATTCTTTTTTGATGAAAGAAAATGGAGGAATTTACGATGATCTTATAATCACAAAGTTAAAAGATGGTTACATGATAATATTAAATGCTGCCTGTAAAGAGACCGATCTTAATATTTTAAAAAAGAAAATCGGAGAAAAATATCAAATTAACTTGTCAGATAACTTATCTTTAATAGCAATACAGGGGCCCAAAGCAAAAGATGTATTAGAAAAAATTGTACCAGGTGTGATTAAATTGAAATTTATGAATGGTAGTCAATTTAAGTACAACGATTTAGATATCTATATAACACGGTCTGGTTATACTGGTGAAGATGGTTTTGAAATTTCAATTAATAATAAAATTGTAGAAAGTTTTGTAGAAAAACTTATTGAAAATGGATCATCGATGATCGGATTAGGTGCGAGAGATACTTTGAGACTTGAGGCTGGACTTTGTTTATATGGGCATGACCTAGATGAAAATACTAGCCCAATAGAAGCAAATCTTAAGTGGGCAATCTCAAAAAGTAGGATTAATGATGAGTTTCCAGGATCAGAATTTATTAAAAAACAATATAATGAAGGTGTCTCAAAGCTCAGAGTTGGAATAAAACCAGACACAAAAGTTATAGCAAGAGAGTCAGTTAAGATATTTGATGGAAAAAATAACGAAATAGGAAAAGTTACTAGTGGTACTTTTGGACCTAGTGTTAATGGTCCTATAGCAATGGGATATATTAACAATGACTTTTCTAAGACAAATACTAAAATTTTTTTAGAAGTAAGAGGTAAAAAGGTTCCAGCAAGTATCTGTAAAATGCCTTTTTATAAAAAAAACTACGTAAAAGGAGGAGAAGATAATGTCAGAAGTTAAATTTTCAAAAGAACATGAATGGATAACAGTTGAGGGAGAAGTAGCAACCATAGGGATAACCAAACATGCTACTGAATTATTAGGAGATATTGTTTTTGCTGAATTACCAGAGAAAGGATCGAACGTAAATAAAGACGCTACAGCAGGTGTTGTTGAATCAACTAAAGCTGCAAGCGATGTATATACTCCTATATCTGGAGAAGTAGTAGATACTAATCAATCAATTGTTGACGATCCTTCTAAAATTAATTCTGATCCTGAAGGAGATGGGTGGTTTTTCAAACTTAAAATAAAAGATCCTGCTGAAATGAATACTTTAATGAACAGAGATGAATACTATAAATTTGCAAAGGAGAATGCTAGCTAATGTTACACAACTCAGAAAAAGATTTTATAAAACGTCATATTGGACCTTCTAAAAAAGATGAGAAGAATATGCTGGAGGAACTTGGCTATCAATCATTAAATGAATTGATTAAACAAACCGTGCCAGAGAAAATTTTATTTAAAGGAGAATTAAATATTGGTGAACCAAATTCAGAATATGAAGCTTTAAGAAAACTAAAAGCTATCTCTAAAAAAAATCAAATTTATTCAAATTTTATTGGTATGGGTTATTATGGGACCTATACTCCAAACGTAATAATAAGAAATATATTGGAAAATCCAGGTTGGTACACTTCCTATACCCCTTATCAACCTGAAGTAGCTCAAGGTAGATTAGAAATGCTACTTAATTTTCAACAAATGATAGTTGACTTTACTGGAATGGACATAGCAAATGCTTCTCTGTTAGATGAAGGTACAGCGGCTGCTGAAGCTATGGGTCTTAGTCATAGATTAAATAAAAAAGACAGTAATATGGTTTTTATTTCTAAAGATTGTCATCCACAAACAATTGAGGTGATTAAAACTAGAGCAGAACCTTTAGGTCTTAATGTATTAATCGGAGAAGATGACGATCTGAATAAAATTAAAGATGATATTGTTTGTGGTATTTTGCAATACCCTGGTACATTAGGAGATATTAAAGATCCGAGTGAAAATATTAGTAGAATTAAAAAAAGAAATGGAAAATCTATACTTGCTTGTGATCTTCTATCCTTGGCAAAATTAAAGACACCTGCAGAGTTAGGTGCTGATATTGCGATTGGAAGCTCGCAAAGATTTGGTATTCCTTTAGGTTATGGAGGGCCGCATGCTGCATTTTTTGCAACTAAGGATGAATTCAAAAGATCGATGCCTGGAAGAATTATTGGTGTTTCCATGGATAGACATGGTAATAAAGCATACAGACTTGCACTTCAAACTAGAGAACAACATATAAGAAGAGATAAAGCTACAAGCAATATTTGTACTGCGCAGGCTTTATTAGCAATAGTTTCAGCAGCATACGCAATTTATCACGGACCAAAGGGAATTCGCACGATATCAGAACGAGTTTCACAACTAGCAAAAAATTTTGCTGATAAATTAAAGCAATCAGGATACGAACTATATTCTGACTATTTTTTTGATACTGTTACAGTTCTAACAAAAGATAAAACGGAGCAAATATTTCAAAACGCATTATTACAGAAGGTAAATATCAGAAAAGTAAATTCAAAAATGTTAGCAATATCATTTGATGAAAAGAAAAATGTATATAGAGCTAATCAACTTTTAAAAATATTTAATTGTGCAGAGTCAATTAAAGAAAATCCAACTGAAAGCTTACCAAATCTTCCAAAAAAATTATTAAGAACTTCTGCTTTTTTACAACATAAGGTCTTCAATAGTTACCATTCAGAGACAGAAATGCTTAGATATTTAAAAAGACTTGAAGAAAAAGATATAGCTTTGAATCGATCAATGATTGCACTTGGCTCTTGCACAATGAAGCTTAATGCAGTTGCTGAAATGATACCAATTAGTTGGAGAGAATTCTCAGAACCACATCCTTTTGTTCCAATAGAACAAATGGAAGGTTTTAGAACTTTGTTTACAGATTTAAAAAATTGGCTACGTTCAGTAACAGGATTCTCTGGAGTTTCTCTGCAACCAAACGCTGGTGCTCAAGGAGAATACGCAGGTCTAATGGTGATTAGAAAATATCATATAGATAGAGGGGAAAAAAATAGAAATGTTTGTTTAATACCGAGTTCTGCACATGGTACAAATCCAGCAAGCGCTCAAATGGTCGGTATGAAAGTAGTGGTTGTGAATTGTGATAAAGATGGAAATGTAGACTTTGAGGACCTTAAAAAGAAGACTGAACAACACAGTGAAAATCTTGGTGCCTTAATGGTTACTTACCCGTCTACTCATGGAGTTTTTGAGGAAAAAATTTCACAGATATGTGCACTGATACACAAACATGGTGGTCAAGTATATATGGATGGAGCCAATCTTAATGCTTTAGTTGGAATCGCTAAACCTGGAAACTTTGGTCCTGATGTTTGTCATATTAATTTACATAAAACTTTTTGTATCCCACATGGTGGTGGTGGTCCAGGTATGGGGCCAATAGCTTGTAAAAGACACCTAGAGGTATACTTACCATCACATCCAGTAATTAAAGATTGTGGTCCGGCTACAGGCATTGGTCCGATATCAGCTGCCCCATGGGGAAGTTCAAGTATTTTGTCTATTTCATGGATGTATATTAAAATGATGGGATCTGAAGGATTAAAACTTTCTACACAAATAGCAATTTTAAATGCAAATTATATAGCAAATAAACTAAAAGATTATTTTCCAATATTATACAAAGGCACTAATGGAAATGTAGCGCATGAATGTATTATTGATATCAGATCTATAAAAAATGACACAGGAATAACAGAAGAGGATATTGCAAAGAGGTTGATTGATTTTGGTTTTCATGCTCCGACAATGTCTTGGCCAGTGCCTGGAACTATGATGATCGAACCAACAGAAAGCGAAAGTTTGACAGAAATAAATAGATTTTGCGACACTTTAATTAAAATTAAAAAGGAAATTGACAAAGTTAAAAATGGAGAATTTGATAAGGTTGATAACCCAATTAAAAATGCTCCACACACTGATTTAGAATTAGCTTCAAATGAGTGGAAACATAAATATTCTAGAGAAGAAGCCGCCTATCCATCACAATTTTTAAAATCCAATAAATTTTGGCCACCAGTTTCAAGAGTTGATAATGTGTACGGTGACAAAAACCTTTTTTGTACTTGTCCAAGCATGGATGAATTTAAAGAAGACGCTGCGTAAAAACTGATGAAAATTGCTGTAATTGGCTCAGGCATTTCAGGTTTAAGTTCTGCTTATTTTTTGTCAAAAAAACACAAAGTTGATCTCTTTGAAAAAGAAGACCATTTTGGTGGTCATGCTCATACGATAGACATTAATTATGATAATTATAACAAAAAAAAAATATCGATCGATATTGGTTTTATTGTCTTCAACAATAAAACATACCCAAATCTAATAAATTTTTTTAATGAAAATAAAATTGAAATAGAAAAAAGTAATATGAGCTTTTCTGTTTCAGTAAAAGGTGAAAATATTGAATATTGTGGAAAAGGTCTTAACGGTATTTTTGTAAATAAAGAAAATCTTTTAAAGTTTAAATTTTTAAAAATGGTTTTTGAAATTATTTATTTTTATAATAAATGTGACAAATTAAAAAATTTAAATGATGAAGTTACTTTAGATAATTATCTTAAAATTAATAAACTGTCTCAATATTTTATTGATTTTCATATTTTACCTATGGTTTCAGCTATCTGGTCTATGCCACCTTATGAGGCAGGTCAGATGCCATTAAAATTTTTTTTAAAGTTTTTTCAAAATCATGGGCTTTTTAAAATAAAAAATAGGCCTCAATGGTATACTGTAAAAAATAGAAGTAGAACTTATGTAAACAAGGTTTTAGAAAATATTAGTGGCGAATATTTTAAAAATTACAATATTACCAAGGTAGAAAGAGGTTTAAATGGAGCGAGAGTTTTTTATGGGGATGATAATGAATTTTTTGACTATGATAAAGTAGTCTTTGCTACTCATGCAGACCAAACAATTTCTATTTTGAAAAATCCATCAGACGAAGAAAAAAATATACTTACAAAATTTAATTATAAAAAAAATATAGCCATAATTCATTCAGATGAAAAAGTAATGCCTATAAATAAAAAAGCCTGGTCCTCTTGGAACTCTTCAATAAATTCTGAAAATTTAAAGCAAAGTTCAATAACCTATTGGTTAAATTTGCTGCAGAATTTAAATATAGAAAAGAATATATTTTTAACGTTAAATCCTTTTTTTAAGATTGATAAAGACAAAATAATCAAAAAAATTGAATTTACACACCCTTACTATAACCAAGAAGCTTTGAGTTTTCAAAAAAGTTTAAGTACTATACAAAATAAAAAAAATATTTTGTTTTGCGGAAGCTATTTTGGTTATGGTTTCCACGAAGACGGAATAAAATCATCAATCGATATGCTCAAATTTTTAGATGATTAAAGAATCTTGCATTTATAACGGAAAAGTAATTCATAAAAGATTTAAACCAAAGAAACATTTTTTTAGTTATAAAGTATTTTCTTTGCTTATAGATTTGGATGAAATTAATAATATAGATAAGAAAATTACTTTTTTTTCTCATAATAAATTTAACCTGATAAGTTTTTATGACAAAGATCATGGAGATAGAAATAATACTAACTTGAAAGACTGGGTTTTAAAAAATTTAAAGAGTATAAATATTAATGACCAAAATATAAAAATTAAAATTCTTTGTTATCCAAGGATTTTAGGTTATGTTTTTAATCCTTTAAGTATTTTTTTTGTTTATAATTTAAATTCATCATTAATAGCAATACTGTATGAGGTCAAAAATACGTTTGGCGAGCAACACACATATGTATTTAAAGCAAATTCTGTAAATAAGAATATTAAGAATGACTGCACCAAAAAGTTTTATGTTTCTCCATTTATGGATCTTAACTCTAGATATTTTTTTAGAATTACGAATCCTGGAGAAAATTTATCAGTTCTAATTAATCAAGAAGATAAGGACGGGAAACTATTGTTTGCATCACAGGACGGCAGTAGGACAGATTTTAATACGAAAAACCTTATATTTTCCTATTTAAAACACCCCTTAATGACTTTTAAAGTAATTTTAGCGATACATTTTGAGGCATTAAGATTGTGGTTAAAAGGAATAAAATTAGTATCAAAAAAAATTAAAATTAAAAACAACATAAGCATAGAAAAAAAATGAACTTAGTATCTACTGCAGATAAAATAGTTTTTTCATCTCTTAAAAATCTCAATCATGGTTATATAGAGTTAACAAATTACGATGGCAGACAATATAAATTAGGTGACTCAAAATCTATTTTAAAAGCAAGTTTAATTATCAAAAAACCAGGCGTAACTCTAAGCATTTTAAGCAGAGGGAGTATCGGTTTAGCTGAGTCTTACATGCGAGAAGAATTTGAGACAGATAATTTGACAAATTTAATAGAAATTACTGCAAAAAATATTAAAAAAGTCCATAAATTTTCTGGTGTCTTCGACTTACCTATAATTAATTTTTTTAAACATTTTATAATTAAAAATACAAAGAAAAGAAGCAAGGAAAACATCTCTAAGCATTATGATCTTGGAAATGAGTTTTTTTCTTTATGGCTTGATAAAACTTTAACTTATTCAAGCGCAATATTCGATAAAGATAAAACTGATTTAGAGTCTGCTCAAATTAATAAGTATAAAAAATTATCCTTTTTAGTAAAACCAAAAGTAGGAGATAAGATGTTAGAAATAGGATGTGGTTGGGGAGGCTTTGCTGAATATGTTGGTAAAAATTATGATATTAAACTAGACTGTATTACCATATCTCAAAAGCAGTATGAGTATGCTAAAGAAAGAATTTTTAAAAATGGATTAAATGAGAAAGTAAATATCAAGATGCAAGACTATCGTGACGTTGACTGTAAATATAATTCAATAACATCTATAGAAATGATAGAAGCTGTAGGACAAAATTATTTAAGTAATTTTTTTAATAAAATAAAACAAAATTTAGTTCCAAATGGGAGTGCAGCAATACAGGCAATTATAATAGATGATAGTCTGTATGATAGATATAAAACAAAGCAAGATTTCATTCAAAAATATATATTTCCAGGTGGATTTTTACCTTGTAAAAAAAGCTTAATAAAATACGCGGAAAAAACAAATTTAAATTTTGATCAATGTAATTCTTATGGTTTACATTATTCAAGCACTCTAATGATGTGGAGAGATGAATTTTTAAATAAATGGGACAATATTTCTAGACAAGGTTTTGATTTAACTTTTAAAAGAATGTGGAACTTTTATTTATCTTACTGCGAAGCTGGTTTTAAATCAAAAAATATTGATTTAATTCAATTTTCATTACAAAATAAATAATTCATGAAAATATTTTTGCATTATAAAAAATTTTTATTGCTAATTATTTTTTCATTCATTACAAGTTGCTCTGGAAATAGTTCGATGAAACCCATAGATTTTAAAGATCAAAAACCGAGATTAATTATTGAAGAATACCTATCTGGGAATGTGAAAGCATGGGGAATTTTACAAAATAGATCAGGAAAGGTAACTAGGCAATTTTCTGCTGATTTGAATGGGAAGTGGGATGGTAAGCAGCTTATATTAGATGAAAAATTTAATTGGAATGATGGAGAAGTACAAACTCGTCAGTGGAAAATTAATAAAATTGATGAACATAATTATGAAGGAACAGCCGGTGATGTCGTTGGAAAGGCTAAAGGATATTCTTATGGTCCAGCATTTAAATTTGAATATGTACTTCTAGTGCCAGTTAAAGGAAGAGTGATTAAAATTACATTTGATGATTGGATCTTTAAACAAGATGATAGAGTTGCTATTAATAGAGCTGTTATGACAAAGTTCGGTATCAAAGTTGCTGAGTTGACAGTAATGTTTGTAAAAGATTAACGCTTTTGATATTTCGTAAGTTTCCCAACTAATTTAAGATATAGCCAATTTGGTAATATTTTTAGAAATTTTAAGATTAATGTAAGTTGTTTTGGAAAATGAATTTCAAATACATTAGTATTTACTAAACCATGATAGATTTTGTCTGCAGCATACTCACTTGTTTTTAAAAAAGGCATTTTAAAATCATTTTTATCAGTCATAGGAGTTTTTATAAAACCTGGAGATATTAAGGATATTCTTACACCATATTTTTTAAAATCAAAATACAAACTTTCAGCTAAATTATTTAGTGCTGATTTTGATGGCCCATATCCTGTTGAATTTGGTAAACCCCTATAACCGGCAATTGATGAAACTATAGAGATATGTCCCTTCCCCGAATCTTTAAAATATTTTTCAACAGATTTAATTGAGTTTAATGTTCCAAAAAAATTAACTTTCATTACATTTTCAATTTGATCAATGTCTATATCCTTTTCTTTTTTAGGATCCCATGTCCCAGTAGAAAAAACACAAATATCTATATTTTGAAGTTTATTCTTAACTTCTAAAAAAACTTTCTTACATTCTTCTTTATTTGTAACATCTAAAGGGAATGGAAAAATATTTTCATTTTGTCTTGATATGTCATCAAGTATCTCAGCTCTTCTTGCAGAAATAGCAACTTTCCACCCATTTTTTGAAAATTTAATCGCAAGAGATTTTCCTATCCCAGTACTCGCTCCCGTTATCCAAATTACTTTATCGTTCATTTTGAGGTGATATATATATTATTATGTTAAAAAATAAATTTTTATCTTTTATAATTTTTATATTTATTACGTTTTCTGCGTCTTTTATAGGAAGTGTAGCGACAATTACATCAAAAGAACCTTGGTATTCATCTTTAAATAAATCAACTTTAAATCCTCCTGATTGGGTATTTGCACCTGTTTGGACTACATTGTATTTGTTTATGACTATAGCAATTTGGTTAGCTTGGCATAAAAATTACAAAAATTTAAATCTAGTATATATTTATTTCATACATTTATTTTTTAACCTTACATGGAGCATTGTATTTTTTGTTTTTCATAATATTTTTGTCGCACTTATAAACCTTGTAATAATTATACTCTTCATAATTTACCTAATGTTGAAATTTAAAAAGATTAACAATTTGAGTTTTATGCTGATGATTCCTTATTTACTTTGGTGTCTTTATGCATTAGTTCTTAATACTAGTTTATATATATTAAATTAGTATGGATGATGTTGTAATAGTTGGAGGAGGTATTATTGGAGTAGCTACAGCTTATTTTCTATCTAAAGAGGGAAGAAAAGTTAAAGTTATTGAAAGAGATCCAACATATAAAAAGGCTTCTTTCCCGTTATCTTTAGGGGGATTTCGAAGACAATTTTTTCAAAAAGAAAATATATTGCTTGGAAAGTTTGCAAGAGAATTTATAAATCAGATACCAGAACTATTGAAAACTGAAAAAAACCCTAAACCTACAGCAAGCATAGTTCCCAATGGTTATTTATTAATGTTTGGACCTGAGCATGCTGAGGAGCAATATAGGGCATTAGAAAATCATAAGGCTTGCGATGCAGGCACAAAGAATATCAAAGGGACTGAATTAAATAAGGTTTTTTCATATATAAATCCTGAAGGTATTGAAACTGCCACATATACAGACAATAAAACAGAGGGATGGATTGATCCTTTTATGTTTCATGGAGCTTTAAAAAGTAAAGCTATGGAACTTGGGGCAAAATTTATAAAAGGAGACGTCAAAAGTTTAAGTGAAATCAAAGCAAAAACAATAGTATCAGCAGCTGGATGTTGGACAAAAGAATTATTAGATGACATACCAGTAGTTCCACAAAAACATACAGTGTTTAGAATCAAGTGCCCTAAACATATTCCAGAAATGCCTTTGACTGGTGATTTAACAACAGGTGTTTACTGGAGACCGGAAGGAAAAGAATATTTAGCAGGTTCTCCAATTTCTACTTTTGACTCAAAAGATTTAGAACCTGTTTGGAATGATTTTGAGGAATTAGTTTGGCCCGCTCTTGCAAAAAGAGTACCTATTTTTGAGGAGTTAAAACTTACTGGGGGTTGGGCAGGTTTTTATGATTGTAATAAATTAGATAATAACGCTGTGGTGGGGAAACATCCAAAATATGAAAATGTATATATGGCAACTGGCTTTACCGGTAGAGGTTTAATGCAAGCACCAGGAATTGGCAGAGCTTTAACTGAATTAATTACAACAGGATCTTACAATACAATTGACTTAAATGTTTTTGATGTTGATAGAATTTTCAAAGAAAACGCACGTCCAGAACCGTATGTACTATAATTTTTTAATTACTGTACCTAGGTAACCATTGAATGCAGATACAGCAATTATAAGAAATTGACCTTTAAATGAATAAAAATCAAAAGAAGGATAAAAACTTATTGCAACACTAAAAAGAATATAAGTTACAATAAAAGGCCTTAAAAACTTCTTTATAAAAAATTTATTTCTTTTTATATTTCGCAGCCTCCTCAGACCCACTAGTAGCTGACCCTTTACTATAAGAGTGAGCTCCCATACCAGCAAGCTGTCCATTTTGTACAATCAAATACTGGTTTCTAATTTCTTTTTTTTCAAAAAAACATTCTAAGATTTCTCTTACTCCGTCTGCATATCTAGCTTGTGCAGTTAAAGAGGTACCAGATGTATGTGGCGTCATTCCATGATTTGGCATAGTTCTCCATACATGATCATTAGGCGCAGGTTGAGGAAACCAAACATCTCCTGCATAACCACTTAGTTGACCACTTTTAAGGGCTTTTGCAATTGCATCTTTATTACAAATCTTACCTCTAGCAGTGTTAACTATGTAGGCACCTTTTTTCATTTTACTGATCATCGCGTCATCAAAAAGATTTTCTGTTTCAGGGTGAAGAGGACAATTTATTGTAACTACATCGCAAACTTTTACCATTGACTCTACAGTTTCATGAAAAGTTAAATTTAGCTCTTTTTCAACACTTTCAGGTAATCTATGCCTATCAAAGTAATGTAAGTGAGTATCAAATGGTTTCATCTTTCTCAAAGCATCTAAACCAATCCTACCAGCAGCAACTGTTCCAATGTGCATTCCTTCAACATCATAAGATCTTTGGACTGCATCAGCAATATTCCATCCACCTTCATTAACAATTCTATGTTGGTTGTGATAATCTCTTACCATCGAAACAATCATCATAACTATGTGTTCCGCAACTGATCGAGAATTACAGAATGTGACTTCTACTACATCAATTTTATTATCCATTGCTGCTTGAAGATCCACGTGATCTGACCCTATTCCTGCCGTTATTGCCATTTTAAGATTTTTGGCTTTTGCAATTCTTTCTTTAGTCAAATAATACGGGAAAAATGGCTGAGAAATGACGATATCTGCATCAACAATATGTTTGTCTGCTTCGCATCCATCACCATCTTTACTATTAGTGACTACTAACTCATGGCCATTGCTTTCTAAAAATTTTCTTAAACCAAGTTCACCTGATACACATCCTAACAATTGTCCAGGGGTATAATCTCTACCTTTTGGTGATGGCAAGGTCATTCCGTCAGGATATTTTTCAATTTTAGGTAATTCCGATAGTGGATAAGATTTTGGCATTCCACCTTTTGGATCATCATATAGTATACACAATACTTTCATTTTATCTCCTAATTAAATTTTTAATCATTAATGATTATTTATATTAGAAAGCGTAACATAAAAATGGATAACCAGGCAATCAAATAATGATAGTAATAATCAATAGTTTTCTTATATTTGCATATTACTTTGGATATTTCTTTTTTAATAATAACTTATTAATTATAACACCGAATAAGATCACAACTATTGAACCAGCAATAACTGGTGTTAGCAAATAGTCATAAGAGACCGATCCAATTATTACGATTATTGGATTACCACCAGCAGGTGGATGGGTAACTTTAAATAATATCATAAGCATAACGCCAAAACCTACAGCTAATGGAATATTGATAAAAATTGGCAGATGCACAAAGTTTAAAAAGATTATTCCTACTAATGATGTTAAAAAGTGACCAACAATTATATTTTTTGGTTGAGCAAAAGGACTTTCAGGATAACCATAAAGAAGGACCATTGTGGACCCAAAAGAAGCAATGAGAAACAATCCATACGGTGTTTTGTAAGTTAAAATAGTAAGAGTTAATATAGTTATAAATGAAAAAATTCCAGCTATAGAGGATTGTATTAATAGTTTTTTATCAATCATTTTTTTTTATAATTTTCATTAAAGCATTGACCGGAAGTAATAAACATTCTTTTCTCGAGAGATTTTGTTTTTTAAAAATTATATTAAATGACCTCCAATATTTTGGAACTAACTTCGAATTTTCTTGAAATAAAAAATTTGCAGTATTTAAAAATTCATTAATTTCATCAATTTTTTTATTTTTTGATTTCCTAGATAAAAGACTCGCCGACGCTTGACAATATATACATGATTTAGTTTGGTATCCAAAATCTATTACTTTTCTATTTTTTATTTTAAGAGTAATTTCAATTTCATCACCACAAATTGAATTTTTATACTTTAATTTATGCGAATAATTTTTAACAGATTTATAGTTTATTGTATTTTCAGCAATCTTTAATACATCTAAATCCATATTATAATATATTTAATTTTGGTAATTTTATTATATGAAAAATTATATTGTAGTATCTCTAAATAGCTATTAAAAATTCATAATGTTTAAATTAAAAAATGACAGTATAGCAATACCTGTTGTTCTGTTTGCAGGTATTCTTTGGTCTTTTGGTCCGCTTGTAGTTAGATATATGGATCAGCCCAATTTAGTGCCGTGGCAATATTTGTTTGCGAGAGGTATTACTATTTTTATTTTATTAAACATTTACTTATTTTTTGAAGAGGGAGTTACTTTTTATAAAAATTATTATAAAATTGGAATTTCGGGAGTTGTCGGTGGTGTTGGTTTGGGTATAGCCATGATTACTTTTATTTGGTCTATCACTCATACTTCTGCAGCAATTACTTTGCTTTGTCTATCTGCAATGCCTTTTATGACTGCATTGTTAGGTTTTTTATTTTTAAAGGAAACAATTTCAACAAATGTATGGGTAGCGATTATAATTGCGACTATTGGGATATTTATTATGGCAATAGGAGATTTTGAAAGAGGTTCGTTATTTGGTCTAATATTTGGATTAATTTCTGCTCTTGGATTTTCTGTATTTTCAGTATCCTTAAGATGGAGGAAAGAAACACCAAAATTTACCACAGTTGCTTTTGCTGGAATTTTTTGTGCAGTCGTATCATCATTTGTAATTTTACAGTCGCAATCTTCTTTTTTGTCATCAAGTCTTAACCAAGGTTTATTTGCAGTTCATGGAACTTTGGTTTGTTTAGGCTTAATTCTTTATTCAATTGGGTCTAAAGTAATTCCAGCTGCAGAGCTAACGCTGCTTTCATTAACTGAAGTAATAGGTGGAATATTCTGGGTTTGGCTTCCAATACTTGGAATAAATGAAGTCCCATCAAACACAACAGTTATTGGTGGTTTTTTAATTTTTTTGGCAATTATCTACTATAGTTTAATCATAAAGCACAACAGAAGATTTATAGCTCTCAATTAATTTATGAGTGTCACTAAAACAATCGTTAACAGCTGGAATGAATGGGATCCATTAAAACATGTGATTGTTGGAAGAGCTGATGGTACTTGTATACCTGCCCCTGAACCTGCTTTAGAAGCTAAAGTTCCTGAAGATTCTGATATGAAAGGAAAACATGGACCAAGAACAATCGAGACAGTGGAAAAAGCAAATGAATTGCTCAATAATTTTGTATCCTTATTAGAAAAAAGGGGAATCAAAGTAGATAGACCAACACCAATCAAACAAAACCAAAAAATTTCTACACCGGATTGGGAAGTTGAAAGTATGTTTGGTTGTATGCCAGCTAGAGATATAATTTTAACAGTTGGAAATGAGATGTTGGAAGCTACTATGAGTTATAGATGTAGATGGTTTGAGTATCTTAATTATAGACCTTTATTGCAAAAATATTTTGTAGATGATCCTAATATGAGGCATGAGATAGCTCCAAAACCAAGATTAACTGATCATGATTACAGAAAAGATTATTTGTCTGAGAAAATAGGAGTACAAAAAAGACTTAAATGGACTGAGGAAAAATTCTTCGTAACTACTGAAGAAGAACCTTTATTTGATGCCGCAGACATTTTAAGATTTGGTAAAGATTTAATTGTTCAACATGGATTTACAACGAATCTAAAGGGAATCGAATGGTTAAGAAGACATTTTAAAGATCACAGAGTACATGCTGTAAACTTTCCTGGCGACCCTTATCCAATACATATTGATGCAACTTTTACACCAATAAAGGAAGGCACGATTATAAATAATCCACAAAGAAGAATTCCCAATGAGCAAAAAAAATTATTTGAGAACAATGGTTGGAAAATAATTGATGCCGCACAACCAGCTCATAACTCACCGCCACCATTATGCTATTCATCTGTCTGGTTATCAATGAACGTTCTCGTACTAGATCCAAAAACAGTGTGTGTAGAAAAAAGTGAAATTTATCAAGCTGAACAATTAGACAAACTTGGAATGGAAGTGTTGCCTGTGGATTTAAGAGATGCTTATGCATTTGGAGGAGGTTTGCACTGTTGTACAGCTGATGTTTATAGAGAGGGAGAATTAAAGGATTATTTCCCAAAACAGTAGTTAATTTGGGTTATTTTTTAAATATTTAATGTAATCGACTACTTCATTAAATTTTACATCATCTATATCTTTATAACTTTTATTAAATTTTGTCTTTATGCATAAAGCTACATGTGCGTAAGGGTTTCTACCTTTAGGATGGTTTGGGTGATTAGGAAGTTTATTCTTTAAAAAATCCCCTGCTTCTTGAATCATCTTCCAAATTCTGGCAGAATTTTCTTTTTGCAAATAACTAATTTTTGGTTGTCTTATCTATACTAAAATCTTTTAATCGATTTGATAATTCATCTTTGACTTCTTGTTCTTCTAACTCCAATTTTTTAAGACTTTCTAATTCTCTTCTTCTTATTTTTTGCTCTCTAAGTTTTTCCTCTTCCTCTTTCAATTTTTGTTCTTTATCAAATTTTTCTTCCCATTCTTTAATTTTTATATATTCAAGTTTCTTTTTTCTTTCCTCTTCTTCCTTGACAACTTTAATTGCCTTATACTTCCTTCTTTGTTCTTTTAATTCTTTGTTTTTTTGCTCTTCCTCTCTTACTTTCAAATCAATGTCTTTTCTATTTTGCTCTTCTTCTCTTAACTTGAGTTCTTTTTCTTTAGATCTTAACTCTTTATTGAATAAATTTTGATCCTCTTCTTTTCTTATTAGTCTTTCGTTTTCATTTTTAAGTTTTTCATCTTTTGACTTTAATTCTCTTTCCTTATTTTTTAAATATTCCTCTTTTGATTTCAACTTATCTATATCTTTTTTAAATTGGTCTTCTCTTATCTTTAATTCCTTTTTTTCCTTAATTAATTTGTTGTTTTCTTCAAGTTTACGTAATTTGATTTCTTCTACTTTTTTTTGTTCTTGTTGTTTCTTATAGCTTGAATAAGCACTACTTATTGATTGAGCTGTGAACGAAGCAATTTTTGATAAATTACTTTTGTTTCTACTTTTAGTAATTTTTTTTTTCCTAGCCATTTTTATATAAGTCTATTTCAACAAAAAAAATTCAAAGAGACAAGTGGAAGATTATTTTTTTTTAATTAAATTATAGTTAAACACAACTTGAAGTAGGTATATTTGTATAAATATTTTATTCTTTAGATATCTTCTCTTCTTTTTTTTTAATAACAACACCTTTTCTTTTTAACATTTTCTGTACGCTTTCAGAGTAAGGCTCATCAATATGCTCTGTAACAGGGCTTAGCTCTAATCCTAAAGGTGTAATAGTTTGAGGTATTGGAGTAAATTGAGAATCTGGATTATCTACAACTGCTCTGACTTTCATTCTATAAATTCCAAAAACTCCAATACATGAATGAAATAAAATTAAATAAATAAAAAAACCATTTGCACCTGCAAAATCCATAAAAAAAGAACATAAAAATGGCCCCATCATTGCACCTAAGCCAAAAGCAAATTGCAAACCCGCTCCAGCTGCAACAAATTTTTCTTTTGGAATAAAATCGTTTGTATGTGCAAAGATTAATGCAAACATTGGGAGACTACAGAATGAAAATAACATAACAAAAATATAAAACCAAAATTTTGATGTTGCTAATCCATCAGGCATATACATCTGTGATGACGCAAATATTGCGCAAATAGCAAAAAAGGATGAGCCAAATGTACAATAAATTATTACCAATCTTCTATCTAAAGCATCAGATAATTTCCCAATAGGCCACTGTGAAATTGCACCAGAAATTGCAACTAAAAAAGTAACTATCGATATTTCAAAAATACTAAAATTCATTGATGCTGCATAAACTGCAAGCATAGCAAAAAGCGCTGAATGTGTTGATCCACACAGCAAAGAGCTTACCATACCAAAAGGGGAGGTGTCATATAATTCCTTTAACTTCATACCAAGAATTTTTTTGAATGTTGGTGGCTTTCTTTTTGTAAGCAATATAGGTATAAGAGAAAGCGACATTATTAAAGATACTAAAATAAATGGTTGAAAGTTTTCTGGCTTACTAAAATTTATAAAAAACATACCAAAGGCCATAGATCCATATAAAACGATCATATAAATAGAAAGAACACTACCTCTATTTTTATTACTAGATCTATCGTTTAACCAGCTCTCTGCAACTGTATATAAAGAAACCATACTAAACCCAGTAACTATTCTCAAAATAAACCAAGTTAAAGGGTTTACAATTATTGAATGCAAAAGTATTGCAACTGATGCAACAGATGCAAAAGCAGCGAAAACTCTAATATGCCCAACTCTAGAAACTAAAGTAGATATAGTTTTAGCACCAATAAAATATCCAATAAAATATCCAGAAAGCATGAAGCCAGTTGATACTAATCCAAAATCTTCCTTAACAGCTCTAATCCCTAAAAGAGAACCTTGATAACCATGCGCAAGCATGATTAAACCCATTCCCAAAAATAGAGCCCATGAGTTATTTAAAATCTTGTTCATTTCTGCGTGACTATTCTTTTTATTTAAAAAAGCAAGTAGTTAATTTCAGTTTATGTTTTTTTTATGGCTAGAAAGGAATGTAATCCAATTGTAGTTATTATAACTGTACCTCCTAGGATTGTCTCTAAACTAGGTTTTTCGCTTATTACTATCCAAACCCAGATTGGACCAACTATTACTTCTAACAAGAAAAATAAATTTACTTCTGCTGCTTTAATAAATCTCGGTGCAATAGTGACTAACACGAAAGGTATGGCAACACACATTATACACATTAATGGAACTATAATAATATCAGTGTTTATAAGACTAAAATTTTTTACAAATATAAATGCGAAGGCTGCAGTAACAAGTTTTCCAATTACAGCTGCTGGAACTAAATCTCTATTTTTTGCATATCTTGCAAGATTAGCGTTTATTGCAAGTCCAAGCGCAGTAATAAATCCAAATATATCACCAATAATATTTCCTAACTTTACCGAGTCATAAAATATGTAAGTTACTGATAAGAATGTAATTATAATTGCAAACCAAGTTTTTTTATCAGGTATTTCTTTTAAAAAAAAAGCTCCAATGAAGGCAGATAGCATCGGTGCCATAGCTACCATTATAAGTGTATTAGCAACATTTGTATTTTGAATTGAAATTATAAATGTTACATTACAAACAGAAAAACTTATTGCATAAAAAATACCTGTATAACCTATATTTAACAAAGCTTTAAAAAAATTTGATTTGTAAAATAAAATTAGACCTAAAAGGACAATAATAAACGGAATAAAGCCTCTATAAAATAATAAACCCCATGTTTCAATCTCGCTAAGTCTTATCAAGAGGGAGTCAGGGGTGATGAATAAAACCCCAATAAATGCTAATAAAGAGCCTTTTTTTTGATCAGATAGATTTCTCATGAACATATTCTTCTACTTGATCTATTGATTTCAGTTTCTCTGAACAGGTTTGATTTTTACAAATCAAAATAAAGCTTTCCTCACTATCTTTGTAAATAAATGTTCCTATTTCAAAATATTTTTTAATTAAATTATTATGAATTTTTTCAAAACTTTTATTTTTACCAAAAAAAGTAAATGTAATGTTGTTATTACAAATATCTAAAACTTTTATATAACTGAACATTTGTGAATAAGCATTATTAATAGATGAATGGAAGGATTTCTTAAGTATATCAATTTTATTTTTCCATGAAATATCTTCTGTGATATTAAATAATTTATTACAAATTAATAAAAATAAACTATTTCCATTTGGTATATTGTTGTCTACCAGATCAATCGGTTCAACAAATAAGTCATTAGAATTTTTTATATTTTTTTGTAAAACCTGATTTTCTTCATTAAAAAATAGTTTCCATGCCTCATTTAACAATTCACAACATTGATCTAATGATTTTTTATCTTTGGATATCTCATAAACACTTATTAATAGTAAACAATAATAAACATAATCTTCTAAGAAAACATCTATTTCTTTTCCATTTTTATTATAACAATGAAACAAGTTATTTTTAAAAAGACTTTGAAGGTTTTTAAAATAACTCATCCCTTTTTCAAAAATTTTTTTATCCTCTAAAATTATAGATGATTGAAATATTGTATATATCCAATAACTATTCAAATCAGTTTGAGTTTTATCATCAAAAAAAGGTTTAACTCTTTTTGATCTTTCATTTATAAGTATATTTTCTAAGTTTTTTAAGACAATCAATTCCTTATCATTTAAAGTAAGCTGTGATTTTTCAATAAGAATATTAAATCCTTCGAAATTTCCAGTCTCTGATATTTCATACTTCTTTTTGAATAACTCAAGATTTTCCCCTAGTAATTTTTCAAAATCTTTATATTCCCAAATATAATACTTTCCTTCTATACCTTCACTGTCTGCATCATATGCTGAGCCTAACAAACCATCTTTATTTTTAAATTCTTTATTGATAAAATTTATGCTTTGTATAAGTTTTGACTTAAAATATTCGCTTTTTGTATTCCCTACAAATGAATTTAAAAGTTTAATAAATAAAATATTATCGTATAGCATCTTCTCAAAATGAGGAACTATCCATTTGTCGTCTACAGTATATCTCGATATCCCACCACCCAACTGATCATAAATTCCTTTTGAACATATATTCTTCAAAAGCTTCTCTGTTACCCCATAAAAGTTTTTCTTTTGATTTTTTAAGTAAAAATAAAATATTGTATCGAATACATAAAATTGGGGAAACTTTGGTGCACCTTGAAATCCTCCATTTATATCATCCATATATTGCAAAATTTTTTCAGCAAATGGTTCTAAGTCTTGGTTGAGAACAGCATTTTTGGAATTTATTTCATTAAAAACCATTCTCATTTGTTTAACCTGGGCAATAATCTTTTCTCTATTTTCCGAATAAACTTTAGAAACATTTTCTAAAATTTTGGTAAAACTCGGTCTCCCTTGCATTTCTTTTGGTGGAAAGTATGTTCCACCTGTAAACGGAACAGCATTTTCGTCTAAAAACATTGATAATGGCCAGCCACCTTGTGTCCCGGTAAGAATTCCTAAACTTCTTTGAAAAATGTAATCTAAGTCAGGTCTTTCTTCTCTATCAACTTTAATATTAATGAATTTTTCATTTAATATTTTAGCTACAGCTTCGTCTTCAAAACTTTCATGCGCCATAACATGACACCAGTGACAACTTGCATATCCTACACTAAGAAATATTGGTTTTCTCATATCTTTAGCTAATTTAAGTGTTTCCTTATTCCAGGGCATCCAATTTACTGGATTATTTTCGTGTTGTTTAAGGTAAGGACTTTTCTCGTTTTTAAGTTGATTAACCAAAGTTTAATCCTGAAAATGACTATAAGGCTTTCTTGAAAAAATTCTTTTAACCATTGGTTCAAATTTGCTTAGTGGAAAAGACTCATAGTCTGGATCAAAAGAGGCTTGGTCATATTTTTCACAAAAATTCACACATGCATCATAATATTTATGATCTTTATATTTGTCTCTTTTGTTTCTATCTCCTCCAAAGTGATGAGCATAGTAATACGTTTGAAATTCACCATGCTTTTCAATTATCCAATGAGTTTTCTCTGAAACATAAGGTTTTAGGACTGATGCTGCATACTCTGAGTGGTTCATAGGTGCTAACTCATCCCCTATATCATGAAGCAAAGTGGCAACTATCATTTCTTCGGTTTCACCAGCCTTTAGAGCTCTCGTGGCACTTTGTAAAGAGTGTTCTAATCTTGAAACTTTATATCCCTCCAGAGTTTCAGTTAGTCCTGCCATAAACTTTAAAATTCTCTCAGCAGTTTTACCAGCATAATCTCTCTCATGTTTATCTAATAAAAGATAATCTTCCCTTGTACCTTCTTTCATTTGATTAAAACTAACTTTTTTCATTAGTTATTAGATTTTGCACTTAATAATGATAGTTGTGTAACCTTATCTTCTCCTAATTGATCAATTATTTTTATTGGATAGTCTCCAGTAAAATAGTGGTCAGTTAATTGAGGATAATTATCATTTCTTTCTTCAAATCCCATGGCATTATAGAGTCCTTTAATTGATAAGAATTTTAAAGTTTTTGCTGAAATTATCTCCCTTATTTCATCTACAGATTTATTGGCAGCAAGAAGTTCTTTTTTTGTAGGCATATCAACTCCATAAAAGTCAGGATATTTAATCTCTGGACTTGCTATTCTTAAATGCACTTCTTTAGCACCAGCATCATAAAGCATTTTCACTATTTTTGATGAAGTGGTTCCTCTTACTAGCGAGTCATCTACTAAAACAATTTTTTTATCTTTTATAACTGAATAATTTGCATTCAATTTTAATTTAACTCCTAGACTTCTAATTTTTTGAGATGGTTCTATAAAAGTTCTACCAACATAATGATTTCTAATTAATCCCAGATCAAAGCTCAATTTTTTTTCTTGAGAATATCCTAATGCCGCTGCATTCCCAGAGTCAGGTACAGGCACAACTAGATCAGCTTCCACATTATCCTCTTTTGCAAGTTGTGCTCCAAAGTTTTTACGATATTCGTAAGCTGTTTTTCCATTTAAAATGCTATCTGGTCTTGAAAAATAAATATATTCAAAAACACAGGGTCTAATTTTCTTTTGAGGAAAAGGTTTTATGCTTTCCAATTTATTATTTTCTATGACTACAATTTCTCCATTTTCAACATCTCTTAAATATTTTGCTCCAATTATATCTAAAGCACAAGTTTCTGAAGCTAACACATAGCAGTTTTTCAACTTTCCTATCACGAGTGGTCTTATACCAAATGGATCTCTTGCTCCTATTAATATATTTTGTGTTAAAACGACTAGCGCATATCCTCCTTGAATTTGAAACAAAGCATCAATGACTCTATCAGCCGTCTTGGATCTCTTTGATCTAGCTATTAATTTTACAATTGTTTCAGTATCAGATGTAGTGTAGAAAATTGAACCTTCTTGTACCATTTTATCTCTAAGTTTTATTGCATTTGTAAGGTTGCCATTATGTGCTACACCTATTCCACCAGCGTTTGTGTCTGCAAAGAAAGGCTGAATATTTCTTAATGCAGTACCTCCAGTTGTTGAGTATCTATTATGTCCTATAGCAAATTTACCCGGTAGGGTTTTAATTACTTTTTCTTTACTAAAATTATCACCAACTAAACCAAAGCGCTTTTCTGAATGATATTTTTTTCCGTCGAAAGATACGACTCCACATCCCTCTTGACCCCTATGTTGCAGTGCATGCAATCCTAAAGCAGTTAGCGCTGATGCATCTGGATTATCACTTATTCCAAAAACAGCACATTCCTCTTTTAATTTAGGATCATATATCTGAAACTTTTTCTTTAGCATCTTCATATTCTTTTTTGCTTGGAAATTCTTTTACAAGATAATTACTACCTTTTTCAACATATGAAAAGGTAAATGATTTCTTACTATCTATTGGCCATTTATCAGAATTATAAACAATATTAACTGTAGCAAATATACATACAGAAATAATATAACCTTTAACGAATCCAAAAAAGAAACCAAAAAAAGAGTCTACTTTTCCCATTCCTGTATACTTTACAGTTTTCCTTATTCCTTTATTAATCAAAAGTATTAAAAAAATAATTACCACAAATATTGATATACCTAAAAGAATATCCAAAACATACTCATTATCGATAATATCATTTACGTAAGGTTTTACTTTTGGAAATAAAATTAATGTCAAAATATAGGCCAAAAGCCATTTAGCTGCTGATAAAAGACTCAAAACAAATCCTTTAATCGAGCATTGTATTAGATATAAAATTGTAATTACAATATAAATTAAGTCAAAAATTGAAAAAAACTCAGAGATATTTTTTAATACTTCCATTTAATAAATTATTTATTTTCAAATGGTTTTGAAATCAGAATAAGAGATGGTAAAAGTGTTAAAACTGAAATCATAGCTAATAACATTGCTATTCCAGTAAATATACCAAAATAAATTGTTGGTATAAAATTAGAAAATACAAGAATTGAGAAACCAAATACAATTGTAATAGATGTATTTAAAATCGCTACACCTACTGTTGAATGGCATAATTTAATTGTCCTTTTATAATCTTTTAGTTCAGCAAATTCTTCTTTGAATCTATAAATATAATGAATACTATTATCTACCGCTATACCTATAGTTATAGCAGCAATAGTAATAGTCATCATATCTAAAGGGATGCCCATAATACCTATAATGCCTAAAATAAAAAAAGCTGCAATAAAATTTGGAACTACACCTAACAAAGAAATTTTTAGATTTCTAAATAAAATTAAAAACATTGCAAATATACCTACCATTACAAATCCAAGAGTTAAAATTTGAGATTTAAATAGACTTTGAAGTAAATTGTTAAAAAGTATTAATACGCCAGCTAATTTGAACTCGTCTTCCTTTAAATTTAGTTTATTTTTTAAATCAAAATTTATTTGGTTTATTAAGTCGTTTCTTCTTAAATCTTCCAAAGAGTCCTTTATTCTTAAACTTATTCTAGCTTCATTGTCCTTAATAGAGATATACGGGTCGATTATTTCTTTTTTTATACTTTCTGGAATTTTTGAGTATAAAACCCCCATTTCAAGAGTTCCCAAGGGCTTGTTATTATTTAGCTGTGTAGCAACTTCTATAATTGATGCGAAAGATAAAACTTTACCAACCGCTGGAAGACTATCAAGATAGTCATGAACTTTATCAATCTTGTCAATCTTATCTTTGGTAAACCAGTATTTCTCATCATCTTGGTTTTCATCATCTCCCCAATCATCAAATTCATCATCATCATCATCATTCTGTAATTTTTTATCTGCTCCAAATTTTATGATTATTTCAAGTGGAGTTGTTCCACCGAGTTTATCATCAATTAATTTCATGCCTTTATAAATTTCAGTTTCCTTATTAAAATAATTTATAAAACTATTTTCTACCTCTAGTTTTGAAATACCGTAAAGACTAAGAAAAATTATTAATATTGTTGAGGAAAATATTATTTTTCTTTGGTTAATTGCGATCTCACCTAAAAAAGAAGTAACACGAGAATTTTTTGTATCTTGCAGATCAACATCTTTGCCAGATATAAAGTTTAGCAATGTTGGTAAAAGTGTAAAAGTAATGATAAAGGAAGTTATCAAACCAAGAGTCATCATCCAACCAAAATCTATTATGGGTTTAATCTCACTAAATACTAATGATAAAAAGGCACATACAGTTGTCAAAACTGTATAAAGTATAGGCCAAAACATTTTTCCAGTTGTTTTTTTTAAAATTTCAAAACTACTTAATTTAGTAAATTTTTTTTTAAGTTGAAGAAATCTTGTACTCATATGAATATTCATCGCCATTGTTAAAATAAGCATAAGTGCAATAAAGTTTGATGATATAACTGTAACTTTCCAGTTTAATATTCCTAATAGACCGGTCATAATTATTACAGAGAAAAAACAGCTGCTTATTGGAACAATTATCCAAATTAATTTTCTAAATACAAACCATAGTGTAGCAATAATAAAAAGTAATACTCCAACGCCAAAGACCACAATATCATTTTTTATAAATGTCATCATGTCATCTGCGATCATAGGTATTCCGCCTAGAAAAATATTAGCATCTTGATTATAATTTTTAATAACATCTCTTATTTCGACAACATTATTATGGTTTTGTTTTTTTAGTTTCTCTTTATACTGTTCAATTTCTTTTTCATCTTGGAGTTTATTTAAAATTTCATCTTTCTTAATATTAACTATAATACCTGTAGTTTTACCATCTTCGCTTATTACAAAGTTTCTGAAAACAGGACTGTTTAAGATTTCTTTAAAGCCTCTATTTTTATCAACTTCTTCATCTTTTAAAGTTACAAAATTATTTAGTCTGTCTTTTAAGGGTTTATCCGAGTTATTTAATAATGGAACATCTAGGATTGTAATAACACTATGAACCCAATCTAAACTTTGTAATTTATATTTTAAGCTAAGTAGATTATTAATTGTATTATCGTAAGTTAAAGGATCATTTGGCGTATAAGTTAGAACTAAAAAATCTTTTGCACCATATCTCTCCGTTATTTCTTTTAAATATTCTAAATCTGGATCCCCTTCAATAAGCAAGGTATCCGATGAAGCATCAAGTTTAAACTCTTTAGAAAAATAGCTAAAAGTAATTAGCGTAATTATTAATAGAATAAAGATTGATTTAGGATTATTTAAAACTATATTTTTATATAACTTTGAAAACATCTGTAAGTTATATATATTTTAATTTAACTATTTTGAGTATCTCTAAATTTGGTAAACATTGCCTCAAATTCAAGTAAAATATTACCAGTTGGTCCATGTCGTTGTTTACCAATAATAATTTCTGCTAAGTTTGACACCTCATTCATTTTTGCTTGCCATTCTGCGTGTTCCACGGTTGCAGTTTTTGGTTCTTGCTTTTCTAAGTAATAAGCTTCTCTATAAACAAACATTACAACATCAGCATCTTGTTCTATTGAGCCTGACTCTCTTAAGTCTGAAAGTAATGGCTTTTTTTGATCTCTTTGTTCAACCGCTCGAGAAAGTTGTGATAAAGCAACAACAGGTAGATTTAATTCCTTAGCAAGAGCTTTTAATCCTTGCGTGATCTCCGAAATCTCTTGAACTCTACCATCTTTAGTGTTTACAGCTCTCATCAATTGAATGTAATCTATCACTATTAAATCAAGTCCATATAATCTTTTTATTCTTCTAGCTCTGTTGCTCAATGCGGCAACACTTATAGCTGGAGTTTCATCTATATATAGCGGTAGTTCAGAAATATTTTTTGAAGTTTCAATAAATTTATCAAATTGTTCCTCTGAAATTCTACCTCTCCTTATATCATTAGATGGAATTCGTGATTGTTCAGATAAAATTCTAGTTGATAACTGCTCGGATGACATTTCTAAAGAAAAGAAAGCAACAGTAGATTGCTTTTTACTTTCTTGAAGTTTGCTAGCAGCATTAAAAGCGATATTTGTAGCAAGTGCAGTTTTACCCATGGACGGCCTTCCGGCAATAATTATTAAATCAGATTGATGAAGCCCACCAAGTCGATCGTCAATATCTCTTAAACCCGTAGGAACGCCTACAATACCCTCTTCATTTTTATATGCATTTGATGCCATTTCTATAGTTAATTTCATAGCTTCATCAAATTTTGTGATAGTAGAGTTGAATGAACCTTTTTCTGCTAAATCAAATAATAATTTTTCAGAATTTTCTATGATTGATTGGCCGGTGGTATTTAAATCATTTAATTTTGCAATATCAATTGTAGTTTCAGATATTTTAATTAATTCACGTCTTACAAACATATCATATATTATTTTTGAATATTCTATTGCTTGTCTAGCAGAAGAAGAAAACTTAGTAATTTTTACTAAATAATCAGGGACATTTATTTCATCTTTTTCATTTTCAAAATAGTTTTTTAATGTAATTGGATTAGCTAGCATTCCTTTAAAAATTAAATTTTCAATAGCTGAAAAAATTTTTTGATGCATGGGATCATAAAAATTTTTACTAGAAATAATAGTATTAATTTCATCAAAAATTTCGTTAGTAAGCAATATTGAGCCTATAACTGATTGTTCTGCTTCTATATTATTAGGAAGTTCTTTAAAGTTATTTTTAATTACAGAAAAATTTTTCTCCATATAAATTGAAATATATTTATTTAAAAAAAAATTTATATATAAAAAACAATATGGGGATAATAATGTATAATTATTGTATTATTTCTGCAGGCACTACCTGAATCTTAATTTGAGCATGAACCTCAGCGTGAAGATTTATAATTACTTTAAAATTACCAAGAGTTTTAATATTATCTAATAGTTGTATCATTGATGGTTTAATCTCTATTTTATTTTCATCTAAAATAATTTTTGAAATTTCAGTAGGCTTAACAGATCCATAAAGTTCATTATTTTCTGTGCTAAGTTTTTTAATAGTAAACTGTTTATTTTTTAGTTTTTCGAAGATTTCTTTAGCTAACTTTTTTTTCTCTAAATCTTTTTTATTTAAATCAGCTTTTATTTTATCAACTTCTTTAATATTTTCTTTTGAAGCAAAAAGTGCTTTTTTTTTAGCTATTAAAAAATTTCTAGCATATCCTTTTTTAACAGTAATAATTTCTCCAATAGCGCCTAACTTTTGAACATTTTCTAATAATATTACTTTCATTACATTAGTCCTAGATTACGAGCTCGTTTAATTGAAGCAGATAATTCTCTTTGTTTTTTTTGGCTCACATTTGTAATTCTTGATGGTAATATCTTGCCATTTTCTGACACATACCTCTTAAGTAATTTTATATTTTTATAATCAACTACTGGTGCACCTTTAACTGATAATGGGCATTTTTTTTTGAACTTATATTTATTTGGCTGAAAAATACTCAGCTTTGCAAAATTACTTTGGGATTTCTTTTTGTTATTTCTTTTCTTTTGCATTTGTTTTTATTTTTTTTGATGAATCATTTAAATCGTTTTCGTCTTTACTTGAAAAATAATTAGTTTCTAAGTCAAAATTCTTTACTCTCACAGTTTGATATCTTAATAAATTTTTATCCATACGTTCATTCTTTTCTAAGTCCGCAATTAAACTTGATGGACCCTTTATTTTAAAATGAATATAATTCCCTTTTCTATTTTTATTGATAATATAGGCTAAGTTGATGAGACCCCAATTTTGAGTTTGCACGACTTCTCCATTGTTTTTTTCTACAATATTTAAATACTTATCTGTAATTTGTTTTAATTGTGATGGACTAGCATCTTGCCTAGCAATAATTGTATGCTCGTATAAGTTCATATATGTTATTTAATAAAAACTGAGGATATACTATTATAGTTGTTTAATTACAATATAAAAAGCAAAAATAAATATATATGTTTTCTCTAATATTCCCAGGTCAAGGCTCACAAACAGTAGGTATGTGCAGGGAATTATATAATAAATTTGAATTGATTAAAAAAATTTTTAAGTCAGCCGATGAAATATTGGACTTTCCGCTTACGAAGATAATATTTGAAGGACCTAAACAAGAGCTAGATTTTACTGAAAATACTCAGCCATCTGTATTCCTAGTAGGATATTCAATTTTTAAATTATTAAAAGAAGAATTTAAGTTTGATGATACAAAAGTATTATTTTTTGCAGGACATTCACTAGGAGAATATACTGCTTTAAGTTCTGCGGGTTTTTTAAATTTTGAGGATACGTTAAGAGTCTTAAGGATTAGAGGTAAGGCGATGCAATCAGCTGTTCCAAAAGGAGAGGGGGGAATGATTGCAGTTCTTGGATCAAAAATCGAATTTATTGAAAAACTTTTAGAGGAAAATGTAAATAGATACCAGTGCTTCATCGCAAACGACAATTCTGATGGTCAATTAGTTTTAAGTGGCAAAAATGAAGATTTAGAAAAATTATGTTTAGACTTAAAAAAAAATTCTATTAAAAATATAGTTTTACCTGTAAGTGCACCATTTCATTGTAAATTAATGAAAAAAGCTACGGAGATTATGAAAAATGAAATAGAGAAATTAAATTTCACTTTATCAGAAAAAAGACTCGTATCCAATGTAACTGGTAAATCAATAAATGAAGTTACAGAAATCAAAAATCTTCTAATTAAACAAATCGAAAGTAGAGTTAAATGGAGAGATAGCATTAAACACATGAGAAAAAACGGCACAACAGATTTTATTGAAATCGGACCTGGAAAAGTGCTATCTGGTCTAGTTAAAAGAATCGATAGAGAAGTAAAAGTTAGTGCAATAAATAATGAAGAGGATATAAATAAGTTTAAAAATTTTTATGAATTTTGAAGGAAAAAAAATTTTAGTCACAGGAGCTACGGGTGGAATTGGTGGAGCAATAGTAAAAAAATTTTTATCACTTAATGCGTCAGTTTTAGGAACTGGTACAAATTTAGAAAAATTAAATTTATTAAAAAATGAATTTCCAAGTTTATTAACTGAACAATTTGATATTTGCAAGCATGAAAAAGTTGAAGAATTTATAGAAAAAGTTTTTTCAAATTTAGGTGGGTTAGATATTTTAGTAAATAATGCTGGCATAACTAAAGATAATTTATCTTTGAGAATGAAAAGTGAAGAATGGCAAAAAGTTATAGATATTAACCTAACATCAACTTTTTACTTATGTAAAAGTGCAATAAAAAAAATGTTAAAAAATAAATTTGGAAGAATAGTAAACGTAACTTCTATTGTTGGCCATACTGGAAATATAGGACAAGGAAATTATTCAGCATCAAAAGCAGGTGTTGTTGCTATGTCAAAAAGTTTAGCTATCGAGTATGCAAAAAAAAATATTACAGTTAATTGTGTTTCCCCTGGATTTATAAAAACAAATATGACAGACAATATTTCAGAGAAATTTAAATCTGAACTTATTTCAAGGATACCTATGAATCGTCTTGGCTCTGGCGAAGATATTTCAAATACAATCGCTTTTTTATCATCTGAGTCATCATCTTATATTACTGGCGAAACAATACATGTTAATGGAGGCATGTATATGGCTTGACAAAGTTGATTATTAATTTATAGACGAAATTAAAACAAAAGGATTAAAATGTCAGAAGAAGTTTCAAGTAAAGTAAAAAAAATTGTTGCGGATCACCTAGGAATTGAAGAAGCGAAAGTAACAGAAGAATCTAGTTTTATAGATGATTTGGGCGCTGATAGTTTAGACACTGTAGAACTCGTAATGGCTTTCGAAGAAGAATTTGGCTCTGAGATTTCTGATAGTGAAGCTGAAAAGATACTTACTGTTGGAGATGCAATTAAATTTATAGATAGCAAAAGCAACTAATTGATTAAAGGATGTCTCAAAAGACAGGTGGATCTATTTTTATATTTTCATCACCATCTGGGGCTGGAAAAACTACCCTAGTAAAGCTTGTTTCTAAAAGGAAAAATTTTATAACATCAATATCTCACACTACAAGAAAACCTAGAAGTAACGAAAAAACGGGTAAGGATTATCATTTTGTAAGTACTAAACATTTTAAAAATTTAATTGAGAAAAATCAATTCCTAGAGTACGCAAAAGTTTTTGACAATTATTATGGCACATCAAAAAAACCAGTAATTAAAAATTTATCAAATGGAATGAATGTTTTGTTTGATATTGATTGGCAAGGCAGTAAACAAATTAAAGCTCAAAATATTAATTTTAATATTTTTTCATTTTTTGTGTTGCCTCCTAGCAGAAAAGTTTTATATGAAAGATTATCAAATAGAGACATGAAAGATAAACTTATTGCATCTGAACGTATGAAAGAATTTTACAAAGATATAAAACATTGGATTGATTACGATTATGTTGTTATCAATGATAATTTGAAAAAGTGTTATAAAGAAATTTCAGGTATTATTAATAATATTATTTTTAAAAAAAATAAAATTTCATTTAATAAAAAAAAAATTGAGAAACATGTAATTAAATTAGTATCTTAATTTTTCTAATTCTTTTGCCAATTTAAAATAAGTTTCTGGAGATAAATTTTGTGGTCTGAGATTTAAATCTATATTTAATTTATTAATTATTTCTAAATTATTTTTAAACAAATGAATAAATTGTTTTTTAATTTTTTTTCTCCTTTGATTAAAAAAAATATTAGTAACTTTCTCTAGCGATTTAGGATCATCAAAATTAAATATTATATTTTTATTCTTGAAAACTAACAAAGTGCTTTTAATTTTTGGTTTTGGATAAAACGAGTTAGGACTTATTTCAATTACCTTTTCAACATCAAACTTCCAGTTACATAATATTGATAATCGGCCATAACTTGAAGTATTCTTTTTTGCAATTATTCTATCAGCTAATTCTTTTTGAAATAAAAAAACCAGTGTTCTAAATTTAAATTTTTCCGTATTAAAAATAAATTTTGTTAAAATTTTCGAAGATATATTGTATGGAAGATTTCCAAAAATAATTGAATTATTTGTAAGTATGTCGTTCCTTGAAAATTTTAGTATATCTTCATTAAAGATTTCTATTTCCTCTTTAAATTTATTTTTTAAAATTTCAAATAAATTTTTATCTTTTTCAACTAAGTAAATTTTCTTCGGTTTTTTGTCAATTAGAAACTCAGTTAAATTTCCTGTTCCAGCTCCTATTTCTAAAATTTCACTATCTTTATTTATCGGGACCGATTCAGCAATCCTTTTAATTATATTTTTATCTACTAAAAAGTTTTGTCCGAGTTTTTTATTTGGTTTTAGTTTCACTTAATTTTTTTGGCAAATTCAAGTGTATTAATAAGACTTTCAGGATTCGATTTATTTTTACCCAACATAGACATATTAGGCCCATGATCTGGGGTTATTCTTAAAAAAGGTAAACCCAATGTAATATTAATTGCATCAAAACCATAAATTGTTTTCAAAGGGGTTAAAACTTGATCATGATACATGCCAATAACAACATCAAATCTTTTTAAATTTTTTTTCAAAAATATAGTATCTGAAGGATATGGACCTGAAATATTAATTTTTTTTCTTCTGAGTATTTTAATCGCGGGGGTTATTATTTCTGTCTCTTCTGAATACTTTTCTGAACTTTCACAGTGTGGATTTAAGCCGGTAATTCCAAATTCAGGACGTTTACTAAAATATTTTAAATAAAAATTATTTAAAGTTATTGTATTTTTTACAATTTTTTTAACTTTAATTTTATTAAAAATTTTTTTTAAAGGAAAGTGAGTCGTAATTGGACTAACTGACAATTTTTTATTAAATATTAGCATAACTTCTTGATCTTTTTTACCAACTTTTGAGGCAAAATATTCTGTCATTCCTGGATACTTATTTTTTAAAAAATTTTTTTTTGATATTGGTCCATTTATCAACACCTTTGATGACGTTTTTTTTAGTGTTTTCAAAGCAATATCACAGCATTCCTTTATATAAGAGTTTGATTTTGAAGTTATTTTATCAAAGGTTTTTTTATGTGAAAAATTTACGTTAATAATATTTATTTTTTTATTATTAAGTTTTGAAGAATTTAAACTATTCAAATTTAATTCCTCGATTTTAAATTTATATTTCAATATCTTCATTTGTTTTATAAGTAGTTTTTTAGATCCTATTATTAAAAATGGATTTTTTATATTTTTAATAGTTTTTTTTTTTAAAGATTTAAAAAATATTTCAAAAAAAATACTGTAGGGTTCACCTGCAATTATTATAATAGGTTTATTTTTCATTTATAACTGTATTTAATTCAACTTTTTTGAAATAGATTGAAGAAAATTGATTTAATTGTTTGTTCCTCTCAATGATTAGAGCTTTATTAAGTTCTTCTTTTAAATTAATTTCTTTTTTAACTTTTCTTTTATTTTTTAATATCAATAATAATTTCCCAGCAGGTGTATTTATAGCTTCACTGATCTCGCCAATATCAAGATTTTCAATTATTGCTGATATTTCTTTAGAGAGTTGTGTTTTCCTTAACCATCCTATACTTCCACCAGAACTTGAGGTACTTGAAATACTATAGATTATTGCTGTGTTTTCAAAACCAACTTCATTAATGCTTTTTTTTATTTTTTCTAGGTCTTCTTTTTCCATACTTTTAGATTTTGGTGCAAATAATATTTCAGATAAATTATATTCATTAATTTCGTTTTCCTCATTTTTTATTTTTGCTTTTAAATCTTTTTTAATTTTATCCTTGTTAATCGATAATTTATTCCTGTATTTTTCAAAAATTAGTTGATTCCACAATAATTCTATTTCAATTTTATTTTTTACAAATTCTATCTCTAATTTTAATTCTGATAATAAGTTATTAAACTCATTTAGATTCTCTAAACCAAGTGTAGTTAATAATTTAAATAAACTTTGTGTTACGGCCTCGTCATTCACACCGATTTTAAAGTATTTTTTAATTTCTAATTCTTTTATTTTTTCCCTCAAGATTGACTTAGAGGCGTATATAACTAAAGATTTATCTTCCATATTATTCAAATCACTATTTATTAATTTAAGATATGTTATTTCATTTTTAATCTCTATACTTGTAATTGGAGTATTATTAACAGTGAATACTATTGATACTTTTTCAGAAAATAAATCTTTTGAGAATGAAAAAAAAACAAGAAAAAAAAATAAAAATTTATAAACTTTCATTATTCACCAAAATTTACAGAACTTATTTGTGAAAAAGGCACTATAGTTAATGTAAATAGTAATTCTTCCTCTGGCTTTATGTCATTATCGCTATAAAAGCTTTTATTATATTCTATTGATGCCTTTAGGCAGTCATTTTCGTATTGATAAACTAAATTATAGAATTCTGTCATATCCAACTCTCTATTTTTTCTTGTTGAAAAACTTAAGCTATTATTTTCATCAAAAGAATATTTAGATTGATTTTTTATATAACTTTTACTACCTATATCTCCTCTTTCTTCTAGATATTGAAAACTAGTAATTAAATTATTTACCTTCAAGCTAGTATCTATAAGATTATAATTAAGCCTGTTAAGATTATTATCAGCAATAAAGTCGTATTTAAAATTTAAGTTATCAAAAAGATCGAACTTAACCTGACCTATAATATCTGAATATTTCTGGTTTATAGTGCTACTTAAGGGTAAATCTTGATTTTCCTCATCTCTGTAAACTTGAGCCAAATTTAAAGATACTTTATCTATACCATTTTTATTTTTTAATTTATATTCCACAACTGCTGTTAAGGATTGACCACCCTCAACACCACCACTAATTGACATTCTATTGAAAGCATTAATATTATTTGAGTTAAGAACTCTGTCCAAGCTTGATATATTTTTAGTGTTATTTGGACTATATCTTAAAGATAGAGTTGGTTTTAACAACTTATCATACAACAAACCTTCTTTTTTAAGAGGATAGCTTAAGGAATACATAAGTTTTGTTAATAATTTTGTTTCATCATCACTTTCGTTTTTTGATCCAGTTTTATTTACTGTATTAGGATTTTTAAAAAGAATTTGAAAATCTTTGACTAAACCTCTTTCGCTAAATTTTGTATCTGCATTATATAACAAATCTGTAATCAAGCTCTTAGTATACTTATTTGTGTCAAAATGTTTTTGATAAAAACTAGATGATAGGCTGAAATATCCAGGAATATCACTACTTATAAATTCTTTTGTATAATCTAAATCTGGATATATATATTCATATCTATCACTTTTAGGTTTAGATAAATTTTCATAGCTTTCTAATACCATTGAAAAAGAAGTATCATCATCATACGCATCTAGCTTTAAAAAATTATTCATTAAATTTTCATTTTTTATTAACTCAGATGGTGGTTTAAATTTTTTTAAATAAGTTTCATGAGATACTTGTTCTATATTGATCTCAAGATTTGAATTTTCAAAAAAATTATTTTTAAAATTTAAACTTGTATTTGAAAAAAAATGTGACTTTGATGCTTCTTTATTATTATTTAGTTCAGAGCTAAAAAATCCAAAATCCATTATATGATCAAAATCTTTTTCAACTTGTCTATATTCGTTTTGAATTAGGAGGTTCTTATTTGTAAAAATCCTTGGCTTAAAAGTCAAATCTTTGTTTACCGCTAAAACTTTAAAATAAGGCACAAGTAATGAGGTTCCTGTATTACCCGAGTCTGATAAATTTGGTATTAAAAATCCTGACTGTCTTTTAACCGAGGGATCGGGATGGAAAAATTTAGGAAAATAAAATACTGGTTTATCATAAATTTGCAACCAGGCATTTTTATAATTAATAATTTTTTTATTTTTGTCGTGTATTATTTTATCCGCGGAAAGTTTCCAAGGTGGGCAATTATCATTTTTTTTGCAAGTTGTAAAAACACCCTTAGAAATTTGAGAAGTGTTTTTTGTTGAAGTAATAGTATTTCCATATAGTCTTGGATCATTATCGGTATTTCCGAATGTATCTTTATTAAAATTTATTTTTACATCTTTACCGAAAAATTGATCATCGTTTAAATTACCTGCAAAATTTTCTAAGAATGTGTTATTTCCAAAATTATCTTTTATTATAACATTTTTTGCTTTTATAATTTGATCCCTAATAAAAAATTTAAATTCATTAGATATTAACTCATTTTCGTAATTATCAAAAACCAAAGTATTTTTGTTTGAGCTTAAAGTTCCTTCAATTCTATCAAAAACTATATCTTCAGATTTTATTAAATATTCGTTATTTATATTGACCTCAGTTGACTGTGTAGTGAATAATTTTTCATTTTTCTTAAAATATTTTATTTTATCAGTGTTAATAATAATATTTTTTGAAATATCTCTTATAACTACATTGTTACTTAAAACTAGCTCTAGTTTAGTTTTATCATACTCAAACTCTTCTCCCTCAAAAACTAAACCAGAATTAGTGGTTATCTTTACTCCATTTTTTGATATTAGTTTATTTCCCTCATCTAAGATTTGGATTTCCTCTCCTTCAAAGTAGAATTCATCTGAACTCAACTTAATTTGATTAACAAAAAAAATACACAATATTAGAATTATAAATTTAATTTTTTTTTTCATTTTTCATTTATTCTTACGAGACCAATTGAGCAAAATAGTGAAATTATAATTAATGGCAACCAAATAGACATTACCTCAGGCAACCTTTCGTTTTGACCTAAAAGTGTAGAAAAATAGTTTATGTAGTAAATAATAACAGAAAGTAATACCCCAAGGACAATATGAAATAATTTTGATTTATTTCTTTTTATATTCAGCATTATTACCGCTGCAAAAATAGTCATTACAGTTAAATATATCGGGTATGCTATAAGTTTTTGAATGTGGATATTAATATTCGTAATTGAGTAACCTAAATTCTTATAATCTTTTTTAAGTTTATTTAATTCTATGATGTTTAGTGAGGATAAGTCAGAAAATAACTGATTTATTTGCTCCGCATCAAAATTACTTTTAAATAGCACGTTTTCTTTTGTTTTAAGTCCTTGATTTACTTTAGAAAAACTAGCTCTGATTATTAACCAATTTTTATTTTCTATATTTATTTCATCCGCAACAATATTATTGATGTTATTATAATCTTTGGAGAATTGATTTATTGTTACTTGTTTTAAAAATTTTCCATCTATTTTTTCAGCATTAATAATATTTATATAATTATCTATTTCATCTTTAATCCATAATCCATTTTCTGTTACTATGGCAAGATATTTGTTATCACCTGAATATTTATTTTTCATTTCCAGATACATGAATCTTAAATTTGACGCTAAATTATAAAAAATGGTGATCAATATCAGTGACATTATAAATGAACTTAATGATAAAATTCCAATTAGTTTAATATTACTTAAACTTATTTTTTTAAAAATATCTAGTTCCTCTTTGTCCATTAATCTTATAAAAAGAAATTGAGTTGAGATAAAAAAAATAAATGGGAATGTTTCGTATACAATCGTAGGTGCTGTTAAAAGAGTAAGTAATAATGGGTAAAGAGCATTTACATTGGCCTCCTTAAAAAAAGAAACTTCCTCAAAAATATTTAAAATTATTGAAAGTGAAAAAAAAACAAGTGACACAAAAAATAATATTTTCCAGTAAGATTTAATTAAATATAATTGATATATTTTAATCATAATTTATCTCTCAACTTTAGAATTAAATAAAAATAACCAAAGATAAATAAGATTATTGGTAAAAGTGAAAAAATGAATGTTGTTTGAACATCATGAATATATCTCGAGGATATTTCAGATACAATGATTATTGATAGCACAATAAAAAATAATATATATTGGAATCTGGAGTATAAAAAATTATCTTTATTATACAATATAACAAGCGATGAAATTAAAACTATCACTGGTATAAAGAATGGTTTAATTCCTCTTTTGAAAGCTTCTTCTAATACATCGCTATATGTTTCGTCACTACATCTTAAAAAAGTATTACCTAAATTATATTCTCTATTAAATTTTAATTTATATAAACATAAGAATATAATTTTAGATTTAATTTCTTGTACTTTAGGAAATATTGTTGTTTTTGTTTTGTATTTAGATAAATCAAATTCTGTTTTTTTAAAAGAGAATGTTGTTATTTTTTTTTTATCAATATCTATAAAATTACCATCAAAAAGTTCTAAATAGTTTTTTTGATCACTGAAAATTAACTTTCCTTTTTTAGCGTAAATTATTTGTGATTGATTTATGTTTAAATTGTCTTTAAGATAAATATTTATTAATTCACCATTTTCTTTTTTTTCATCTACAAATATTGTTAGTGATTCAACAGCATCAATGAATTTTTTTTCTTTTATTAAATTAGGAAAAAATTCAATATTTGAATTTCTAACAAACTCTCTAGCTTGATCTAAAGCTCTTGGAACTACAAAAGTATTTAATATAAGTTGTAGAACTAAAAAAAAAAGAGAAAATGCTACTAAAGTATTTATAAATTTAATTTTTTTAATTCCTATATTCCAAAAAATTAATAATTCGTTTTTAAGTTCATACTTATTAATTATGTAAAAAACTGTAATGAACACACAAAATGGCATTACCCTAGAAAATATCTTTGGAAAATTGAGAACTGTAATACCAAAATATGTGGAAATACCGTGACCATCCTCAGAAATATAATCAAGAAAATTTACAGCCTGGACGACCAAAATGATCAAAGAAAGGGCAAATGATGACAAAAGGAAAAATTTTGTCACATCCATAATTAACTTGTTAAATATAATTTTTTTCATTGAAATCTTTAAAATAAATATTTATATAAGCTCAAAAAATTAAACTTATAGTTTAAATACAACCTAAAGTACATATTTATAAAAAATGTCAATAAAAATAAGCTACAAAAAGGATATTAACGAAAAAAATATAAAAAACTTTGTATTGTTTTCAAACCTTGAATTCAAGATTAATGGACTTAATAAATTATCATTAGCTAAAAGTTCAAATCAGATTGTTAAGACAATAAATTCTAACAAGTCTAAAAAGAATGATTTTGTTAGCTTCAATATAAATCCTGATCAAAAGATAATTTTAATAAAAATTAAAAATGATGAAAATTCAACAGAGAATGAAAAAAAGGGAGCAAATTTTTATAAATTTGCTAAATCAAATTCACTAAACGATTTAAATTTTTTAGATAAGAATATTAACGAAACACAGAGTAAAAATAAAAATTTTATTGATGAATTTTTACATGGTATGCAGCTGAAATCATATGAATTTAGTAAGTATAAAACAAAAAAAGAAAAAATAGATATAAATGTAAATGTAATATTTAAAAAAAAAATACCGACAAAAGCTAAAAATAATAGATTTACCTCTTTACTTGATGGTACAAATTTTACTAAAGATCTTGTTTCAGAACCAGGTAATATTCTTCACCCGGATGAATATGCAAAACGAATACTTAAATTAAAAAAAATTGGGCTAAAGATTAAAGTTTATAACGAGAAAGAACTTAAAAAATTAGGTATGGGTGCGCTACTTGGGGTAGGTCAAGGCAGCATTAGAGGGTCATATTTGGTTACTATGGAATGGAATGGTAACAAATCAAATGTTAAACCTTTAGCTTTTGTAGGCAAAGGTGTTTGTTTTGATACTGGTGGTTATTCACTTAAGCCAGCGAGATTTATGGAAGACATGACTTATGATATGGCTGGCTCAGCAGCTGTTGTAGGTTTATTGAAAACTTTAGCCTTGAGAAAAGCAAAGGTTAATGCAGTTGGCGTAGTTGGTCTTGTTGAAAATATGGTAAGTGGAAATGCTCAAAGACCAGGAGATATAGTAAAATCTTATAGTGGAAAAACCATAGAGGTATTAAATACTGATGCTGAGGGTAGATTAGTTTTGGCAGACGCTTTAACATTTACTGAAAAAAAATTTAAACCTAAATTCATAGTTGATTTAGCAACCTTGACTGGTGCTATAATTGTCTCTTTGGGCTCAGAGTATGGAGGCCTTTTTTCTAATGATGATAAATTATCAAAACAACTACTTGATGCGGGTGAAAAAGTTGATGAAAAATTATGGAGAATGCCTCTCCATAAAAATTTTGACAAATTAATAAACTGCAAAAATGCAGATATGCAAAATATTAATTATGTAGGAGGCGCTGGCTCAACAACAGCAGCACAATTTTTACAAAGATTTATAATTAATAAAACTCCATGGGCTCATCTTGATATAGCTGGTATGGCTTTTTCAAAATATGGAGGAGCATTAAATTCAGGGGGTGCTACCGGATACGGTGTCAGATTATTGAACAAATTAGTAGAAGATAATTATGAGTAATATAGAACAAACTTTATCAATTATAAAACCTGATGCTGTAGAAAGAAATTTAGATGAAAAAATTAAATCAATATTTGTTAAAGAAGGATTTAAAATTGTAAAAGAAAAAAAAATTAAACTTGAAAAAATTGATGCTGAAAAATTCTATAAAGTTCACGAAACAAAGCCATTTTACTATGATTTATGTGAATATTTATCATCAGGACCTATTGTTGCAATGGTTCTAGAAAAAGAAAATGCTGTCTCTTCAAATCGTCAAATAATGGGCGCAACTGATCCTAAAAATGCTAACGAGGGTACAATTAGGAAACAGTATGGTATATCAATAGATAAAAACTCAGTACATGGTTCAGATAGCATTGAAAATGCAAAAAAAGAAATAAATTTTTTTTTCAAAGATTAGTTCACAATCATTTGTAAAGCTTTCGGGTATATTTTATGCTCTTGTTTTAAAATTCTTTTTTGTAGTTTTTTTGGAGTATCATTTTTTAAAATTTTAACTTTTTTTTGTAAAATTATTTTTCCCGAATCTAATTTTGAGTTTACGAAATGAACTGTGCACCCTGAATACTTTTCATTATTATCCAGTACTCTTCTATGGGTATTTAATCCTTTATAGTTTGGCAACAAAGACGGATGAATATTTATTACTTTGCCATTAAATTTTTTAATAAAATTTTTTGATAAAATTTTCATAAACCCAGCGAGACAAATAATTTGAATTTTTTCTTTTAATAAAATATTTAACATTTTTTTTTCATCTTTTGATCTTTTTTTAAAGTTATAAACTTTGGTATTTATATTATTTCGATTTGCGAAAATTAATCCTTTTGCATTTTTTTTATTGGATATAACTAATTTAATTTTAAATCGTTTATTTTTTTTTGAAAACTTAATTAGGTTTTTTAAGTTCGAGCCAGTTCCAGAAATAAATACAGCTATTTCTATTTTTCTACCAGCTGATTTTTTCATTGAATTTTGTTTTATTTTTACCTTTAACTATTTTCCCTATAATATATGGCTTGAATTCATTTGTAAAAAATTTATTGATTTTTTTTAAATTTTTTTTATCGATTATTAAGCAGAAACCAACGCCACAATTAAAAGTTTTTAACATTTCATAATCATCAATATTTTGGTTTTTAATCCATTTAAATATTTTTTTTACTTTTATTTTAGAGAGATCAATATCTGCACTTAATCCATTTGGAATAACCCTGTTAATATTATCAATAATTCCACCACCAGTTATATTAGCACATCCATTGATAAGTTTTTTATTATTTAAATTTAAAATTTCTCTCACATAAATTTTTGTCGGTTTAAGCAATTCCTTTTTTAAAAAAATATTTTTCCTTATTTTAATTTTCTTTTTTTTTAAAATATGTCTTATTAAAGAATATCCGTTTGAATGTATACCACTTGATGGTACAGCTAATATTAAATTATTTTTTTTAATATTTTTTTTATTGATAATTTTTTTTTGGTCAACAATTCCTACGGCAAAACCCGCTATATCAAATTTATTCTTAGAATAAGTTCCTGGCATTTCAGCTGTTTCGCCGCCAACTAAAGTACAATTAGAAATATTACAACCTTTATTAATTCCTTTTAAAATTGATTTTAATTTTATTAAATTAATTTTATTAATTGATATATAATCTAAAAATATTAATGGTTTAGCTCCTTGTACAATTAAATCATTTACACACATCGCAACCAAGTCAATTCCTATAGTATCAAATTTATTAAGTGTATTTGCTATCTCAATTTTTGTTCCAACACCATCCGTACTGGCAACTAATTTTGGGTCTTTGAAATTTTTAGGTATATTTGATATTGATCCAAAACCACCAATATTTTTATTTTTTTGTTTTTTTTTACCAGTATTTTTTGAGATAAAATTAACGAATTTATCAGCTTCGGATATATTTACGCCACTTTTTTGATATGTAAATTTGGTATTTTTCATTAAAATAAATTATGTTTTTAAATACAAATTTTCTTAATTTGAAAAAAACTTATATAATTTTTTTTCTTATTGTTCTATTTATAATTTTAACTGTATCTAAAGCTAATTCATCAATATTTAAAGTTAGCGATATTGAAATAACAGAGCCATTTAACTCAAAGTTTAAAAAAAAAAAAATTATCGATAAGGCAATTAAACTTGCATTTGAGAAACTTTTAAATATGAGTATTTCTTCTTACGAAAAGAATAAAATCACTGGTTTTAAGGTTAGTGAAATTAGGAATTTAATTGATTCTTTTAACATTAAAAATGAAAAATTTATAAATAATACATACAATGCAACTTTTGAGATAAATTTTAATAAACAAAATACTTTTTTGTTTATTGAAAAAAGATATATTTTTCCATCAGCACCAATTGCAAGAAATATAATAGTTTTACCGATTCTAGTTGATATAAAATCACAAAGTTTAAGTATCTTTAATCAGAATCCTTTTTTTACACATTGGAATTCGAATATTAAAAATTATCATTTAATAGATTATATTTTACCAGCAGAAGATATAGATGTAGTTAAAGTACTTAATGACAACATAAGTAAACTCGAAGATTACGATTTTAGTCAAATTACTAAAAGTTATAATACCGATGATTATATAATTTGCTTAATTTATAAACAAAAAGATTCATTTAAGATTTTTTCAAAAATTAAATTTAACGAAAAACTAAAAATAAAAAGTAAAATTTTTCCAGATAAGTTGGCTTTATCAGATGAAGAATTAGTAAAATTAATAAATGAAATTAAGCAAATATATGAAGACGAATGGAAAGAAATTAATAAAATTAATCGTTCAGTAAAATTGCCGATTAATTTATCGATGAATTCCCTAGAATTTAAAAAAAATGATCAATTTGAAAGATTTTTATCTTCGATAGATCAAGTTTCGAAATATTCAATTAAAAGCTTTAATAACAATAATGTAAATTATAAAATAATTTTTAATGGTTCGCCTAAACAGTTTTTGAGCATCGCAGAAAAAAATAATTTTATTATAGATACCGCCAAACAAATTTGGAAAGTAGAATAAACCATAATGTCAAATCAAGAACAGCAATTAATTAATTTCCAATTTGATAAAAGTTATAAAACAGAGGATTTTTTTGTTTCAAAGTGTAATTTTTTTGCTTATTCTTTATTAAATAGCTGGCCAAAGTGGGAGAAGAATATACTAAATATTCATGGAGAAAAATATTGTGGTAAATCACATCTTTCAGAAGTTTTTATTAAAAAAAATAAAGGAATAATATTAGATGCAAAAAAATTTGAGTTTAATAATGAAACAAATTTAAGGTACTCTCAAAATATTATTTTAGAAAATTTTAACGGTAATGTAGATGAAAGTACAATTTTTTCTTTGATCAATTTTGTTGATCAAAACGCAAAATATTTAATAATAAATTCATCAATACCGTTTAGTAAAATGAAGTTTAAAATTAAAGATTTAATATCTAGATCAAAAAATTGTTTAGATGCCAAAATTGAAAAACCTGATGATGAATTGATAAAGGTTTTAATTTCAAAGTATTTATCTGATAAACAAATTAAAATTAATAAGAAATTAGTTGAATTTGCTGCAAAAAGAATAACAAGGTCTTATGGAAAAATATTCGAATTTATATATAAGATTGACGAAATAAGTTTAAAAAAAAAAAAATCTATTGATCAGAAAACAATAAAAGAAGCATTGGCCGTTTAATATGAATAAGTTTCGTACTCATAATTGCTCAGAACTCACAATAGAAAATAGTGAAGAAAATGTTGCTTTATCAGGTTGGATTAATAAAAAAAGAGACCACGGAAATTTACTTTTTTTAGATCTAAGAGATAATTATGGAACAACACAATGTATTATTCAAAAAGATAAGCCTTTTTTTAAAGAGCTAGAAAAAATACAATTAGAAAGCGTTATTAAAATAAATGGGGTAGTAAGTAAAAGATCTAAGGAAACAATAAATAAAGAACTTAAAACTGGTGAGATTGAGATTAAAATTAATTCGTATGAAGTTCTAGGTACATGTAAAGATCTTCCTCTTCCAGTATTTAGCGATCAAGAATATTCAGAGGAAATAAGACTTAAATATCGATTTTTAGATCTTAGAAGAAAAAAAATTCATTCTAACATTTTATTAAGATCAAAGATAATTTCATTTATTAGAGATGAAATGAATGGACAAGGTTTTGTGGAGTTTCAAACTCCAATTTTAACTTCTTCTAGTCCAGAAGGAGCAAGAGATTTTATAGTTCCAAGCAGGTTAAATCCTGGAAAATTTTATGCATTACCGCAAGCACCTCAACAATTTAAACAATTAATAATGGTGTCAGGCTTTGACAAATATTTTCAAATCGCTCCATGTTTTAGAGATGAAGACGCAAGAGCAGATAGAAGCCCTGGAGAATTTTATCAATTGGATTTAGAAATGTCTTTTGTAGAACAAGAGGATATTTTAAGAGTGGTTGAAAATCTTTTAATCAAAGTATTTCAAAAATTTTCTAATAAAAAATTTTTATATGAAAAATTCCCAAGGATACCTTTTAAGGAAGCTATGCTTAAATATGCAACAGATAAGCCTGATCTAAGAAATCCTCTTCAAATAAATGATTTAACAGTAGTATTTGAGAGAGATGATGTAAAATTTGATATATTTAAAAAACTTGTAAAATCTGGATCAGTTGTACGTTCAATAGTGACAAAGAATACAAAAAATAAACCTAGGAGTTTTTTTGATAACTTAGATAAATGGGCAAAAACCGAAGGAGCATCTGGAATGGCATATTTTACATTTGAAAAAGACAAAAATTTAACAGCCAGAGGACCAGTAGGAAAATTTTTTTCTTCAGAAGCGCTAAGCGAAATTATGGAAATAACAGGAGCCCAAATAGGTGATAGTATATTTTTTTCATGTGATAAAGAAACAAATGTTTTACAGCTTATGTCATTAGCAAGAGATAAAATTGCAGAGGAACTCAATTTAATCGATCCAAATACTTTTGCTTTTTGTTGGATAGTAGATTACCCAATGTATGAAATAGATAAAATTTCCGGAAAAATAAAGTTTAGTCATAATCCTTTTTCTATGCCACAAGGAGAGGAAAAAGAAATAGATTTTGAAAACCCCTTAAATATTAAAGCATATCAATATGATATTGTGTGTAATGGTATTGAACTTTCATCTGGAGCAATAAGAAATCATAAACCAAATTTAATGTATAAGCTTTTTGAGATTGCAGGTTACAAAAAAAGTGAAGTTGATGAAAAATTTAGTGGAATGATAAATGCCTTAAGTTTTGGGGCGCCTCCTCATGGAGGGATAGCTCCAGGCATAGATAGAATTATAATGTTACTCGCGGGCGAGAAGAATATTAGAGAAGTTACATTGTTTCCTATGAACCAGAATGCTCAAGATCTAATGATGAATGCACCCTCAGAAATTACTGAAAAGCAATTAAAAGAGCTAAGTTTAACAATTAAAAAAAAATAGGTTATTTTTTACCTTTTAAATTAATACGAATATCAGAAAGATCGACAAGTTTTTTTTTATAATTATTTCTTACAAAACCTTTGCTAGTAATATCCTTTACCATTTTTAAAAATTGATTTTGTTCGTCTCCCTCTTCTATTTCTGTATCTTTTGATTTATCTACATTTAATCCAATAGATGGGGTATGAGCTAAATCCTCTCTATTCAAGTATGAAATTGCAAGTTCTCTAAATATATAATCAAGTATAGAGGAAGCGCTAAGTATTCTATCATTACCATAAACCTTTCCCGAAGGTTCAAATTTTGTATCGACATAAGCACTTACAAATTCATCAAGAGGCACCCCATATTGAAGTCCTAAAGATATCGCTATTGCAAAATTATTCATCAAAGCTTTTACTAACTCTCCTTCTTTACTAGTATCAATAAATATTTCTCCAATTTTACCATCTTCGTATTCTCCGGTATGAAGATAAACTTTATGATCCCCAATAGTTGCTTTTTGGATATATCCTTTTCTTCTATCTGGCATACTAAATCTTCTATTTACGCCGTCATGAACATTTTTAATAAAGTTACTATTGTCTTCTTTTACTAAATTTTCTTTATTTGACTTATCTGTGATTAAATTTACAGAGTTAATTACTTTTTCACCAGTATTCTTATTTATATTTTTTTCCAAACTTTTTGTTTTTCTGTTGTCTAGTTTAACCTCTATAATTTCAAATTTTCCATCATCTCTTTTTTCCAAATTTGATAGTTCTTTTTCGTTCACTTCATCAAGATAATGTGTAACTTTGAAGCTACAATTGTAATAAGTTTCTACTAAATATTTTGCCATAATTTTAATTTATAATTGAGTCATTGAATGAATATGTATATACAAAATAAAAATTTAGTCTAATCTAAATTTTGCAATTTAAAATTGAAAAAAAATTACTTTTTTATGTTGACAATTTTTAAACAGATTTTCATTTGGTGGAATCAGCAAACATTGGGGACACGCATATATACTTTTTTAAATGGTAAACTAGTTGGAAAAGATGAATTTGGTAACAAATATTATGAGAATAAAAAGAAAAATAAAAGATGGGTTATTTATCAAGGTGAAATTGATGCATCAAAAATTTCAAATGAATGGTATTTGTGGATACACTTCACTAATAATAAAATCGAATTGAATAAAAACTTTAAGAAATATAGCTGGCAAAAACCTCACTCCCCAAACAAAACAGGAACAATAGAATCATATCACCCAAATAAAAAAAATAATGAAATTAAGAAGAAATATTCTACTTGGAAAGGCTAATCTATTAGCTTTTTTTTTCCTTATAATATTCAATAACTATTTAATATCTGATGAATTAACTTATGAAGGTAAATTTATAGAACTTAAAATTTTGGATAAAGTAAGTTCTAAAAATTACAAAGTTCAAATAAAGATAGGCGAAGAAAAAATTTTCAAAAATATTTCTATCAAACCATTTAAATGTAAAAATTCTGAATTTGATGATAATCCTGAAATTATTGCATATTTGCAGGTCAAGGATATAAAAAATATCGGAAATGATGAGGTTTTCGTTTTTAATGGATGGACATTTTCTTCAAGCCCTTCAATAAATACTTTTGATCATCCGGTATATGATTTGTGGTTAACAAAGTGTTTTAATTAAATTACTTTATCTTTATCTAACCAAGAAACATTAAAATCCGATTTTATAAATTTTTTATGGGTAAGTAATTTTCTATGTAAATCAATTGTAGTTGTTATTCCTTCAATAACGAATTCATCCAAGGATCTAATCATTCTTTGAATTGCTTCTTGTCTATTTCTTCCATGACAAATTAATTTACAAATCAAACTGTCATAGAAAGGTGTAACCTTGTAACCTTGATAAATTGCACCGTCCACTCTTGTTCTAAAGCCAGATGGTTGGTGGCACATAGTTATTGTTCCAGGTGAGGGTTGGAAATTTTTACTAGCATCTTCTGCATTAATTCTACACTCTATTGCGTGACCTCTTGGAACAACATCTTTTTGTTCTAATGCTGTATTTCCTGTATAGGCAATCCAAATTTGTTCTTTAATAATATCTATACCAGTGACCATTTCGGTAACTGGATGTTCAACTTGAACTCTTGTATTCATCTCTAAAAAGTAAAATTTTCCGTTTTGGTATATAAACTCTACTGTTCCTGCACCTTCATAACCTATCTTCGAAACCATTTTCACAGTTTTTTCAAATAAATCAGATCTTAATTCATTACTAAGAATTGGACTTGGGGTTTCTTCAATTAATTTTTGATGTCTTCTTTGAATTGAACAATCTCTCTCATGTAAATGAACTGTTCTATTTTTCCCTGATAAAACTTGTACTTCAATATGCCTAGGATCTTCAAAAAATTTTTCTATATACACCTCTTCGTTCGCAAAAAATTTTTTTGCTTCTGATTTGGCAGATAAGAATAACTCTTCAAATTTAATTTCATCATAAATAATTTTCATTCCTTTTCCACCTCCACCACCAGCAGCTTTTACAAGAACTGGAAATCCTATTCTTTTACAAATTTGTTTTGCCTCTTGTATATTAGATACACCACCATCGGATCCTTCAATTACAGGTAATCCATTTTCTTTTGCAACTTTTTTTGCTTGAATTTTATCTCCCATCATCTTTATTAAATTTGAAGATGGTCCAATAAATTTAATGTTATTTTCCTCTAAAATTTTTGCAAAGCTGGAATTTTCAGACAAAAATCCGTATCCAGGATGAACTGCCTCTGCATTCGTTAGCTCTATAGCTGACATAATTGCTGGAATGTTAAGATAACTATTAGCTGGTTGGTGCGGACCTACACATACACTTTCATCTGCTAATTTTACATGCATACTTTCTCTATCTACATCAGAATGAATTGCAACTGTTGAAATTCCCCATTCTTTACAAGCTCTAATAATTCTTACAGCAATTTCACCTCTATTAGCGATTAGAATTTTCTTAAACATTACTCTATAAGGATTAACACTTGGTCATATTCAACAGGTTGACCATCTTCAACTGAAATTTTTTGGACTGTCCCGTTATGAGTTGATGGCACATGGTTCATAGTTTTCATTGCTTCAACTATCATAATGGTGTCACCTTTTTTTATTTTTTTACCGACTTCTACAAATGGTTTTGCTCCTGGTTCTGGAGATAAATATACAGTTCCAATTATTGGACTTTTTACTGACCTATAATTTTCAGTTTCTGTATTTTCAATACTTGTTTCTATCTCTGGAATATCTATTTGCTGCCCAGTTTTATTTAAAGATTTTTTAAAATCTTCCAGAGCATCGATTAATTTTTTAATAACTTTTTTATCTATTTCCATTTTCAATTAATTTTTGCATTGCATTTATGGCCAAAATATAACCATCTACTCCTAGACCACATATCACCGCAGTAACTACATCGCTAATAAGAGATTTTTGTCTAAATTCTTCTCTTTTATAGATATTGGAAATATGTAACTCAATTTTAGGTTTTTTAAATATTTCTAATGCATCTCTGATTGAAACAGATGAATGTGTGAAACCAGCTGCATTTATAACAATACCATCGTATTTATTTCTAGATTCTTGAATTTTAGTTACAATTTCACCCTCAATGTTTGATTGATAAAATTCAGTTTCTATTTTTAGACTTTTAGAAGCCTCTACGCATTTTTCTTTTAATTCCCCAAAAGATAATTTACCATATTGTGATTGTTCTCTTTCACCTAATAAATTAATATTTGGTCCATTGATAATTATTATTCTATGTGGCATTAATTATTTATATATTATGAAAAAAATAAACAAAGTAAAAATAGAAATAAATGGAAAAAAATTCTTAATAAAACCCAAAATGACTTTAAAAGATGTTATTACTAAATATAAAATTTCGACAAAAAAAGTAGCGATAGAGATAAATCAAAAAATTGTCGATAAACAAAATTTACAAAAAATAAAGATTAAAAATTTAGATAAAATTGAAATTGTTCACTTTATAGGTGGTGGTTAAGATGAATAATAAAGATTTTTTGGTAATTTCAAATAAAAAATATCAATCAAGGTTGATAGTTGGAACGGGGAAATACAAAAATTTCGATGAATGTGCAAAATGTGTAGAGCTGTCTGGCGCAGATATAGTCACAGTCGCAGTTCGTAGAGTAAATATTCAAGACAAAAAAAAACCGATTTTAATGGATTATATAAATCCAAAAAAAATTACATATTTACCAAACACTGCAGGTTGTTTTACATCCTCAGATGCGTTGAGAACTTTAAGATTAGCTAGAGAAATTGGTGGATGGAAGTTAGTTAAATTAGAAGTATTGGGCGATAAAAAAACACTTTTTCCTGACATGATCGAGACACTTAAATCAACAGAAGTTTTGAGTAAAGAGGGTTTTAAAGTTATGGTTTATTGTAATGATGATCCCTTAATGGCTAAGAGATTGGAAAATGTTGGAGCAGCCGCAATAATGCCTCTTGCTGCCCCAATAGGATCTGGTTTAGGAATATTAAATCAAACAAATATTAAAATAATTAGATCCCAAACTAAATTACCCTTAATAATAGATGCAGGATTAGGACAATCATCAGATTCAGCCATTGCTATGGAATTGGGATGTGATGGTGTTTTAATTAATACAGCAATAGCGAGTGCAAAAAACCCCTTCAAAAT
>CACLWL010000002.1 GCA_902610655.1 uncultured Pelagibacteraceae bacterium
CACTTATACCTTTGTTTAGTAGCTTTATGGCTATATTCTTTTTTGACGAACAGTTTAGATATTTTCATACAATAGGTTCTATTTTGGTAATAATTGGTTTATTTTTATCAAATAAAAAAAAATAAAATGTCAAAAATAGATAAATCAAAACTTTCAGCTGAACAAAAAATAGTTTTACTTGAAGAGGGAACCGAGCCTCCTGGGTCTAGTGAACTAAATGCAGAAAAAAGAGAAGGTGTTTATCATTGTGCAGCTTGTGGAATAAAACTATTTGAATCTTCAACTAAATACGAAAGTGGTTCTGGATGGCCTTCATTTTTCAAGTCCTTACCAGATGCCTTTGAAACTAAAGTTGATCATCTTTTAGGTTATCCAAGAACAGAGTACCATTGCAAAAATTGTGGAGGGCATCATGGCCATATTTTTGATGATGGTCCAAAACCAACTGGAAAAAGGTATTGTAATAACGGTATTTGCTTAATTTTTAAGCCTAAGCGGTAAAATTAATACTACCAAATTTCAATAATTTTATTAATGTGCATATTTGCTAGAACAAAATAAAATGAAAAAAATTCTTATAACATTAATATCTTTCTTCTTAATTACTTCATCAAATGCAGATGATTTATCAAATAAAATTTCAAATATAATCGCTGATTTAATACCTGGTGAAGGTGATACTGAAGTAAGTATTGATTTAAGAGAAAATCACAAACCAGACTATAGTATTCTTGGTGTAAGAGAAATTGATAAAACAGACAGCGGAAATTTTTTTATGCAATTCTCATTATCTAATACTGAGAAAAGAAATACAGAAAGAACAGTTGGAAACCTAGGTTTCGGACAAAGAATGTTAAGTAACGATAATACAATGATGACTGGTTATAATGTTTTTTGGGATTATGATAGTTATGGAAATTCAAGAACAAGTTTAGGACTTGAGGCTAGAAATGCAGTATTGGATTTTTCTGGTAACTATTATTTAAATACAGGAGATGGAAAAGACGAGGAAAAACCTTTAGAGGGTTATGATTTAAATTTAGCTTCCCAAGTTCCTTATATGCATTGGGCCGATGTATTCGTTAATGCTTATGAATGGTTTGGAAGAGATAGAGCCGGTATAAGAGGAACAAAACTTGGATCAGAATTATTATTAAACCCAAATTTAAATTTGGAATTAGCATTTGATGACAAGGATAAAAAAGGCTTAGAAGATGAGTGGTATGCAAGAGTAATGTTTGTATATCCTCCAAGATCAGGCCCTTCACTTCAAGATGGATTTATAAGCGCAACTGCTTGGAATGAAGAAAAAGATATGAGTAAAGAATTATTAACTAAAGTTAAAAGAAACAATAAAATTGTAGTAGAGTTTAAAGGTACATCAACAATTTCTAGAACCGATTAATATGATAAAAAAAATACTAATATCTTTTTTAATACTTCTTGGTTTAAAAGCTTCAAGCTTCGCGGAAGTAACGGGACCTGCAGCAGTTTACAAAGTAACAATGAAAAAAGTAGAGCTATGTACTGCGAGCACAAGTGTAACTGATTGTCAAAATTCAATTGTTATTGGATCTGGTGATCAAGAAGTGGATATTGCATCAGTTGGTTCAGGATCAGCAGCAGCAGCTTATGGTGATCCAGCATTATTACCTTTAGGCGAGACCTACACTCATATGAGAGTTACTGTTGATAGAAAATTTGTTATGAAATCACAAACAGTATTAGATCCTGCTGGTGATGCAGAAGGATGTGTAACGATGGCTACATCAGCTACATTATATGGAGCGGCAGAAGCTACAAGAAAATATACTCATAGAATTTCACACGCTGATGAAAAAGATTTAGGTGATGCAGAAGAAATGAACATTTATTTAGAAAATGACAGCTACACATTGTGTACTAATGGTACTTGTGGCGCTGGTAGTTCAAACACTAATGATTATTCAAGTCCATCAGTTGCGACATTTCAAGAAACTCATGATGCTGACACAGGTGATGATCATATGCTTGTTTATGAATTAACCTCACCTTACACAGTCGCGTTGATTGCGCCAACAATTGATATATCCTTTGGAACAAGTAGTGCACTTGGCACTTTTACTGCGGCTGAAGGAAGATGTGCATTTTTTGCAGACGAACCCCAAGTAACAATTACAATTAAATAATCTAAAAACTTCTAATTAATTCTGCCGCCAAAACTTTATGGCCTATCTTATTGAAATGTGGGTCATTTTTAAAATAATATTTTTTATAAATTTCAAAGTAAGAAGAATCATTCATCTTTTCAAAGAAGATCGGGAAATAATTAATAAATTTTTCACATTTATTTTGGCAGAATTCTTGCCATATTTTTACATGTATAGAATTAACTACATCATTTTCTAACTGGTGCGGCCACGGGTAGACTGCCAGACTTAGCTTAATATTATTTTTTGAGAGTATTTCATAAAGTTTTTCCATATGATTAATCATTATTTGATTTCCTTTTTTAACCCCTAAATCATAACCTTCAATTTTATCAGTTTTTGCGTAAGTCCATTTAGCTTTAAGATTTACTTTATCAGTAAAAATTGGATTTTCATTATTATCTAATTGCTTTTCCTCTTTTGAAAATTTGTATTTTTTTAAAACAAACATATAAAAGTTAGTTAGTGGAAAATTATTTCTTAAAAATTTCCTTCGTTTTAAATTTTTCTTTTTATAATTTTTCTCGGTTACTTTAAGACTTTCATCTATAGAGTAAAAATTAATATCGTCGTAAAAATCACTGATATCAATAAAGACTACAACATGATCAAATTTAAAACCTTGATTAATTAGATAATTTAACTTTGAAAGATATATTTTAGGTGAGTAAGATACTATTCCGAGATTTGCAGTTTTATATCCTGTCTTTTCAGTAAAAATTCCGACAAAGCTATCCTCATATTCAATTGGAGTTCCTTCAGTAAAAGAGTCTCCTATAAAAGCAAATTCATAATCTTTATTATCTACTTGATCACATTTTGACTTGAAACCGTGATTGTTGGTGCACAATACATAAGTATCTACAAAACTTACATTATTTGTATACTGTACATTCTCTCTTAATGTGTGATGGTAAATTGGATGATCTATTCGAATTAATCTTTCATAGAATTGTGATTTTGCAAAATAGGCATCAAAGTATTTAAGAATTTTTGACCCTAGAAAAAAATCAATAACCAATGAGAATACAAAGGTGATCAACAGAATCTTTATTAAGTCGAGTAGTTTTTTTACAAAAATCATCTAGATAATAAATTATGACCAAAAATTAGTTAAATTTTGTGAAAAATAACAATTTTTTAGACTATTTTGAGCTAATTCTACAGTTTAAAATTCATTTTAACATAGCTATTATAGAAATAATTATCATGTTTGAAAAATTAGAAGAACTAGCAAAAAATAACAAAAAAATTTCAGATTTTCATATTAGGTCAGGTTCACCTTTAGCTTATAGACAAACAGGTGAAATTATCATGGTAAAAGAAGTAGTAGTCAAGCCGCAAGACTTAATAGATATGCTAACTACAAATTGCAATGAACATGAGACAAAAAGATTTCAAGATACACATGAATTAGACTCAGCAGTAATGATTAGTGGACTAAGATTTAGAGCTAACTTTTACAAAACTTTAAATGGACCCGCAGCAGTTTTGAGAAGAGTAGAGAGCAAAATACCAGAGATGGGACAATTCGATTTACCCGATGCACTTTATGATATTATTGATATGCATAAAGGTTTAGTACTAGTTACAGGCCCAACAGGTTCAGGTAAATCTACAACACTTGCTGCGATTGTTAATGAAATAAATAAAACAAGAACATCAAATATTATAACAGTTGAAGATCCAGTAGAATTTATTCATAAAGATTCAAAAAGTATTGTTTCGCATAGAGAAGTAGGTAAACAAACACAAAGTTTTGCAAGTGCTTTAAAAGCTGCATTGAGGGAAGATCCAGATGTAATTTTAGTTGGAGAGATGAGAGATTTAGAAACAGTAAGCTTGGCATTAACAGCTGCTGAAACAGGCCACTTGGTATTTGGAACGTTACACACAAGTGGTGCACCAAATACTATAAATAGAATTATTGATGTATTTCCTCCAGAACAACAGGCGCAAATTCGTGCGCAGTTATCAACCTCTTTAAAAATGGTTGTTACGCAAAGATTATTAAAAACTAAAGATGGTCTAGGTCGCGTTGGTGCTTTTGAAATAATGAAGTGTACTGCTCCAATTCAAAACTTAATTAGAGAAGCAAAAATTCATCAAATACCAAGCATCATGCAGACTGCTGTTAAAGACGGAATGGTTACCATGTCTAAATCTTTAGAAAATCTAGTAGCAGCAGGAAAGATTGATGCAAATGCAGGAAAAGAAAATTAAAGGATTTTCATTACTCGAATTGATAGTAGTGGTTTCAATAATTGGAATTTTGTCAGCTATTTCGTTTCAACCATTTATGTCTTGGAGAGGAGATAGAGCAGCAAGGATAGAGGCTCAAAATATTACTAGTGTGATAAAGGATATATTTTCACAAGTTCAAAGAGGACAATACAGTTTTGTGCAATTCGAAATCCAAAAAATCAATAATGAATATTTAATTTCATCTAATGGGATGTTTATTGATAGATTTACAGGTTATGTAAGAGATAAATATAATGCATCTGATCAATTGAATGATTTTCATAAATTTACTACTAGATGTTCAGATACTTTAACTTGGGATCATGTTGGTGAAGTTGATGAAAATATTTTAACAGTAAACCAAATATCTGTGGATGCCACAAAAATTGGTATTGGCGTTGAAGGTAGTGATGTATCATCGGATGGGGGACGTGTATGTTTTTCAAAAGATGGAACATATTATAGCCCAGGTGGAATTTTTTTAAGTGGATCAACACCCGTAGAAAGACTATTTATTTGTACAGTAAGATCCAGTGGAACAGGTTGTTCCTTAGGTGTTAATAATGAACCACCGTCTGATCAAAAGAATACATTTGCTTTAGAATGGTCCAGATTTGGTAATATATCACTTAAAAAATATAGCGAAAGTAACGGATGGATAGAACAGTAAAAAATATTTTTAAAAACTCTTACGAGAAAGGAATCAGTCTTCTTGAGTCTTTAGTTGCAACAGCAATAGTAGGGATTGGATTTGTTGCGGTTTTCCAAATTGTAAATTACTCAACACAATCAATTAACGTTTCCTCTGAAAGAACAAAAATGAATTATATTGTTAGTATGGTTGCAGAGGATTTAATTGGTTATAGTAATTCACTGGTTAATGAAAATCCAAAAACAACACAGGTACAACTCGATGAGTATCGTAGACCAGTTGAAAATGGTGTAATTTCAAGTGTTAAAAAATATCCACAGAATTTTGTTGGGAACGAATATAAAATTAGTGCGTGCGATGAAAATAACGAAAAATTTAAAAAATTTAGTGAAAATCCAGAAATTTATGACAACGATCCTGACAAAAGTGCGGCACATAATAAAACATATAGAATGCAAAAGATACTTTCAGAGGATATTTATTTAAAATGTGTTCAACAAAATAGTGTAGATGCTAGTGGTGCAAGTTTATCTTCAACGCAAGACATAAAAAGTATTGAAGTATTTAAAATATGTAATGACTCATCAATTGGTTGCACAACTGATACAACCACAGAATTTATTTTTGATGAAACCTACATTGGTAGAGTTCAGATAAGTACAAATAACGGTAGGAAGAAGAAGACTTTATATTTTCAAGCCGATTATATTTTTAAGGATTATTCAGGATCATGACCAAAAATTTTAAATCAGAGTCTGGTGTTAGTTTAATAGAATTATTGGTTGGAGTTGCAGTTACTGCACTTATGATGGGAGCAATGTTAGCAACGTATACTGTAGTGAATAATAGCTATAGACAAGTACTTGATAAAGCGTCAATTAGTTCTTCAAGTAGAGATATAGTTGGTATGTTAGCAAGAGATATTAGACTAGCTGGATTTCAATATTATTACGGGCAAAATGACGAGGGAATTGCTCCATTCGATGATTTAAAATATGTAACTGGACTAACTAATGTAGAAAGTTTGTATGACAGTCATGACCCAATTATTGTAGTAAGAAATAAGTTAGGTTATATACCAGAAGATGAAACTAATGGACAACAGACTTCATCCAGACATAACGATCAACATCTTTGCTGTGATAGGATTCATATTGTTTACGGAGACTTTAATAAAAACGATGATCAAAAATATAAAAAGTATAGAGTTACTTATTATGCATTACCGATGGAGTATGAAGCAGGTAATGATGAGAAAAATAAATATTATGGAGTTTATAAAACAAAAGAAAGTTGGATAGAAACAACAGCATTTCCTGACGGAAATTGGACAAGTGATATATCTGTTTGTAATGAGTGTTATAGACAACAACTAGTAAGATCACATGTTGCTGATATGGAATTTTTATTGTTTGATGAAGATGGTGTTGATCTTTATGACGTAAGTGGCACAGGGACTTACCCACAGCCTAACAATGACAGCAGATACGACCTTAATAAAATAAGGCAAGTAGACATAGCGTTATCATTTAGATCAGGTAGAGATTTTTATAAATCAAAACCCAAAGGTGATTTGAAAAGATTTATCAAAACTTTAAGAAAAGATAGAAATTCAACTGACAAAGGATATGAAGATAAATATTTGAGGGAGTCTGTTGTTGTAAGCGTATATACAAGGAACATTGGTGCACAATAAAAATAAAAAAAATATAAAGGGATTTGCTTTAGTATTATCAATAGTTTTATTGTTGGTTATGTCACTAATGAGTGGAACCCTTGTAGTAATTACTTCAAGTGACCATAAGAGTAATAATTTTACTGATCATAACCAGCAGGCTTTTTATGTTGCTGAAACCGGTCTTTTAGAGGCTGAAAAATATTTAATAAATACTTTTATGGGTCTTCCAAAAAGAGAGATTGCAGCAGATGGAACAGAGTCTAAAGGAGCTGCAAATTCTGCAAATAAAGGAAAGCATCCTTCTAATGTAGCAGACGCAGCAGATGACACTACTGGCTGTTATAAAAGTTTTAAAAATGTAATAAATTTGCAAGACGTAGTTGTTCATCATAAAAATGCAAGCTTTTTAAATATTGTACGGCCGGCAATTGTAAACTCTTCACATTCAGGATTTAGTGCAGATGATGAAGGTGATGAAATGGATTATATTGATAAATTTAAATATGAATATTTCATAGTCAACGTTGGAGTTGCTGATTTCACAGAGAGTGGATCTAGTATTGCCTCAGGCTCTATCGATATTATGAACGCTGGAACAGCCTATAGAATTTATGCATGCGGCATATATGAAGACACAGGTATTGCGGGAGGAGCAATAAGATTATTTAAACAAAGTAAATTGATTATACCTCTAGAAAGTTTAATTATTTTACCAGGTTAATTTAATGTTGAGCTATATTGATAATTTTATAATATTTAAGAATATAAAAATGAAAATATTTACGTTTTGTTGTTTACTCTTATCTTTTGTCCTTTGCTTTAACTATTCTTACGCGTGTAATCTTTTAGATATTGAAATTGGTGAAAATAAATCATCTCTTGAAAACATATTTGGAGAAATACCCGAAAGTCGATATCTGGAAGGTGATAATAAAAAAGTTAATCTTATCTCGAAAATCACGCATCAGGTTGATGGCTTTTGTGAAGATAGGGATGTTTTTGGCAATGTATTGATGCATGCATATATTGTCGATAATACTGTAGGAGCGTTCGAGCTTGAGGTTCTAGGTAAATCTAAGTCTAAAGATGGTAAAGAAAACAAATCAGATCTGTTAAGTAGATATGTTCAGTCGAATTTTGGAGAAATAAACACTGAGGATAAAAGTTGGCCTGGGTATAAATTTTGGGATGTAGGAAATAAGTACATCTATTATTATAAAATCAAACAACGTGACAATTCAATCGATGAAGGAGTTGTTGTGACAAGTCATGAATACTTTGATGTTCTATCATCCAATGAAGATATAAATGAGTTACCTGAATAATATGCAGCACTTTTTTAAAATAATCCTAGCAGTTTTCTTATTCTTTATAACGCTTTCCTCAAGCATTCATTCAAAACCTATTCCACCTGGATCTGGTAAAGGGGATGTTCCTGCAAATATTTTAATTTTGCTAGATAGTTCTGTCAGTATGAGAAATCCAGTTGTTGGAGGAACTGGAATTAAAGGTGTTGATTGGGCAGTAGAATTAGATGATGGTAATTTTATTGTTTCAGAACATAATCGTGGATTATTTAAATATTTAGTTGTTGATGAAAAAAGAGATACAGACTTTGCAGGTGGTCAAGGAGCTTTTTATGGTACCGAATACTGCGCTAGCTCATTTGATACATTTGGTACCAACAAAAGTTGGGCAGGTGATATAACGAGCGACGACGAAGTATGGCTAGCAACTTATGGTGAAGGTGGACAAATTATAAGAATTGATAGTGCTGGTAATTGTACAGCAGTAATTAATAAAATTAGTGCTTGGTCAAAAGTTGAAGAGGGCGGAGTGGTTTTAAACTCGATTGGAACAAATATAGCTATGACAAGACATCTTGAGATCAGAGAAATTGGCGGCGAAGAAATTTTATTTGCAGCAGGATCAACATTCGCCAGTGGACATAAAGGGAGAATGTATGTGAGAAATCTGACAACCAATGCTGAGAAAAAATGTGGTGGTAATCTTTCTGGTCAAATTGGAAATATGTTAAATGATTCAAAAACTACCTCGATGACTATAAGTAACGATGGATCGTATATTTATTTTTCAAGACAGGGAAAATTATGGGCTTTCCCTATGACAGCTGACGCAAATAATCTTTGGTGCCCATCCAACAATGCACACATGATTGTTGAACCAAGTCAGAACAGAATTAAAGGCGGCCCTGGATTACCAGTTCAAAATACGATTTCTGGTGTTAATAATTTCAGTGCGATAGAATTTTCTAGAGATGAAGATAATGTAATTTATACAACAAGTATTTGGCAGCATGGAATTCAAAGACTTCAAGTAGACCCAGTTAATTTTACTGTTAGCATCGATGTTACTCTCGGTACATCTGGAAATGGAAATGAAGGATCTACTTCTGGTGGTTTAGCTGCAGCAAATGTAGAATTATTCGAACCAGGAAGAGCATCAAGTCAAAACAATGTAACTAATAATATTTCTATAAGCGCAGATAGAGACTCTATTTTAGTAGGTGATAGAAATGCCTTTTTACAAAGATTTACAAAAACAAAATTTACAAATGCTAATAAAGATACAGCATGGCATTCCCAACATTTTGGTAAAGTAAAATCAAAATTTGAGGGAGCCAAAGATGCGATTGAAGCAATTGTTACAGACAGCTCGTTGACAAACGGTGCAAATTTTGGATTTGGACATTGGAATTCAGGAATGTTTGACTTCCATGGGAGCCCACAAAATTGGTGGTATGGTGGAGAAGTTTACTGTCATCATTACGGTGATTGTCAATATTACGATGGCTGGACAGGAACGAGAGCAACTGGGAAATCTAATCCTTGTAGAGGAGATTACTGTATTGAAGTTGGAGTTAGCCCATCTGGTGCTGAAAGAATATTAGATGTGCTAGAGGACATGGGTATGAGATGGGGAACAGACGGTAATTCTTTTTCACAAATGGCAAAAGATTATTTTGCAGATACAACAATTTCAGGTTTAGATGAGCCAATGATTGATCCAAATCTAAAGTGTCAGCTTAACTACGTCATTGTGATAAGTGACGGGCATATTAGAAATGCATCATTAGCTTTTGATGCGCTTCATGAATTACGACATGGTGAAAATAAAGATTTGGATTCCGTAAACGGACTGGCTGATGATGTTCAGACTTTAGTAGTCGGTTATGGAGGTTCTTATGATAATGTAAATGCTAAACCAATATTTGACAGATTAGCAAGAGCTGGATCATGTAATGATCCTGGCACATACAACCAAACTGTAAACCCAGATACATACGATGGGCTCGCAGACAAAACTAATTGTGAAAGAGCAATTGGTGCAAACACTCCAGAAGATTTAAAAACTGAAATTGAAGCTAAGATTAGACAAATAATAGCTGAAAGATTAGCGTTTTCGGCACCATCAATTACTGCAACATTAGAGGAGGGTGGATCAGTTTATCAAGCACAATTTAGTTATCAGCAAACAGGAGAGTGGAAGGGACACCTTTTCAGAAAAACTATTTTACCATCTTCAGAAATTAAACACTCTCCTTCATACGGCGAAAACTGGGATGCAGGAGTAGTCATGAAAGAAAGAGGTTCGGATGTAAGAAAAATATGGACTCCATTAGACTCCTCAGGGAATAATTCTGCAAATTATGTTGGCAACTGGAATAATTGGAACGAAAATAATTATAATGAAATTAATACATTATTTGAATTCACAGGGAATTTAGTAAGAGACTTTCATAATAGTAATACTACTTGTAGTTTTGTGGATGGTGTAGCCGACGGTAATATAGATGACATTAAAGGATTAATAAATTTTGTAAGAGGTGAAGATTATTTTGATTATAGAGGTGGATGTGGCATATACGCTGACAGAAATTGGGATTTTTGTCCTGAGGGAACAGACATAAATGATTGCGAAGTGGAATCATCAATGTTGTCAGACATTTATCATTCTCAACTCGTTGAAGTAGGTGTGCCAGGTGCGAATACATCTTTTACTGCTAATAACCAAGAAGCTTATTGGAGAACAACAAATGGTTATGCTGGCTTTAAAAGAAATCAACAATCAAGAGAAAAAATTATTTATGCAGGTTCAAATGGAGGAATGTTGCATGCATTCAGAGCTAATGGTGGTATTGAGGAATGGGCTTTTGTTCCTCCTATGATAGCCTCTAAATTACCGTTAATGATTAATACAAATTATGAGGGAGCTTTTCAGATATCATCAAATGTTTACGGTGGTGGTTCAAATGCAATCTTTGGTGTAGATGGCTCGCCTGTAGTGCATGATGTCTTTATCCGTGGTCTTAATGAGGATGGTACAGACTATGATATTAATAAATCATGGAGAACTTTATTATTTATTCCTTATGGTCGCGGTGGGCCAGGATTTTCTGTTTTGGATGTAACAAATCCAATGATAGTTGCAGGGACAACAGATGACGACGGCAATGTTACTGGAAGTGGTAAAGGACCTCTTCACATGTTCTCAATATATAATGATACATATAACAACGAGGTAATCAGAGTTGATCATAGCGGAGAAGTTGCAAGAATACCTTACACAAGATTTAGATTAAATATTGATGATTCAGATGAAGCTAAAAAAGCGACTGATAATTATGTTGCTGCAGAAGAGGTAGATTTAGCTGCTGATCCTACTAACAATACTTTCGATAGAAGGAATGAAATAGCAGGTTGCGAAAATAATGGTGATGTTGCTGGAGATTTTCGTCAAGATGGAACTACCTCGTGTTATAATGATGATACATATGTATTTGACATAGCAATGTCAGCTGAACAAATCAACGCCGATAATACTGTCAAAAGCGGTATACTTACAGTTTCTGAAAGAGTGGCAGACAAATGGAAGCCTATAATTATCAAAGAAGCTAAAATTGAGAATGATAAATTAAAAATTAAATTTGATACCAAAAAGACTTTTAATGCTGGAACAGGGTCTGACACCACTGATACATTTAAAATTGAGACAAATTGTGAAGGTGCTGGAACAAATAATGTAAAATTTGATTACAGTACGTTAGGGGAGACATGGTCTACACCAAGAATTTTCAGAACTCCTACACCAGGTGCACAAGATATTGATGATGATCGATATGTTGCTGTTATGGGCGGAGGAATGGGTGCTGGAAATTCATGCCTTGGGTCAGGTGTCTTTGTTGTAGATCTTGAAGGAGGTGCGGATCAGAACTCAGATTCAGATTTAGCACAACACGACGCAGGAAAATTATTTACAGATGGCCCAATACTGATTTTAGATAGTGATCCAGATAGATCGAAAATGGGAAGCACAACTGCAGGAACTTTTACAAAAGGTAGCCCAATAACAAATTCTATACCGGCTAATCCTATTGTTATAACAGCCGATAAAACAGATGCTAATTGGCGTGGTGCTATGGTTTACGTAAATGATTTAGAAGGAAAAATTACAAAACTAAATTTTACTTCAGAAGGCACACTGTTTGATCAAAAACCAATAATGAATTTACGATCTGACTTTAAAAATGCTAGATTAAATTATTTTGAAATGGATGCTGCAATAGGAACAACAACAAAAAATCTTTGGTTGTTCGGTGGAACTGGTGACTTCAATAGAATCGCCGATACTGTAAATTCTGAGGGTTTAGCAAGTATGGACAACATTGTCTATGGCGTAAAAGATCCAGACTTTCCTGATTTTGGACCAAGTTCTGATTTAGTATATAATAAAGACAGTTTTATCGAAGATGCTATTGATGCGTTGGACAAAGCTCCAATAATAGATGGTGATCAAAGCACACTTTGTATTCAAACAAATGATTCTGTTGGTGCTCCAACATGTGACGTTGGTTTAAATGATATTGCTTGGTACTATAAATTAGGTGATGCAGACGATCAGATACTTGAAAGCACAAATAATAAATTCAGAAAAGTTTCAGCATCGCCAACCATTTATAGAGGCAGAGTTTATTTTCCAGTCTATGAACCAAACAGTGAACTTGGTGCATGTCATTTAGGAAATGCTTATGTTTGTTCTTATAATGACGAGTGTGGGTATCTTGATACAGAAGGCATAAGTCCAGATGGTGACGTACCGCAAGGAGATTGTTATGAAGTTGGAGCAGGTATATTATCAAAGCTAGTGGTATTTGGTGGCAGTATGTTTGCGAACTTGGCAGGACCAAAGGAAACAGAAGATACCTTAGTGCAAATTCTTGCAAGTGATGTTGAATTTAGATCATTCAAGAGATCTTGGAGAGAAAATTTTTAAATAAATATTTTTTTTTAATTTAATAATTAAATAAAAATAATTTAATTACATTTCCAAATAAAATAAATATTACACAACCTATAATTAAAAAAGGTCCAAAAGGAATTTGCTCTGAAAGGTTTCTAGTTTTATTTATTAAAGATGGTATTACAGATAATAATGCAATTGTAGATGAAAAAAATATTACTATTGGAATACTAAACCATCCAAACCAAAAGCCAATTGCTGATAATAGTTTTGCATCACCTAAGCCCATTCCTTCTTTATTTCTAATTTTTTTGTACAAGTATATAATTAACCAAATTATTAAATAACCAAACACCCCACCAATTAAAGAATTAATATAATTAGGAAACAAATTTTGATTTAAATTTGGATAAAATGATTTGATAAAACCAATAGTCATTAGTGGGAAAGTAAGTTCATTTGGAATTATATAATGTTTAAGGTCAATAAAAAAAATTATTATAAAAAAAACTGACAAAACCATAAGAAGTAAAGAGGTAATTGAGAAACTATAGATGTAATATATAAAAGAGAAAATGATTGCAGTTGAAATCTCTACAATAAAGTATTCTAAACGGATTATAAAATCACAATTTCTACATTTAGCTTTAAGCAGAATAAATGAGATTATTGGAATATTATCGTACCAGTTAATTACTTTTTTACAGCCAGGACAATAAGAGCGATTAAAAACTATACTTTCATTTTTAGGTAGCCTATGTATACAAACATTTGAAAAACTACCTAAAAAACTTCCAAAGATAAAAAAAGAGAGAAATAACACTAATTAAATTTTGAACTGCGAAGCAACATTCAAAATTCCATCAATACAGTATTGAATGAATACTACAGCATCCTGAATATGAAGATAAAAACCCGGTGAATTGATTATAATTTCCATATGTGTTAAAAATATCAAAAAAGTAATAAAATGCCAATTGTTAATATGTTTTTTAAATCCAATAAAATCCCAGTAAAGACTGAGGAACCAAGAATAAATCAGGATTTAGCCATTATCACTCAGATGAATCAAGAGTTTGCAACATCTCTTGACTTAACTGATACTTTACAAAATGCTTTGGAAGTTATTATTAAAAGATTAAACGCACAAGCTGCAAATATTTTTCTTATAGAAGACAAAAAACAAGTATTTCAATGTATCGCATCCAAATATCAATCTTATCTGGATGAATATGAAATACCTTTAACACAAGGCGTTATGGGTAAAGCTGTTTTACAAAAAAAATGTATAAGAGTAGGTGATGTCAGAAAAGATGTAAGAGAAATAGCAGAATTTTATTTTGATTTAGATAATAAAACAAATTTTACAACTTATTCAGTTTTATGTTCTCCGTTGATTGCAGCCAATGAATGTATTGGAGTAATACACTGTCTGAATAAAAAAACTGGCAATAAGTTGTTTGAAGAAAGCGATAGGAAATTATTAGAAACATTATCTGCACCTGCTGCTTTAGCTATAAGAAATGCTAAAATGGCAAAAGAACTTATAGATAAAAATAGAATGCAAAAGGAAATTGAAATTGTTGGAGAGATACAAAAAAATTTACTATCTCAAAATAAAAAAGAAGAAACTTTCCCAATTGCAGGAATAAATATTCCAGCAAAAGTTGTTTCAGGAGATTTTTATAATTTTTCAGAATTAGGAAACGGGAAATTTGGTTTCGGAGTTGCAGATGTTTCTGGAAAAGGAATCAAATCATCTTTGTTGATGTCCAAAGCATCTAGTCTGTATAGATGTTTAAGTAAAACTATGTTCTCTGCATCTGAACTTTTAGAATTACTTAATAAAGAAATTTGTGAAACTGCTGCAAGAGGAATGTTTGTAACAATGTTAGTTGGAATTTATGATAGTTTAAAAAAAGAACTGCTTTTATCTAATGCAGGTCACGAACCACCTCTTATTTATTCTAAAGATAAAAAATTTTCAAATTTTACAGAAGCTGGACCACCTTTAGGAATTATGCCGAAGATTAAATACAAAGAGACAAAATTAAAGTTTGATGATAGTTCTATGTATATTTTCACAGACGGTATTACAGAAATCAAAGATCCTGGTGGAAACATGCTAGGTGCAGATGGTTTCCAAAATTATATTAAAAAATATCAAGTCAAACCAAATAATCAAAGATTAAAAATTATGGTTGAAGATATAATCAAGTCTGGAAAAATTCAAAAAGATGATCTAACAATTGTAGTTATCGACTCTTTAAAATGAAAAGTGTAATGATTGTTTTTGCAATTATTATTTCTACAATTTTATATTGGACTACAGCTAATGTATGTAAATATAATTTTGCAATTGACAAAAAAACAAATATTTTAAACGTAATTACAAAAGAAATTGATCCATCAATACCAAAAGCTAGAGTATATTATTATCAAGAACTAAATTGCACTAGCGTAGATCTAGTTTGGGATATAAATAGAGTAATTAAAAACTTGGAAGCGATTAGCGTGCTTGTTTATCAAAGTTTAACCACTGATATAACTGGTAGACCACTTTAATTTATTTAAATACTTTGATTTAACTATTAAAGTTAATTTTTTTTAAAATTTTACAAAAAAAAATGATTTTTCTCGAAAATGATTGCAATTAAGGATTGAAAATTGAAAAAAAGCAAAAATTTTTTGCCAAATGGCTAAATTGATGGATTGAAAATCTAAATAGGAAAATTATTATAGAGATTAATTTTCCATTATTGGAATTAATTGTCAGATCTAACACAAAAAAAAATACTCTAACACAAAATATAAACAATAAAATTGAATCTTAAAAAATGTTGATTTTACTTGTTTTTTTAATTTTTCAAAAATTTTAAAACTCTAACACAAAAATGATTTGTTAATTTGTGTTAGAGTATTGAAAAATTTTTTTGATTTATGATTTTTTTTAAAATTTATTCAATGTTAAAAAACCCAATATTTATGCGCCTTATTACAATTACAACCTATAATGGACACAAAAAAATTTTTTTGTGTTAGACATTTTACAAAATTGTGTTAGAGTTTTATTAAATTGTGTTAGAGAAAAAAATATTTGGTTAAATTATGGATGACAAAGAGAAAGAAAAGTTCGGTGTCATAATAGATAAGAACAACCAACCTGAAGGCGAAAAACCTCAGGTTGAAGATAAACCGTCGGAAAGTTCTGAACAAAATCAAAAAGATGTTAATGAAAATCAAAATTTATCTGAAGATCAACCAAAAGTTGATATTGTTTCACAAGACGAAACAGAAAAGTCATCAGACAATGTAAATTTTTCATCACCTGAAGAAAATTCACAAGAAAACAAAGTTGAAGTTGCTGAAAAAACTAATGAAATTCAAAATGATGAAAAAAATAATGAACAAGAAAAAAAAGAACACCAAGTTATTCATAAAAAAGACGGAAGACTGCATATATATGTGCGGCAAGACAAATATAAGGGCGAATTAAAATCAAAAAATTGGGTTGGAAGACTTTATAAAGATGGAAAACAAAAAATTTCATCTTCAGGTACTCCAAATTTAGACGAAGCAATACCAATTCTTGAAAAATGGTTCGATGATGTTCATTCAGAAAAAGAAAATTTAGAAACACAATCTTCGACACCAACAACAGAAAAAATTGAAACAAAAACTGAAATAGAAATAGAACCTGAACGACAAATACAAAAACCTATTACTGAACAATCTAAACCAAAAGTAGAAAATGTTGCTACAGTTTCACAAAATTTAACTTCTGAAGATGCAAGCGAAACAAAACCAAAAAATATTTTAGAAAAATTAAAAAATATAAAGTTTAAAGCTCCATCTTTTGGAAAAGGTGACGTAAAGAAATTAAATTTTAAACCTAATACAGGAAAAGTTAAAGAAAAGTTTAATAATTTTTTAAAAGCTCGACTTGGAAAAAAAACAGCACAAGGAGAAGAAATTGTTGGAGTTGAAATTACCAATAAGGAAATAAGACTCTCTCAAATTTCATCTAACAAATCAAATCAATGGGTGATGGATAGATTTTATATTCATCCTATTGATTTACCAGATGACGCATTAATTGTTGATCATGCAACAAAAGTAAGTGAGGAATTAAATATTGCTCTACAGAAATCTAAAGTAACAACATCTAATGCTGCAATCGCTATTCCTGTTACTAACGCTATTATTAGAGTTGTAACTGCACCTCTTATGAATGATGAGGAATTAAAAAAAGCAATAGATACAAATTCTTTATGGGAAAACTTGGTTCAACTAACAGATAATCTTGACGATTATTCAATATTCCACCAAGTTATAAATAGAAATCCAAAAGACAATACAATGGATATATTATTTGTTGCATCGAAACTTACCGATATAAACAATTATACTTCTATAATTAAAAATAGTGGATTAAACCCTGTAATTATCGATGTAAAATGTTTTGCTTTAAAATCTGCAGTTGATCAAATTAATCAGATCTCAAATAAGACCGAGGATGTAAATTTTACCGCACTATTAGAATTTGGCTTAGACGAAAATTATGTAATGATTTTATATAATAATAACCCAATAATAACCGACATTTTTTTAAGGGGTCAAGATAGAAAAATTTTAAAAGAGTCTAATGATCAAGAAGAAAAAGATGCTTTAGTAAGAAGATTCATGACACAAGTTAAACAAGCAGTTCAAGATTTTGAGACTAAATATGAAAAAAGAGTAAGGAATATTAAAGTAGTATCTAACCTTGAGAACGTAGAAGATTATTTATCAAGTTTTAGAAAAAGCCTGGTTAATACAGGATTTAACTTATTTGATCCTTTTGATGGACTTAAAATACCTCAACAATTAGAGGAAAAAATAAATATCCAAAACAGATCTTATTTCTCAACAGTTGTTGGTTTAGCTTTTAGAAAGCTTGATGTTTTTGGTTACTATAAGTTTGTTACAGCCGTTAAAAATATAAACCTTCTTCCAAATCGAGAAGGAATGATTAAGCAAAAGAAAATGAAAGCGTTCTCAAATTTTGCTTATAAAGGAATAGTTGGTGCCATAGCAGGTGTGTATCTAATTTTGTTTGGTTTAGCTTTTTGGAATATATTTAGTTACAATAGTAAGTTGTCTGGTTATCAAGCAGTTTTAACAGAGCACGATCAAACAAAAAAGCAGCTTTCCAAGGTTAATAAGGAATTAAAAAAAATGACTACAACTTTAAAATTAAGTAATAGTTTGAAATCAAATAAAGATTTAAGTTATAGAGTGTTGGCCCAGATCGCATCAAGCGTGCCAAATAGAATAAAATTTAATTCAGTTGATTACAATGGTAAATCAGAAATAATAATAACAGGTATAGCTGCTGGAGATAATGATATTTTACAACTTATTAGAAATCTGCAATCTAAAAGTTTAATTAATCAGGCATCACTTTCTTCAATGAAAATGCCAAATGCAAAAGCAGGTGAACAAATTATGAAAGGATTTAAAATTTTTGTAAAAGTAAGTGGATAATTATGGATTTAAACGAACTTAAAAATTTGAACATGAACGATCTTAAAGCAAAAGTGCTAGCTTTTGCAGACAAGAAAACTTTAATTAAAATTGGGATTAGTTTTGGATCGGTAATTATTTTTTTAATAATTTATTATGCAATACTAAATCCAATAGTTAATGAGAAAAAAGCAAAAATAAGTGACATGAACGCCAAAAAGCAGGAAATTTCTCAATTTAAAGAAAAAATTAAAAAATCAAAAAAACAAATAAAAAAAATAAAACCCAAATATGAAAATTATTCATCTTTATTTCACTCGAAAGCGGAGGTTGAAGGGCTCTATCAAAATTTGAGCGAATTTGCATCTATCAATGGTTTGGTAATTTCACAAATAGTTAAAGGCCAACCAGTTATGGTCTCCAAATCAACTGCTTTAAAAACCAAGGCTACGAAAAGTAAAAAGAAAAAGAAGAAGAAGAAAAAGAAAAAGGCAGCTAAAAAAGACGGTATTAAAGATATTGCCTATTATAAAATTCCAGTAAGTTTCGTCATAGATGGCAATTTTATTGGATATATTAAGTTTAAAAGAGCACTTTCATTATCAAATAAGATGTTAAATTTTGACAAAGAATCGATAAAAGTGGTAAAAGGTGATTCAACTGGAACGATAAAAGTAAGTGGAACTTTAACAATAGTGGGGCTAGCAGATGAATTTTATTAAGATTATAATTTATAAATTTCTATTTTTGTCATTGTTAACAACATCCTTGTTATCAGATAATCATGACACAACAAGCTCTTCTACAAATAAAAAAGAAGAACCTTTACCACTGAACGACCCATTCGTTGGAGACTCCTCATTCACTGGTGGTGTACAGATAATTTCAAATAACGAAACATCAGAGCAGGAAAGAAAAAAAATAGATTTATACACTTATAAATTAGTAGGAATTATTAAAAGTGAGGAAAAAAGTTTTGCTTCTTTAATTAACGCTGATGGTGAAGTAATTGCATTGGCTATGTTTGAGGAATTAAATGATGGAGTAAAACTGGTTGACATGAAGCAAAATGAGGCAATTTTTCAAACTGAAGATTCTTATCTTATAATGAATTTTAAAAATCAAATTAGGGAAACAAATGAATATTAAATATTTTAAGATTGTTTCTTTATTTGCTGTGCTAACTATATTTTTAAATGGTTGTGCAACTCAACCATATTCTAAGTCAAAATCTAAAGGTTTTAAACACAATGAACCACTTATTAAAGAGGATATAAAAAAAACTGGAAAAGCTTCTATAGAAAAAACAGTTGATATGGGCCCACAACCTGTTTTGGGGGATACTAAAAGTCTTCAAAAAAGAAAAAAAATTTCCTCCCAACAAAAAAGAAATTATTTATTAATACCTGACGAGTTTGCCTCGCTAAAACAAAACGTGAGTTTTAAATTTAAAAACTTAGATTATGCAGAGGCAATGCAATTAATGGGTAAAGTTGGCGGTATAAATATTTTAGTTGGAGACGAGGTGGCAGGAGCAATAACTGCAGATTTAAAAAACGTACCTTGGGATAAAGCTTTTAATGCACTGCTTGATATGAAAAATTATGCAGCAGATATTGATGTAAGTAGTAATTTAATTAGAGTTCATTCTCCGTCAACATTGACAGCACAAGAAAATTACAAATCAACTAGAGCAGCCGCTGTTAAGAAAAAAGTAGAATTAGAAGACTCCGTTGAACCAATTGTATCGGAAATTTTTAGACTTTATTATATATCGCCTGCACAAGCTAAAACCACTATTACTGAATTATTTACATCATCAGGAGACAGTTCTTTTAGTCCAATACAAATTACAGAAGAAGTTACAACTAGATCTATAATTGTAAGAGGAAAAAGCGAAGATCTTGATGTTGTAGATAAAATAATTGGCGAAATAGATGTTAGAACAAAACAGGTTTTAATTGAAGCATTTATAGTTGAGGCAGACTCTGAATTTGAAAGAGCGCTTGGAACAAGATTGGGTGGTGCATATCAGAGAGGTCAAGAGTCTGTTGGAGGTATAGCAGGCGCAACATCAACTGCTAATTCAGCAATTGGAACAAGTAGTGCCCAATTAGGTGGGACTGCAGACTCTATTACAGATTTTACAACAAATGCAGCAGGAGCTACAAGTGGTATAGGAATTTTAAAAAGAACTGGCTCTGCAGTTTTAAAGGCAGAAATTCAAGCATTAGAATCTATTGGTTTAGGGAAAACTATTTCAAATCCAAAAGTTTTTACTTTGGATAATCAAGTTGCAACAATTACACAAGGTGAAGAAATTCAATTTCAAGCGACCGGATCAGAAGGAGCAAATACATCTTTTAAAGAAGCGGCGCTTAAACTAACCGTTACACCAAGTATAATAGGTGATGGTAATGTGCTATTAGATGTACAAGTCAATAATGACTCAGTAAACCGTGCCGTATCAGGTGAACCTGGAATTAATAAAATGGAAATTGCTACAAAACTTTTAATTGCAGATGGAGATATTGTTGTAATTGGTGGAATAAAGAAAAATAAAGTATTTGACTCAAAAGAACAACTCCCAGGACTTGGTAATGTTCCTGTTTTAGGAAATTTATTTAAAGGTACGAAGAAAAGTGATAGTTTAGATGAATTATTAATATTTATCGCACCGAGGGTATTATAAAATGTTAAAAATTAGTAGAGAGAGCGAAATAAACTTAATCAATGTATTAATAGATAACGATATTATTTCGGGTAAAGATTTACCAAATATTAAAAAAGTTAGCACTGAGGGCAACAAATCACAAATCGACGCAGTTTTTGAGCTGAAATTATGTGATGAAAAAAAAATTTTAGATGTATTAGTTAAAGAACAAAGTTTAGAAACTATTGATTTAGCAAAAGTAGAAATTACAGACGAGATAAAATCTGTGCTTCCCTCAAATTATATTAATGTTAATTTTGTTGCTCCATTTAAAGTAGATGGAAAGGTGCTGCATATTGCAATATCTGATAGTTCGAAACTTGGTTTAATGAGAAATTTAAAGGCTATTACAAAAAAAGAAATTGAATTACATGCTGCTACTGTAAGTCAAATTTCAGAGTTTATTCAGAAACTTCAAAGTGAAAGTGGTAATATTACAACTGAAACAATAAGACAAGAAAAAAAAGAAAAAACTAAAACTTTCGACTCTGACTTAGGTGAAGCTGGAGAGGTTTTAGAAAATAAACCAGAGGAAGAAGTAGAGGCTATAGAAAATGAGTCTGAAGTAATAAAATTTAGTACAGCAGTTGTAGCAGACGCAATTAAATTAGGAGTTAGCGATATTCACATAGAACCATACAGATTTTCATCCCGAGTTAGATACAGATTAGATGGCATGCTTCAAGAACAAGAGGAATATAAAAAATTTCTTCATGATAATTATGGCGCAGTGGTGACTAGATTTAAAATAATGGGAAAACTTGATATTGCTGAAAGAAGACTGCCACAAGATGGTGCAATTAACTTCAAGATAGACGGAAAGGTTGTTGATCTTCGATTATCAATTCTTCCAACAGCCAATAACGAGAGGATCGTTATGCGTATATTGAACAAAGACGCTGGAGATATTACTCTTGAACAATTAAATTTTGAGGACCAAGATTTAAAAAATTTGAGAAAATCAATTCACAGCACGCAAGGATTAATTTTAGTTACAGGACCAACAGGATCTGGTAAATCAACTACTCTTTATAGTATTTTGAAAGAAGTCAGCAAACCACATTTAAATATATTAACGGCAGAGGATCCAGTTGAATATGAATTGGATGGAGTAGGGCAAGTACAAATTAAAGATGATATTGGTTTATCATTTGCATCTGCCTTAAGATCTTTTCTTAGACAAGACCCAGAAATTATTCTGGTTGGAGAGATGCGAGATAAAGAGACAGTCGATATTGGTTTAAAAGCTGCTCTTACTGGTCACTTAGTCTTTAGCACACTACACACTAATGATGCACCAAGTACCATTACTAGATTGCAAAACATGGGAACTCCAGATTATTTAATAAGCGCAGCTACACAAATGGTGTTAGCTCAAAGACTAGCTAGGAAAAATTGTAAAGACTGCCGTGTACCTGACGAGGATGTTACTCCAAAAGTTTTAACAGATTTAGGTTTTTCTCCAGAGCAAGCATCAAGAGTGAAAGCGATTAAAGGAAAAGGATGCGCAAAATGTAAAGACTCGGGTTACAAAGGAAGACAAGGAATTTATGAAATTATGGTTGTATCAAAACCCATAAAAGAAGCAATCTTAAGACAAGCAACAACACCAGAATTAAGAGAAATTGCGATTAAAGAAGGTTTTCAAACAATGCAAGATATGGGCAGAAGACTTATAGCAAACGGAGAGCTAAATTTCAGGGAATTCGAGCGTGTATTGTCCGCAAGTTAATCATGGAAGCCTATACATATAAAGGAATATCAGAGGGAAAATACGTTGAAGGTGAAATAGAAGCTTTAAATCAAGACGAAGCATCTTTTAAACTAAAAGAACAAAAAATAATAATCACTAACTTAATAAAGTCTGCAAAGAAAAAAGCGGCTAAAAAGGAAAAAACAAAAAGTAAAGGATTATCTCTTTTTGGTAAAAAGAAAGTTAAAGTCGAGGAAATATTAATATTTTCAAAACAATTCGCTACAATGGTAAAGGCAGGTTTACCTATTTTACAAACACTTGCTATGTTAAGAGACCAACTAGAAGGTCCCGCTATAAAGGAAGTGGTTGAAGATATTAGAAAAAGCTTAGAGGGTGGTGTTACATTATCTAAATGCTTTGAAAAATATCCACAATATTTTGACAATGTTTATGTTAACTTAATTAAAGCTGGAGAGGCTAGCGGTAAGTTAGATGTTTTTTTATTAAAAATTGTAGATGATTTAGAAAAAAAAGAAAAAATAAAGAAGAAAATTAAAGGTGCATTAATGTATCCATCTATAATGTTTACAGTTGCAATTACTGTCAGCGCGTTTATGTTAATTAAAGTAGTCCCAGTTTTTGCCAACATGTATGACGGAATGGGAATAGCTCTTCCAAAACCTACAGCAGTGATTATGAATATGAGCAACTTCTTAAGGGGAACAGGTGGTTTAATTCTATTGATTACTATAATTGGCGGATATGGATTATTTAAATATCTTACAACAAAAAATGAAGCTATTAGGTACAGATGGCATAAACAAGTATTAAAAGTTCCAGTATTTGGTGATTTAATATTAAAATCTGTACTAGCACAAATTTCATTGATCATGGGTAACTTAAGTGCTGCAGGAGTAAACTTACTTGAAAGTATTGAGATTGCAAAATCTGTAAGTAAAAATGTTGTTGTAACCGAAGCTTTAGAAAATGTTAAGAAAGGAGTTTTTTCAGGTGACACATTGACAAAATTATTTTTAAAAGAACCATTGTTTCCGCCTACTTTTAGTCAGCTTATCTCTGTTGGTGAGCAAACTGGTCAGCTAGATGAAATGTTTAATTCTGTTGCAATATATTATGAAGCAGAATTTGATACTGCAGTTGATAACATGTCTAGTTTGATTGAACCGATCATGATTGTTTTTATGGGATTGATGATTGGTGGCTTGATGATTGCAATGTATTCACCGATATTTAATGTTGGTGCATTAATTGGCTAAATTCTTTTTGTTAAAACTAAATGATTTACCCATTGCTGCTGATCTTTTTTAAAAACGGCATCGTCCATAATTTGTTTGATAAAATAAGTTCCTAATCCCCCTGGCTTAATATCATCTAGCTTTCTGTGTTGTATGTTTTCAGATACAACTGGTTTACCTTTATCATAAAAACCTATTTCTAACTGATTGTCTTTCATGGAAATTTTTATTTGCATATGATCCTTTGTCTCTTCAACACCTTTATATGCATGCTTAACAATATTTTGTGCTGCTTCTGCAATGGCTAGGACTAATTCATCTTTAAGATCTTTATTTAAATTTAACTTATCAAATACATCTCTTGAAAAAGTTCTTACCTCTTTTAAACTTCCGCTATGTACTAAAAAATCTTTAGATTCTGATATATCCATTACTCTAAGTTTAGTATTTGCTCTAATTTAGCCATCATAATAACTTTTAGAACAGATTTACTCACCTCTTTGACTACAACTTTAGTATTTGACTCTAATGCTTTTTGATGACTTTCTATTAATACAGAAATACCCGAGGAATCCATATAAGACACATCTTTTAAATTTAAGTGAACTTCTTTGCCAGTTTCAACAAGAGGTAAAATTACTTCTTTAGCCTTTTCTGTCACATCCATATCAATTTCACCATTTAAAAAAACAGTTGCAATGTTACCCTCTTCAGAAATTTTATAACTCATAGAGAAACTGATAACATTATTAATAAATTATTAAAAACCTAAAATTTAGCCAAAATGGCCACAAAATTTTAAAAAACAAGGTTTTTTCTTTATTTTAGGGTCAACTTCATTCTTTACATAGATGATATAAATAATAAATATATGTATATTATACAAAATTTGGTCAATTATAGGAGGACTATGAAAAAAACAAATCAAAAAGGTTTTACACTAATAGAATTATTGGTTGTTGTAGCAATTATAGGAGCACTAGCAGCTGTAGGTGTTGTTGCTTATAATGGATACACTGCAGCAGCTAAGAAAAATTCTACTAAATCAATTCATGCAAATGCTACAAAATACATTGCTTCAGAAATGGCTAAATGTAACATCGATGGAGAACCATTCGGTGGAGATATTAGTTGTCCTGGTACCGCAGCAGCGGTTTTGGCATTACTTACTGGAGATGACAGTCCAATGAAAGATAAGAATCCTTTTGATACAAGTGAAGATGCAGTTGGATCGGGAAATTCTTCTACAGCATCAGATGCAAGTGATTTAGGATATGTAGTAGTAACCGTATCAGGTACTGATATTGTACTTACAACTAAGTATGATGATGATGATACTGTAGATGCTCTTGAAAGTAAAATCTGCATAGGAAATAGTTGTTAATAGATAAAGAAGAAGGTTTTAGTTTAATTGAACTCTTAGTAGTCGTTGCAATAATAGGAGCAATCGCTTCAATTGGTGTGCTTGCTTACAACGGCTACACAGAGGGTGCAACAAAAACTTCAGCTAAAAACGCTATGCAACAAATCGCATTAGGATATCAAGACTACTACTCTATGAATGGAAGTTACAGTCATACTACAGATGCTACTTGCGATTCCCCAAGTGCAGCTGATACAAGCCATATAAATACCGAAATTTTTGAATCAGAAGGTGATGATAAAGTCATAGATCTTGATGATTGGGATTTTTGCGTTCAAGATCATGCGACGGGATTTTTAATAGTTGGTACCGATGGAACTACTGAATATACTTTGAATGCCAAAGGGAGTAAGAATTTTTAATTAATGCAGATAATAAAATGTCTTTTCAAAATTTTAAAAAATTCAGTACGAAATTATTATCTGGTGAGCAATCCACAAAAGTAAAAATATTTTCTACACTTAGTTTATTATGGATGGTTTTAATAGGTTATCTTGTTTGGTGGAATGGTTTAAAAAGTCCTGGCTTTGATAAAAGTTTTAAGTGGGAAGAATGGATATGGTTTGGTTTAGTACCAGCAATTACCCCATTTATTATTTATATTATATGGAAAAAAGATGAATAAATTAAAATTTTTAAAAATATTTTTGGTATTAATTATTTTTATCTCAATTGATAAGGTTTTTGCTTCAGATAAGAATATTACTTATATACAAATTTTACAAAAACCTAATGATTTAGAGTTAAATATAAAGTACGCACAGCAACAAGGAAAAATCGGTAACTTTAAACAAACCATTTCTACTTTAGAACGATTGAATATGGTATACCCAGATAATATTGAAATTAAAATGTATTTATTATCTGTTCTTGTGCAAGCTGACTCACCTGACAAAGCGCTTACGGTAATAGATGAAATAAAAAATAACGAAGATGCAACAGAAGAAGACTTATTAACGGTTAAAGATATAGAGAAAGAGTTAGAGGACAGAGCAAGACCAAAATTGTGGAGTTTTGCTGCTGGAGTAAACTGGGGGCTTTCACAAAGTAACAATGTGAACAATGTATCAAAAACTAGATTACAAATGAGTTCAGACTCTTTAGATCCTTTCAATACACCAATGCATGATAGAACTTATTCAGCTAGTACTGACATTTCAGCAGTGAGACGAATTGGGGAAGATTCATCTTTTTTATTAAATGCAAGTGTATCAGACTCTCGACAAGTAATTGAAACGGGTGATGATGTAGAAGGTTACACCTTGACAACCTCATACGACACAACAATCGGTAACCAAGGCATATCAATTTTTGGTATGTTTAGTAAATCTGATTATATTGATGACGCTGATAGCTTTTCTACAATAGCAGGTCTGTCTGGCTTTTTCCCAAGCGGAGACAGAAGCACATACAGTTATTCTTATTCACTATCTGACTCTAAAGGAAATAGGAATTCTTCTGATACAACTGCTGATGAAACTAATTCTATTGGACATAGTGTTACTATTGGCCATGATTATGCAGTTAATGAAATTATTTCAACTAGTCTTTCTACCGGATATGGTATTTCAGAAAATAAAGTTGGGGTAAATGACTATGAAACCTTTGATTTTGGTTTTAGGCTTAATTTAAATCTACCTATTGCATATGTTTCAATTGGAGAAGCTTTATCATTTAATGAATATTTTGAATCTGACTCCAGCAACAATTCCTCATTAATAAGATCGGATGTCGCTAGTACTTTTGATATAATTGTTGTTAAACCATTAGGTGATTTTTTACCTTTCTTGGATCCTAACAAATTAATTAATTTGTCATTTTCATATGATAAAACAATTTCAGAAGCTAACATTATAAATTATGATTACGAGGCAGAATCTTTTGGCTTTGGAATTTCAAGATCTTTCGATTTAAGAGGTTAGAATTATTAAGTCTATTTTAAAATTATAATAAAGGTAATTTTTTGCCTGTTTTTCAACATTATTCGTGGTTGTAAAAACCCAAACTGACTAAAAAAATGGTTTTTTAAGTCTTAAAAATTGTTATAAGCTTGTCATATGAAAAGAATTCTGAGTTTCGTTGCTGGTTTGCTGTTTTTATCTTCAATTTCATTCGCTGAAGAATTAACAATTGAAAAGCAATTAGTTGGTATAGTTGGCGCAATAAACGGAACTGTTAAAACTGAGAACAGAACTTTAAAAGCTGGAGATAGAATTTATTTAAATGAAACGATCTTGGCAGGTGAAAACTCAGGAACTCAAATTTTATTATTAGATCAATCAACTTTTACTATTGGCTCTGACTCAGAAGTTGTAATGGATACTTTCATATATGATCCAGAAACAAATGATGGAAAAATAGTTGCCAGTGTAAAACAAGGTAGTTTAAAAGTAATATCAGGATTAATAAGCAAAAAAAACCCAGATAGCTTAACAGTTGAAGTACCAGAGGGGACTTTAGGATCTAGAGGTACAGAATTTCAAACTAATGTATCAAAAGGTAAAACAGATACTTTATTAATCGGACCAGGAAAAAATAATACTTTAGGATTAAGACCAGGCGCAGTACTCGTTGGAAATAATAAAGGACAAACTTTATTAAACAAACCTTACAGTATCACAAGCATGACTAAAGGAAAAGCTCCAGGTAAAGCTAGGCAAATTACAAAAGCACAGTTAAAAAAATTCAATAAAAAAATGAAAGCTTTAAAAGTTGCAAAAGCTACAGGCGCATCAAAAGAAGAAAAGAAAGCTATTAGAAAAAAAATTAAACAAGAATTAAAAGCACAAGGTTTTGAAAAAGAAGAAATTAGAACTTTAATTAAAGACAACCTACAAAAAGATAAAGAGAAAAGAATTGTTTTATTAAATGAGGGAGGTCAAGACACTACTGATTTAGAAATTGACCAAAGTATAACTGATGAGGTTGAGGCCCCAGAAATAGAAATTGCTGAACCTGAAACTCCAACAGTAGACATTGAGCCTAAGGCAACAGAACCGAAAAAAGATAAAAAGAAAAAAGATAAAGCTAAAAAGAAAAAAGGAAAAAAGAAAAAAGAAAAAGCTAAAAATAAAAAAGGAAAAAAGAAAAAAGAAAAAGCTAAAAAATCAAAAGATAAAAAGAAAAAAGCTACTAAAAAGAAAGCTACTAAGAAAAAAGAAACTAAAAAGAAAGCTACTAAAAAGAAAGCTACTAAAAAGAAGGCAACTAAAAAGAAAGTTACTAAAAAGAAAGCAACTAAAAAGAAAGCTACTAAGAAAAAAGCACCTAAAAAGAAAAAGGCTGTGAAGAAAAAAGCGCCTAAAAAGAAAAAAGCAGTTAAAAAGAAAAAAGCAGTTAAAAAGAAAAAAGTAGTTAAAAAGAAAAAAGTAGTTAAAAAGAAAAAGAAAATAGTTAAGAAAATAGTTAAGAAAAAGAAAAAGAAGAAAAAAAAGAAGAGAAAAAAGAAATAATCTCTATAAATTCCTCTAAGATTTATTTACTTTAATAATAATATATATACATTCTAAGTGTGAAGGCTTGGTTATCGAAATATGGAAATTATGTAACATTCTTTATTTTATTATTTCTTTTAATTTCTATAAAAATATCAAACCCTAGCTTTGTAAAATCAATTTCCTTTATAAGTTTTGATTTATATCAAAAAATATTTCCTTTAGAAAAAAATGAAACAGAGGTAGTTATAATTGATATTGACGAAAAAAGTCTCGGAAAATTTGGTCAATTTCCATGGAGCAGGTCTGTTTTTGCTAAAATTTTAGAAAATGTTAATGCAGTAAATCCAAAAGCAATAGGTTTTGATGTTTTTTTCACTGAAAAAGACAAACAATCACCCAAAGAATTTTTAAAAGCTTATAATTTAATACCAACAGATGTTGGAGAAATTCAAAATCTTAAAGGCCATGATGAAATATTTAAAGAACAATTAGAAAAATCAAAATCAGTTACTGCTGTTTTAGGAAGTACTGTTCCTTCCCATAGTAATTATGATAGAAAATCAAAAGCTAGGTTTCTTGCAAAAGGAGGTGACCCCAAAAAATTTACGTATTCGTATCCTTATTCAATTGGATCTTTAGAAATGTTAGAAAAAAGTGTTAAGGGACTTGGTTCAATATCTTTTCTTGATCAAACAGACGGAATAATAAGATCTTTACCATTAATAGTTCAGTTCGAAAAAAAAATGTACCCAACAATGGGTCTTGAGATGGTAAGAGTTGCTGAAAAACAAAAGAATTTATATGTAGAAATGAATGAGGTTGGCATTAGCAAAATAAGCGCAAGACCACATAAAATTTTGTCTGATCCAAATGGAATAATTTGGATTAAATATAAAAAATCTCTTAAAAGCCAATACATTTCTGCTAGTTCAGTTTTTGATGGAAAGTTTGATGAAGCAAGATTTAAAGATAAATATGTATTGATAGGAGCTTCCGCACAGGGTTTATTTGATTTAGTTAAAACACCTTTAGGAGTGACTATTCCAGGAGTAGAAGTTCATGCAAATGTTATTGAAAATATTTTAGATCAATCCTATTTAATACGAAATCCAAATACTTATGTTTTTGAATTAATATTCTCAATATTGGTTGCTTTAATTACCTTTCTGTTATCTCAAAAGATTAAACCAAAATATAGTTTGTCAGTATTTTTTGGAAGTCTGGTAGTGACAATAATTATTGGTTTTAGTTACTTTTTATTAAAATCTGAACTGGTTGATATAAGTTATCCAATTTTCATACTTACAATAACATTTCTAACTGGTTTGTACTTTAGATTTATAGAAGAAAATAAAATGGCGCTTGCCAATCTTCAGAAAGAGGCAAAACTCCTTAAAGAAAGAGAACTCGCAGGAGGAGTTCAAAAAAGCCTTTTTCCAAATATTGAAAGATTTGAAAATTTCATTTATGCAAAAAATGTACCAGCAAGAGATGTCTCAGGCGATTATTATGATGTTGTAAAGGTAAGTTCTAATGAATATTTTTTTACACTTGCAGATGTTTCTGGAAAAGGGATTAAAGCAGGTATGTATATGGCAAAAGCTTCATCTATATTTAGAACTCTATCTAACCTTTCTTATCCACTTGAAAAAGTAGTATTCGGGGTAAATAATGAGCTTGTTGAAGCAAAGTTTAAAGGAATGTTTGTCACTGCAGTTTTTGGTAAATTTAATATTGAAACTGGAGAAGTAAATTTTGTTAATGCTGGTCATGAAAGTATAATGGTGTTCGATCGAAATAAAAAATTTGAATTCATTAAATCCGAGATGCCCCCAATTGGTATTATTAAATACTTCACTGAGTCGATGGTAAAATCAAATAAAATTAATCTTAAAGATAAGACATTTGTTGTTTACACCGACGGAGTGACAGAAGGATATTTAAAGAATGGCCAAGAGCTTGGCGCAGAAGGGGTTCAAGAAATTGTAAAAGACCTTCAAAATACAACACCAAAAGTTATTGTAGATAGTATCGCTGAAAAACTTGATTGGGGAGCTGAAAAGTTAAGAGATGACATTACTTGCTTAGCTTTAAATTTAAATAATACTGAATTAATAAAGCCTGCTAAGAAAAAAAGACCAGAAAACCAAGAAGAAGACAACAAATAAATAAAACCCAAATTGGTTTATTAATATTTTTCTTTTGTCTTTTATCACATATAATAATAAAAATTCATTTAGGGAAACATGAAAAAAGTATTTGGAATAATATTTGCAGTTTTATTTTTAAACGGATGTGCGCAAACTACATCAATGATGGGGCCAACTTATACAATGGCAAAAACAGGAAGCGTTGTTCAAGCAGGTTCATCTGTTGCTACATCTTATGGAATCAAACAAGCACTAGGACAATCCCCAACTGAATACATTACATCATTAACTAAAAAAGAAACCAAAGTTAGAGAATGTAGAACTTTTCATTCATCTAGTTTAAGTGAAATATTTTTTGAAACTTTAGATGAAATAGATTGTTTAAGAGACCCTTTTAGTATTTTAAAATAAATTAATTACCTAAAATATTTTTTAACTCTCCATTTTTCTCTAAGGCTCTCAACTCTTCGTATCCACCAATATGATTATCTTCGATAAAAATTTGTGGAACAGTTCTTCGGCCATTACTTTTTTTAATCATCTCTTCTCTAATTTTTAAATCAGTTCCAATATCAACTTCTTTAAAAGATGCATTATTTCGTTTTAGAAGTCTTTTTGCTGCATCACAGAATGCACACATCGGTCCAGTATACATAATAATATTTTTCATACTTTAGATATAACCATTATTAAATTTTTTTCTAGCTTCGATAATCATTTTTATTTATTTTAACTCTTATATTTTTTCTAAAAGCTTCAAATTTCTTTCTGTGTTTTATACTTTTTGAATGGACTCTTTTTCTCCATAAACGAAAAGATGAAGGCTTAAGAGATTTTCTCATAATTTTAATAACCTCATTTTCCGATTTTCCGGTTTTACTTTTAATTTCTTCGAATGTGATTCTGTCTGCCCAAGCTGCCCATATAACCCAATCTGGACTCTCCTCCTTAGGCTCTGGATTTTTAACTCTGGTTTGGGGTCTGTGACTTTTTTTCATAAATTTTTTAACTATTTTTTAGTAAATCGTTAATGAAATTTTTATAACATGTGTTATATTCATCATAGATAGTCCTATCTAGCCATCTTTAGCTCCCGGTTTTATAGGGCTATCCACAACTCATAATATATAAATTTCCATTTTTTTACCAATTAGATAATTTTGGTGTAATAATATTAATGTCTATTTTTTATGAAATTAGGTTTTTTAGGAACAGGAAATATCACTTCAGATGTAATAAGTGGAATTTGTAAATCTAGTTTAAAATTTAAACAAATAGTAATTTCACCTAGAAATAGAATTAAGGCTAATAAATTAAGAAAGAAATTTAGAAAAGTTTATATAGCTAAAAATAATCAAGAAGTCTTAAACAAATCTGATTGGGTGTTTATAGGTTTACTACCAAAAGTTGCTGAGAAAATTTTACCAGAGTTGAAGTTTAAAAAAAATCATACAGTAATTAGTTTTGTTGCAACTCTTGATTTTTCAACTTTAAAAAAAATTATAAATAATAAAAAAACTTTAGTAAGGGCAATACCTATGCCCCCTATATCTCTCGGCATGGGTCCTGTAGTTATGTATCCACCTAATAAAAAAGTTAAAAATTTCTTTAATAAAGTTGGAAAAAGTATTGAAATAAAAAATGAAAAACAATCTAATAATTTTTGGGCTATTTCAGGAACAATGGCAACATTTTACGAAACTTTAAAAGTTTTATCTGATTGGTTGGTAAAAAAGAAAGTAAATAGGATAAAATCTAAAGAATATATTACCTCGCTGTATTTTGCCTTAGCAGGATTAGCATTAGAAAATTCACGTAATAGTTTAAAGAAATTTGTTGCAGATTCTCAAACACAGGGGGGTTTAAATTGGCAAGGAGTAAATTATTTAAGAAAATCTGGTTATTACAAGTCACTTGAAAATTCTCTAAATAATTTATTAAAAAGATTAAATAAATCTTAATCTATGCAGCAAAATTCAAACATTTTGCAAGTCAACAGTCTTTCAAAATACTTTGGAGGCTTGGCCGCTGTATCGAATTGCAATCTAAATATAAAAAAAGGCTCTATCACAGGAATTATTGGACCAAATGGTTCAGGAAAAACAACTTTATTTAACTTAATCTCTGGCAATCTTAAACCAAACCAAGGAAAAGTACTGTTCAATAATCATGATATTACAGGAACACCACCCTATGAACTTTTTTCAAAAGGTATTTTAAGAACATTTCAAATTGCTCATGAATTTACAAATCTAACAGTATTAGAAAATTTAATGATGGTGCCAGGAAATCAATTTGGTGAAAAATTAACTAATGTTTTTTTAAATTCAAAGGTAATAAATAAACAAGAAGAAGACATTAAAAATAAAGCATTAAGTGTTACAGAGTTTTTAAATTTGAAACATTTAGCAAATGAACTAGCTGGTAATTTATCAGGTGGTCAAAAAAAACTTTTAGAGCTTGGTAGAACAATGATGGTTGAGGCCAGTTTAGTTTTGTTAGATGAAGTTGGTGCGGGTGTAAATAGGACATTATTAAAAGATCTAGGAAGTGCAATTCTTCGATTGAACAAGGAAAGAGGCTATACTTTTTGTATGATCGAGCATGATATGGATTTTATAAGCAGAATGTGTGATCCGGTTATAGTGATGTCTGAAGGTTCAGTTCTATTTGAAGGTACCTCTCAAGAAGTAAAAAAAAATGAAAAAGTAATTGATAGTTATCTAGGTAGAGGAAAAAAATAAATGGCATTTTTTGAGGGAAGTAAAATGACAGCAGGTTACGGAGATGGCCCTAATATAATAAATTCTTGTACAATTAAAGTTGATAGAGGAGAGATTGTTGCCATACTTGGACCGAACGGTGCAGGCAAATCTACAGCTATGAAAACTTTGCTGGGTTTACTTAATTTAAAATCTGGAAAAGTTTTAATTGACGGAAACGATATAACAAATTTATCTCCACAAGATAGAGTTAAAAAAGGAATATCATTCGTACCCCAAAGTAGAAATGTGTTTGCAGAACTAACTGTTAAAGAAAATCTAGAGATTGGCGCATTCCTAAGATCAGACAATATAGAAAAAATACTTAATGAAATTTATGATTTATTTCCAATTCTTAGTGAAAAACAATCTCAAATAGTTGGTGAGTTATCAGGAGGGCAAAGACAACAAGTTGCATTAGGACGTGCCTTAATGATCAAACCTTCTGTTTTAATGCTTGATGAACCGACAGCTGGCGTTTCACCCATTGTGATGGATGAATTATTTGAGCACATAATAAAAGTTAAAAAAACAAATGTTGCTATAATAATGGTGGAACAAAATGCAAAACAGGCTCTTAGTGTTTCTGATAGAGGCTATGTATTAGTGACAGGTGAAAATAAATTTGAGGGATCAGGTGAAGATCTTCTAAATGACACAGAAGTTAGAAGATCCTTTTTAGGAGCTTAAATGGAATTTATAAACGCAATAATATTACTTTTAAACTATACAATCATACCAGCTCTTACTTATGGATCTCAACTTGCTTTAGGAGCAATATTCGTAACTTTAGTTTATGGTATTTTAAGGTTTGCAAACTTTGCAACTGGAGACATGATGTCATTTGGTACAATGATTGCAGTATTATTAACTTTTTATTTTCAATCTTTAGGTATTAGTTTTGGTTTTTTGCCGACTGCTTTATTAACAATACCTTTTGCAATAATAGGCATGATTTTTTACATGCTATTTATCGACAAATTTGTTTTCAGTTATTATCGAATTAAAAAAAGTCCACCTGTTCAACTAGCAATGGTTAGTGTGGGTGTCATGTTTGTTACACAAGCAATAATTAGAATAATAATTGGTCCATTTGATAGAAGATTTTTTGATGGTGAAAAATTTATCTTAAAGGCTACAGAATTTAAAGAAATGACAGGACTTAATGAAGGTTTAACAATTAAATCAACACAAGCAATAACTATTCTAGTTACCATAGTTTTAGTATCAATAATGTTTTGGTTTTTAAATAGAACTAAAACAGGAACCAGTATGAGGGCATATTCTGACAATGAAGATTTAGCTTTATTATCAGGAATTGATCCTAAAAGAGTTGTTTTAATTACATGGATTATTGCTGGTATGTTAGCAACTATTGGAGGAGTACTTTATGGTTTGGATAAAAGTTATAGACCTTTTGTTTATTTCAATAATATGCTTCCAATTTTTGCAGCAGCGATTGTTGGTGGTATAGGAAATCCGTTTGGTGCTTTTCTTGGAGGTTATGTAATTGCTTTTGCAGAAATATTAATTACTTACGCTTATAAAAAATTCTTTACTTACATCTTGCCTGACTTTTTAGAACCAGACTCTTTAGTACAATTATTATCAACAGATTATAAATTTGCAGTATCATTTTCTATTTTAGTAATTGTATTACTGTTTAGACCATCTGGTATATTCAAGGGGAAAACTTTATGAAGCAATATAAAAATATAATTGCTGCTTACTCAATAATGATACTATTAATTATTTCTGTAGGAGTTTTACAATCATGGTCAATTGCTTTAACAATTTTAAATTATTGTTTGATATCTGCTGTTATGACAATTGGCGCAAATATCCAATGGGGTTATGCTGGATTAATAAATTTTGGAATTATGGGCTATACAGCTTTAGGAGGTTTAGCTGCAGTTTTAGTAAATACACCACCAGTTAAAGAAGCCTGGAAAGCTGGAGGAATGGAAATGATAATTTCTCTAATTTTAATTATATTGGGCGTTTATTTAATACATTTAATTTTAAGGAAACTTGTAAAGTCAAAAAAAAGAAATTATTTAATTGCATTAATAATTATTATTGGATTTTTAGTTGTAAGATATATATCTGGACCAGCGATTGAAAATATCGAAGCAGTGGATCCTGCTAAAACTGGATTTCTTGGTGGACTAGGTTTACCCATAATTTTTTCTTGGATTGTTGGAGGTTTATTTGCAGCAGGAATTGCTTTTATCGTTGGAAAAATTGCACTTGGTTTAAGAGCAGACTATTTAGCAATAGCAACCTTACTTATAGCAGAAATAATAGTTTCTGTAATTAAACATGAAGATTGGTTGTCAAGAGGTGTTAAGAATGTAATAGGTTTAAAACGGCCAGTTCCATACGAAGTTGATCTACAAAACACAAGTTGGTTTATAAATTTAGTTGAAAAATTTCACTCAAAGAAATTACAATTAATTTCATCTATGTCTGAAAAACAAGATATTTTGAACCATCTAGTTATTGATGCATCTTCTGTATATGTGAAATTGTGTCTTGCAGGATTATTTTTAACCGTTGTAATCATTTTATTAATTCTTACTCAAAAAGCTTTATATTCTCCATGGGGAAGAAAAATGAGAGCAATTAGAGATAATGAAGTTGCAGCAAATGCTATGGGAAAAAATGTAGTTAAAGAACATTTATTAATTTTTATATTAGGTTCTGCAATAGTCGGGATCGCAGGTGCAATGATGGTAACAAATGATGGTTTGTTTACACCTGGAAGCTACAGACCTATGAGATACACATTTGTAATATGGGTAATGGTTATTGTTGGTGGTACAGGAAATAATTTTGGAGCGATACTCGGAGGATTTGTCGTTTGGTTTTTATGGGTGGAGGCAGCTCCAATAGCTTTATTTTTTATAAATTTCTTTACATCACATTTGGAGGAAACTAACTCATTTAAGGCACATTTAATTGAAAGTGCAGCATATTTCAGGTTTTTATTAGTTGGAATTGGACTATTGATAATAATGAGATATCGTCCAAAAGGTTTAATACCAGAGAAAATAAATATTAAAAAAATATGAAATATATTTTATTAGGAGCAGCCTTAGCTTTTGCGATGTATTTATCTGATAAATACATTTTTTGATGAATAAAAATCTTTTACTATTAGCTTTAAGTCAAATTTTTAGTTTTACTGCTGCACCAGTAACAGTTTTTTTAAGTGGAATTATTGGATCCCAAATAAGTCCAGTAAAATCATTATCTACTTTACCAATGTCAATTTCTGTCGTTGGCATAGCCATTGGAGCAATTGTAGCAACAAAAGTAATGAGTTTAGTGGGAAGAAAATATGGTTTTATACTAGCATCAATAGGTAATGCACTAATCTCAATTTTAGCTGCATATTCAGTATTAAATCAAAATTTTGTTTTATTTTGTTTTGCAAACTTTTTTTTGGGCGTAGGTATGGCTTTTACACACCAATATCGATTTGCTGCAGCTGAAAGTGTAGAAAAAAATATGGCCCCGAAAGCTATTTCAATAATACTATTTGGAGGAATAATCTCAGCTTTCCTTGGACCAAGTTTAGCAAACTATGCAAAAGATTTATTAAGTGAGCATTTATACGTAGGATCTTATTTAGTTTTAGCAGCATTAACTTTTATACCATCAATTCTCTTTTTATTTTATAAAAATGATACAGTAGTGAAAAAAAATATAAAATATTCTGGGAGAAGTTATTTAGAATTAATTTCACAACCAAGATTTATTCAAGCGATTACAGCATCAGCTTTTGGATATGCTATAATGACATTTCTAATGACAGCAACGCCAATAAGTATGCATGTTATGGAAAAAATGAGTTTGAGTAAAACAGGTATAGTTATTCAATTTCATGTAGCCGCAATGTTCTTGCCATCTCTTATCACAGGTCATCTAATAAAAAAAATAGGTCATAGCAATGTAATCTATGCTGGTTTATTTCTTTACGGTGTCACATTATTTATGAGTATTTTCGATCAAAGTTTTTATAATTATATGATTGCACTTATTTTTTTAGGTTTGGGCTGGAACTTTTTATTTATAGCTGGGACAAGTTTACTTGTGCTTACATATAATGAAAATGAAAAATACAAAGCACAAGGCTTAAATGATTTTATTGTTTATTCTGTGCATGCTTTAGGAAGTTTATCAGCGGGAATATTTATATCCTTATCTAGTTGGAAAATAATGAACTTAATATGTATTCCATTTATAATATTAATAATACTAACAAGTGTTAGAGCAGATATTGTAGATAAAAAAAACCCTAGCGTTTTACGACGCTAGGGTTTTTAAATTAAAATTATCTTTGTTTTTTTGTTTTAAATTTACCACCTTTTATTTCTTTCTCTAAAAAAGAACCAAAAGCTTCACCGACATCAGTAAATTCTACTCCTGTTGCTCCTTCATAATTTACAGCTTTTCCACTTGCTAATAAATCAAGAGCTTTTTTTAGTTGACCAGGATAAATTTTTGTCCCAGGTGCATTCGCTACAGACATCACATTCTTTTGTACTGTATTTCTGTCAGCTTTTCCTCCTGCTTGCATAGCAAGAGTAATTAATGCAGCAGCATCGTAAGATTCACCTGTATATGGTCCAGATGAGTCTATACCAGCAGACTTAGCTACCTTAGAAAATACACCAGCACCTTTACCAGTTGATCCAGGTATAGATCCAAAAGATTTGTTTAAATCTTTCCCAAAAGAGTCTGTAAGAGTATCTCCTATCATACCGTCTGATAAAATAAATTTATCAAATGCTCCAGAATCTAAAGATCCTTGTATAATACCTTTTCCACCTTGGTCTAAGTATCCAATAACTGCAACCGCATCTCCACCTGCTGAAGCTAATGTTGCAACTTCAGATGAGTAATCTGCTTTACCATCTTCATGAGCCACAACAGTTGTTACTTTAATACCATGTGCTTTAACTGCAGCAGAGTAAACATCAGCCAAACCTTTTCCATAGTCGTTATTCGTATATGTTATTGCAACACTTTTAACGCCTCTATCTTTCGTAATATCTGCAAGAATTTGACCACCTCTTGCATCAGATGGTGCTGTCCTAAAAAAATACCCTCTATCATTAATATCCGTTAAACCTGGTGATGTTGCTGATGGTGAAATCATTACAACACCGTTAGGCACTGCAACTTTTTCTGCAATTGCACCAGTAACTCCAGAACAGTCTGCACCCATGATAGCAACAACGCCTCCAGAAACTAATCCTTCAGCTGCAGTAACAGCTGCCGCCGAGTCTACACATGTAGAATCCGCTCTTGTTACTGAAATTTTTTTACCACCTAGCAATGATCCCGAGTCAGATGCTTCTTTAAAGGCAAGTTCTGCTGACGCTGCCATCGCTGGAGTAAGTGATTCAATTGGACCTGTGAAACCTAAAATAATACCCATTTTAATTCCATGTCCGTCCGCATAAGAATTTGTAATCATTGAAGATACAAATAAAAATACAGCAATTATTAATTTTCTCATTTTCCCTCTAAGTTGTTTGCATTTATAAAAGAGTAATTTAAGGACGATTAAATTTATTTTTCAAGATCAAAATTATTTAATTTTATGACTGAAAAATACCATTATTTTATACAAAAAAAACAATTTTGAAAAAGAAGCACTAGTAAATCCTGAAATTATAGAGGAGTATACAGAGATTAAAGAATTATATGAACTTTAAAAAAATTGATCCAAAATTTATTAAAAAAACAAATCCAAGAATTGGTCTTATAGCCTTAGCCTCAGATTTTGTAATTGAAAGAGATTTTACAACTGTAATTAAAGAAAAAAATATAGATTTTTTTGTAAATCGAATTAAATCTTATGATCCTTTGACAAGAGAAAATTTGATAAAAATGTCAGAGGAGATAACAAGCGTTACAAATGAAATTTTACCGAATGAAAAAATCGATTGTATTGTTTATGGTTGTACTTCTGGAACAATAGCTAGTGGTTTTAGCTCAATTGAAAGAAAGATCAAAAATGCAAAACCTCTATCTAAAGTAACAACTCCAAGCTCAGCTGCGATATCTGCATTAAAAAAATTAAATATTAAAAAAATATCTATTTTTACCCCTTACCCAAAAAAGTTAAACGATGAAGTTGTTTCATTTTTTAAGAATGAGAAATTTGATGTAACAGCAAATGCTTATTTGGATATAGAGTCAGACAGCGATATTTGGAAAGTTGATCCAGATTTTTTATATGAAGTATTAACTAATATGGATCATGCTGCAGCTGATGCAGTCTTCATTTCTTGTACTGCTCTACCTGTACTACAAATAATTAAAAAACTTGAAACAAATCTTAATAAATTTGTTCTTTCTAGTAACCAGGTTCTAATTTGGGACACTTTAGAAAAAATTGGACAAAATAATTCTATAACAGGTTTTGGTAAATTATTTACATCAAATTAATATGCTTTTCTCGAAAAAAGAATATCAGGATAGATTAAAAAAAACACAGCATTCCATGCAAGAGAAAGGACTAGAACTATTAATTTCTCAAGATACCAACAATATAAATTATCTTACTGGTTATGATGCATGGTCTTTTTATTATGCTCAGTGTGTTATTGTCCACGTTAATTTAGAGGAACCATTATGTTTTGTAAGAGCTCAAGATGCTGGTGGCGCGTATATCAAAACTTATTTAAAAGAGGAAAACATCATAGTTTATGATGAAAAGTATATTCATACTTGGCCAATGCATCCTTATGACTCTTTAGTTAGTTTAATTAAAGAAAGAAAATGGGATAAACTTAATATTGGCGTTGAAATGGATAGCCATTATTTCACAGCATACAGTTATGAAAAATTAAAAAAGGGATTACCAAATGCAAATATTAAAGACTCTGAGAGATTAATTAATTGGGTAAGATTTTTAAAGTCAGAAGCAGAAATAAATCTTATGAAAGGAGCAGCAAAAATTTCGGAAAATGCAATGAAAGTTGCAATGGAAAGTATAAATCCGGGAATAAGACAGTGCGATGCAGTTGCAGAAATACAAAGAGCACTTTTCAGAGGAACACCTGAAATTGGGGGTGAATATGCAAGCATTGCAGTTTTACTACCTACTGGAAAAGGTACATCAGCATCACATTTAACAGCAACAGATGAAAAATTTGTTAATGGTGAGGCAACAGTAGTTGAATTATCTGGTGTTAATAAAAGATATCATTGTCCAATAGCAAGAACAGTACATCTTGGCAAACCAGAGCAAAAAAAAATAGATGCAATGAAAGCAACTAACGAAGCTTTAAATGAGGGAATATCTGCATCAAAACCAGGTAATACTGCAGATGATGTTGCTCAAAAATTTTGGGGTGTTCTTGATAAATACAATATTAAAAAAGAATCTAGAACAGGATACTCAATTGGAATTGGATACCCTCCAGATTGGGGTGAACATACTTTAAATATTTCTAAAGGTGATAAAACTATATTAAAACCAAATGCATGTTTTCATATGATAGCAGTAATGCAATTTGGAGATTGGGGAGTTGAGGCATCTGAGTCAGTAAGAATAACAGATAAAGGAAGTGAGTTATTTTGCAATTTCCCCAAAGATTTACATATAAAATAACTTGAAAAACCATCACACAAATGTTTTAAACCATTCTTATGTCCAAGAATTCTGAATTTGTAAAATTCGATAAAGTTGACAAAAGTTACGATGGTAAAGTTTTGGTTGTTAAAGACCTTAACTTAGATATTTCTGAAGGTGAATTTATTACAATGCTTGGACCTTCTGGTTCCGGTAAAACAACATGCTTAATGATGCTAGCTGGTTTTGAAACACCAACAAATGGAGAGATTTATCTAGACTCAAACCCTATTTCAAATATTCCTCCACATAAAAGAGGAATAGGGATGGTTTTTCAAAATTATGCTTTATTTCCACATATGACAGTTTATGAAAACTTAGCCTTTCCTCTTAAAGTAAGAAAAATTGCTAAAGATGAAATTGATAAAAAAGTTGATAAAGCATTGTCAATGGTTTCTCTAACAGGTTTTGAAAATAGAATGCCAGGACAATTGTCTGGTGGACAACAACAAAGAGTTGCAGTTGCTCGAGCATTAGTTTTTGATCCTGCGGTTGTTTTAATGGATGAGCCACTTGGAGCTTTAGATAAAAACTTAAGAGAAAGTATGCAATACGAAATAAAACATATTCATGAAAGTATCGGCGTTACAGTAGTGTATGTCACTCATGATCAAGGTGAAGCTTTAACTATGTCTAATAGAATTGCTGTGTTTAATGATGGAAAAGTTCAACAATTATCATCACCTGATAAATTATATGAAGAACCAGTAAATTCTTTTGTAGCGGAATTCATTGGAGAAAATAATACATTTCAAGGAGAAGTTTCAGATATTTCAAATGGAAAGTGTAAAGTAAAATTAAAAGAAGGAGAAATAGTAGCAAATCCAATTAATGTTAAATCTAAAGGTGATAAAACTACTGTTTCTATAAGACCTGAAAGAGCTTTAATTAATCCAACAAAAAAATTGGATAATAATTATAAAGGTAAAATTGAAGAAGTTATTTACCACGGTGACCATACTCGAGTGAGATTAAATGTACTTGGAAATTCAGAATTTATTTTAAAAGTCCCAAACAGCTCACAAAATTTGGACATCAAACTTGGCAATATTATAGATATTAGTTGGAACTCAGCTGATGCTAGAGCTTTAGACCCAAAATAAACTAGTTTAGAATTATTCTCATTATAATCTGCTCTAATTCACTCAATTTAAAGCAAATACAAGGTTGACTCCGTTTTTTTTACTTGTTGTAATTATGTTTTTAAAAAAACGTTTAAACGGAGGATAAATGAAAAAATTAAGTAAACTATTACTTGCCCTTTCTTTTGCTCTTTCAATAACTTCATCAGCATTTGCAGTTACAGTTGCATCTTGGGGTGGAGCTTATACAGAGTCTCAAAAGTTAGGATATGGTGATCCTACTGCTAAAAAACTTGGTGTTGATATTAACTGGGTTGATTATTCAGGTGGATTGTCTGAGATTAAGGCACAGAAAGAAGCAGGCGCAATTGTATGGGATATTATTGACGTATTTGCAATGGATACTATCACTGGATGTGACGAAGGTTTATTTGTTGAATTTGATTTTGACAAAGATTTTCCAGCAGCTCCAGATGGAACTCCTGCAAGTCAAGATTTCTTTACAAGCATGCCATCAAAATGTGCAGTGGGAAATATTTTATATTCTTGGAACTACGCTTATAATACAAAAAATGTAAAAGGTACTCCAAAAACTATAAAAGATTTTTTTAATACAAAAAAATTCCCTGGAAAAAGAGCTATCTATAAAAGCGCCCTAACAAATTTAGAAATCGCTTTAGCAGCAGATGGAATTAAACCAGGAAAAGGTGGTGCTAAAATCTACAAAGCTCTTGAAACAGAAAAAGGTGTTAACAGAGCAATGGATAAAATCAAAAAACTTTGTACAGATCCAAAAGGTGGATGTGTATTTTGGTCAGCAGGTGCTCAACCGCCAGAATTATTAATGAGTGGTGAAGTTGTTATGGCAACTGGTTGGAATGGTAGATTCTTCAACGCAACAGTTGGAGAAGGTGCTCCAATTAAACAAGTATGGGATGGTCAAGGTCTTGACTATGAATATTTTGTACTTGTTAAAGGTGGTCCAGACGAAGCAAACGCAAAAAAAGCTTTAGTTGAAATGACAAGTACTGAAGGTTTAGCGGGAAGTGCTAAGTATATTGCTTATGCTCCTTGGAGAAAATCTTCAATCGACGTAATGTCAAAAGGTGAGCCGTGGTATAAAGATGGTAAAACTAACATGGTACCTCACATGCCTACAGCTCCTGAGAACACTAAAAATTATTTCCTAGTAGATCCAATTTTCTGGGCAGACAATGGCACAGAGCTTGGTGAAAAATGGGAAGCTATGAAAGCTGGTCTATAATTTTAAGTTTTAAAGATTAAAATTATATATTATATTTAGGGCGGTTATTTAATAACCGCCCTTTTTATTTATGAGCAGCGAAACAAACAAAATTTTAACAACCGATGGAATTCCTTTAGAGGAAAGTCTAAAAAAGGCAGAAAAAAAAAATAAAATAAAAGCTTTTTTGTTGGTAGCTCCTTTATTACTATTTTTAATAATAACATATGTTTTTCCAATTGGAGATATGCTTTTTAGAAGTGTAGACGACCGAATGGTGACTAATATGCTACCTAAAACTTTCAAGGCAATGGAAAAATGGGACGGGAAAGAATTACCGGACGAGGAAGTTTTTGAAGCATTCTATTTAGATTATAAAAAATTAGTTGAGGAAAAAACTTTTGGAAAATTAGCTACACAGCTTAATTATGAGAAAAATGGCTTTAAAAGTATTCTTAAAAAATTAAAAAGAAAAATGAAAAAATTTGAAGAGGGAAATTATAAAGAACAAATAATGGAGGTACACAAGAGATGGGCGAACGTTGAATATTGGAGAGCTCTTAAAAGAAGAACTCCAGCATACACTTACTCTAAATATTTAAAAGGAGTAGACATGTATGAAAATGAAGATGGTAAAATTGTTCAAGTTCCTGAAGACAGGAGGGTACATAAAATATTATGGGTTAGGACTATCGAGGTAGCTTTTTTTGTAACAGTATTATGTTTTTTAATGGCTTACCCGATTGCACATTTGCTCGCAACTCTGCCAATGAAATATAGCAATCTATTAATGATTTGTGTACTTCTTCCATTTTGGACCTCTTTACTTGTTAGAACTGCAAGTTGGATGATTTTGTTACAGCAACAAGGAATTGTGAATGATTTTTTTGTGTGGATAGGTTTAATCAGCGATGATAATAGACCAGAAATGATGTACAATAAAACAGGAACCTACGTTGCCATGACTCAAATACTTTTACCATTTATGGTTCTTCCTTTGTATAGTGTTATGAAAACTATATCTCCTAGCTTAATGAGAGCAGGAAAATCATTAGGTGGCACACCATTCGTCGCTTTTTGGAAAGTTTATTTTCCTTTAACAATACCTGGAATAGGCGCTGGCTGTTTATTGGTTTTTATATTGGCAATTGGTTATTATATTACACCAGCATTAGTTGGGGGTGCATCAGGAACATTGATAAGTAATCAGATTGCCTACCATATGAAAAGTACTCTTGACTGGAGCTTTGCTTCAGCCATGGGATTAATGTTGTTGACTGGAGTGCTAGTGATCTATTGGATTTATAATAAACTTGTAGGGGTTGATAATATTAAGTTAGGATAAATTATGGCTTTACCAAAATATACAGAACCACACTACAGAATTTGGCATTATTTTTATTTAACTATTTGTACGTTTGTATTTTTCTTTTTAATAGCACCTTTATTTGTTATTTTTCCATTATCGTTCAATGCAGAAGAATTTTTAGTTTTTTCTGACGGCATGAAAAGACTTGATCCTGACGCATTCTCATTAAGATGGTATCAGGATATGGTCTACGGCACTAAAAATCCCTGGGGACTTGCAGCAAAGAATAGTTTTATCATTGCTATATTTGCAACATTGGGATCTGTATTATTAGGAACTGTAGCGGCATTAGGATTAAGTAGCAGGCACATGCCTTATAAAGGAATTATTATGGCAACTTTAATTTCTCCAATGATTGTTCCACTAATTATTTCAGGGGTTGCAATTTTCTTTTTTATGGCAAAAGTAGGATTAGCAGCTACTCATACAGGAATTATTCTAGCTCATATAGTTTTAGGAACTCCGTTTGTGGTTATTACTGTTACAGCAACGTTATCTGGCTTTGACCATAGCGTGACAAGAGCAGCGTCTAGTCTTGGAAGTGATCCAGTAAATACTTTTATGAAAATAACATTACCACTTATATTACCAGGTGTAATATCTGGTGGATTATTTGCATTCGTTACATCTTTTGATGAGGTTGTTGTAGTTTTATTCCTAGCTGGACTTGATAATACAACAATACCAATTCAGATGTGGACAGGATTAAGAGAACAGCTAAGCCCTACTATTCTCGCAGTTGCTACTTGTTTAATTGTTTTATCAACTCTTATTTTAGTTACGGCAGAACTTTTAAGACGAAGATCTGAAAGAATTAGAGGAATAAACAGATAATATTAATCAACTGTTTCAATTATAGTAGCAATTCCCATTCCAAGTCCAATACATTGAGTTGAAAGAGCATATTTTTTATTTTCTCTTCGTAATAAATTTGCAACTTTACCAGTTATTCTTGCTCCTGTTGCTCCTAGAGGATGTCCTAATGCTAAAGCTCCTCCATCAATATTTACTTTTTTCTGATCTATTCCTAAATCTTTAATACAAGCCAAAGATTGCGAAGCAAAAGCTTCATTCAGTTCAAATATATCAATCTGATCAATCGATAAATTTGCTCGCTTTAAAGCTTTTTTTGTAGCACCTATTGGCCCTAGCCCCATATAGTCTGGGTCACATCCATCTACTGCTGTAGAAATTATTCGACCTAAAATATCAAGATTATTATCTTTTGCGTAATTTTCTTCACAAATTATTGTTGCTGCTGCTCCATCTGTTAATGGTGATGAAGTTGCTGCAGTAACAGTTCCATTTGGATCAAATGCAAGTTTAAGCTGATCCAATTTTTCTTGTGTAGTGCCCGGTCTGATATTTCCATCAGTCTTACATTCACCAATAGCAACTATTTCCTCATTAAATTTTCCATTTTTTTGTGCCTGGGCAGCTTTTTCATGACTTGATATAGCAAATTCTTGTTGTTCTTTTCTTAAGATACTAAATTTTTTTGCTACATTCTCAGCTGTTGTACCCATAGTGAAATATACATGTGGGTTTTCTTTTTCAGTAAATGGATATGGAACTGGATCAAATCCAGTGTTTACTCTAGACATGCTTTCAACTCCTCCACAAATAAAAACTTTACCCGATCCCATTGCAATTTTACCAGCAGCTATATGTATAGCCTCCATAGATGAACCGCACCATCTATCCACTGTCATTCCAGAAGTTTTAATGTTCATATCTGAGAGGAAAGTGACTAATTTACCAATGTTAAAACACTGTTCACCAACCTGAAAAGCACAACCAACAACAATATCTTCAACATCTTCTTTATTAATTTTTGATTTAGCAACTAAATTCTTTATAACCTCAGCTAATAAATTTACGGGTTTTACGTCAATCAAAGCACCTTTTCTTGCCATTGTGAAAGGTGAACGCGCGTATCCGGCAATTACTGGTTTAAACATAGTTTATATATATATTTATTTCGGAAATGGTAAAGTGGTAATAGTACCTTTAACAACCTTACCATCTGAAGTTTCTACTATTATTTTCTCATTTTCATTCCAGTGACCTTTTGAAATCATTGAAAGACCTATATTTTTTTTATATTTTGGTGAAAATATTCCTGAAGTTATACGCCCAATAATTTTTTTATTTTGAGAAAGAACTGGTAGAAGCTTACCATTTGGCTTGTATGGTTTACCACCAAACATTACACCCCGCATTTTTTGTTTTAAGCCTTTTTTTTTTATTTCTTCTAAAGCTTTTTTTCCAATAAAATTATGAGCTGATGGTTTACAATATTCCTCTAAATTACACTCAAAAGGATTATTATCTTTTGTAAAATCATTTCCATAAGACATCAAACCTCCTTCAATTCTATCAATTAGATTTGGGCATCCAGGAGAAATATTAAATTTTTTTCCTGCTTTCCAAATTGCATCCCAAAGTTTTTCACCTATATCAACACTGTCAAAATATTTTTCAAAACCTTTAAAATAAATTTCAAAACCATCTTGTTTACTATAACCTGATCTTGCGATAATTTGCTTTGTACCCATAAAATCAAATACTCTAAAATTAAAAAATTTAATTTTTCTTATTGATTCTCCAAAAATAGATACAAGCAATTCTTCTGATTTAGGACCTTGAACGGCAAGAGGATAAACATCAGGTTCTTTTATTCTTACATCTAGATTAGATCCTATTGCAATACCATTGGCCCACAGTAAAATATCCGAGTCTGCAATAGAAATCCAAAACATGTCGTCATCTAATTTTAATAAAACAGGATCATTAATCATGCCACCGTGTTCATTTAGGATTGGAATATAAAAACATTTTCCAGTTTCCATATTTTTTAATGGTCTTGGTGTTAATTTTTGAATAAGCTTAAAGGCATCTTTACCAGTTATTTGAACCTGTCTCTGACATGAAACATCCCACAATTGTACATGTTTATTAAGATGCCAATAATCTTCTTCCACAGTTTTTCTAAAGCCTTTTGGTAAAAGCATATGGTTTACAACTGTAAAATCAGATACGCCTAACTTTTCAACTTTATTTGTAAAAGGCGTACGTCTTATCCGTCTTGACATATTTAACTTAATATTTTGTGACTTATTTACTGAAGTTTTTCTCATTCGATTACTTTGACCACCATACAGAATACCCATTAGGCGCAATTATAACTGGTATATGGTATTTCTTTTTCGGATTTTTCATATTAAACTTAATTAAAATATCTGAAACATTAGTTTTTTTTTTGTAATATTTCTCCAAATTAAAAATAAGTTCATATTTTAATAAACAATCCTTTTTTGATAGGGAAAATTCTTTAGATACTCTACCATTTTTATCTGTTTTAGATTGATAGATTTTATTTCTTTTACCATTTTTTTTTATCTGATTAATAATTACTCTAACTCCTGAAGCGTGAGAACCATCTGTTGAACTCAACAAGTGTGATGATACTATTGCCATTAGTTACTCAATTGATGCTTTATCTCTTTTATTACTTACGGCAGCCACAATAGGGCTAATAACCCCTTTAGCTTTAACATTCACACATGCAGTTTTTCCGCTTTCTAAAGCTCTTTTGAGTGCAGGTGCCAACTCTTCTCTTTTTAGAACAAGTTCTCCATGACCTCCAAATCCTTCAAAAATTTTATGAAAAGGAATATCTCTAAAATCTGTTGCAAAATGTTTGCCACTTTCAAACAACCTTTCTTGTTGTTGAGAAATACAATCTAATCCTCCATTGTTATCAATTACAACTACTATGGGTTTATTTTCTTGAAATGCTGCCTCAATTGATAAGCCTCCTGATAGAAAAGCTCCATCGCCACTAATTAAAACTACATTTGACTTAGGGTTAAGATTCTTTGCTGATAGTGCAAATGGAACACCTACGCCTAGCATACTAAATGTTCCAGGATGTAGTATACCTCCAAGCTTTTTCCCTTTATGGCCTGCAATATTAATCGCTATTTCAGACCAAAAATGTGTGTTTCCACCATCAATTACTAACCAGTCTTTATCTTTCATTACTTCCTGCACATCCAAAGCTAATTGTAGTGGGTGTATCTTTCCGCCATTCTTTTTTGCCTCAGCAGTTTCTATCTCAAGATCTTTTAAAGATTTATCAATCCATTTCTTTTTTTCTGATAAATTTTGTTCAATCCATTTTTTATCTAAATTCCATTTATTATTTAATTTTAATTTATTTAAAGTATCTAAAAACACTCCAGGATCACATAACATATTAATATCTGCTGCTCTATTTAATTCAATTTCCTCGTGAGATCCATTTATACAAATAAGTTTTGTGGATTTTGGAAATAACGGGGGATTTCCAAAATTCATTTGGTTGTCAAGTCTTGTTCCAACCATCAAAATTAAATCAGACTCATCAAAAGCAAATTTTGAGGGAGGGTACTGATGTATATCCGCGAGCCCCATATAAGATTCTGCTTCTTCTCCCAAAAGCTTTTGATGATATGGAACATTAAAAATTGGTATATTTAAATTTTGACCTGCGGCCTCTAATTTTTTTTCAGAACCAGACCACCAAACTCCATGTCCACCAATTATCATGGGTTTTTTTGCATTTGAAGCTAATTCCAATACCTCACTCATTTGATTTGGATCTGGCCAAGCAATATTTTTTAATTTCTTTGATTGTGAAAAAGGTCTTTCATCCAATCCTGCATTTTCATGAAATGAAGAAAACATAATATCTACAGGTACACTTAAATGAACTGCTCCCGGGTAACCATTCGTAGCTATTAAATATGCTTTATCTATAAATTCACGAATTCTATTTCCATCAGTAATACTAGCGCTATATTTTGTTAATGGTTCAGCTATTTTAACATCATCAATCTCTTTAAATCCACCTGACCCTTGTCTTCTTAAACTGCTTGATCCAGTAATGAATATTACCGGAGATCTTTCCCCCCACGCCTCCATCATTGATGGAACTGCATTGGCAAATCCTTCTGGACCAACTAAACATACAGCAGGCTTTCTGGTTATTCTTGTATGACCATCTGCAATGTGTCCTGCTATTTGTTCATGAGGACAATTAATAACATCGATTTGACACTCCATTAATCCTTCTAATGCAGGATTACAGAAACCTCCTGAAAGTGTAAAAACATTTTCGATACCTTTGTCTCTCAAAGCTCTAGCGATTAAGGATCCACCTCTTATTTTTTTGTCTGACATTTTAATACTTAAACTCTCTAATAAATCTTTCTGCAATTATATCCGAAGATACGTCTTTTATATCATTTAAACCTACTAATCCCAAGGTTGTACTAAGTTCTTCTTTAATAATATCAACTATTCTTCTAAGTCCTTTAGCACCGTCAGCACCTATTCCATACATCAAAGGTCTTCCCACCATAGTAAAATCAGCTCCCAATCCTAATGCTCTAACAATGTCACTACCTCCTCTTATTCCACTATCAAATATTATTGGAAAATCTTTACCTAAGGCATTTCTAATTAAAGGAAGCGCCTCTATAGAAGTAGTTGCACTATCTAATTGTCTCCCTCCATGATTAGATACTTGTATTGCATCAACTCCTTCATCTTTGATTTTCGTAGCATCCTCTGGTGACATCACACCTTTTATTATTAATTTTCCTTTCCATTTTTCTCTTACTCTTTTAAGAGTATTCCAATCTGTAGATCCTCTGCTTTCACTTCTAACAAATTTCTTTACCTTCTTAGATGTATGATAATTCATTGGTTTAGGTATTCCATACATCAATGTGCCTATTGACCAAAGAGGATGTGTTGCAAAGTCAAAAAATTGTTTGGGGCCTAGATTAAATGGAACAGTAAATCCATTCTTATTATCTTTAGCTCTTCTAAATTGTATTGGTACATCAACAGTAAGAATTGCAACTTTATAACCCTTTTCATGAGCTCTATCTAAAAGCTCCATTAAGAATTCTTCATCTTGAAAATTATATAATTGCAACCAACAATTTCCTTGTGAAAGATCATACATTTTTTCTAAAGATGTGGACGACGCCATGGAAACACACATGGGTATATTGTTTGCCCTACACTCATCAGCTAGCATTTTATCTGCTCCTGGCCATGTTAAATTGCACATTCCCATCGGAGCAAAACCAAATGGTTGGTCATATTCAGACCCTAAAAAATTTTTTTTAATCTTTCTTTTTTCAATATTTCTAAGTACTCTTGGTTGTAGTCTAATTTGATCTAGAGCTTTACTATTGCTTTCACATAATTTTTCATCTCCTGATGCGCCATCAACAAAATCAAACATCATCTTGGGCATTCTTTTTTTAGCTAAACTACGAGCGTCTTCTACGCTATGAATTTTTTTGCTTGTTAAATTATTATTCATAAGTTTTTTTTATATGATCATTTAAGAGAATTCTATTATTTTTATTGATAAAATACGCAGATCTATTTTTTTTAGACGAACATACTGTGTTTGGTTTACCATTAATAAAAAGCACTGCAGCTTCATCATCTATAGCAATTCCAGAAGGTATTTTTTTATTTTTGATGTTCAATTCAAATTCAGTTAATCGATTTTTTTTAGATGCGTGAGGTGTGCAGCTTCCTGAGATAAAGTTCATTCCTTTTAGAGGCTTATATCCGCTTCCTAAAGAGTCGGTTAATATCCATTCAAACCAACACACAGCGCCAGCACTTACACCTGATAAAATGATACCCGCATTATAAGCATCTTTGAAATTTTTATATAATTTATGTCTTTGCCATAAGTTAAGCATAAAATAAGTATCTCCTCCTCCAACATAAATTATATCCTTATCCTTAATCCAATCCGAAAAACCCACTACTTTTGAACAAAGCTCAAAATGAGATAGTTCTAAATCATATTTCTTTAATTCTTTATAGAATAATTTAATTTTATTAGGGTTATCTTTACTTGCTGTCGGTAAAAAGCCGAATTTAATATTTCTTTTTATTTTTTGATTAATTACAAACTCATCTAAAATTTTATCAGACTGATGAGTAAACCCACCACCCCCAATAGATATAATTTTTTTTTCGACTCTTTTCATTTAAGAAATTTAATTTTTATAAATTCCTGCCCAAGGTTCTGGTTTACTAGGTATATTTTTCGACAACCCACGAACTATCTCGTTTTTCTCATCGTACATTGGTAATTTACAAATCTCACCTTTATATAGATTCCCATCTAAACACTTAACATCTATTACAGACCCTGGTCCAATATTATCATTGTTTAAATGAATTATTGCTACACCACAAACCTGAAAAGGTGACCAGGTACTTGATGTAACTTTTCCGATCAATTTTTTTTCGATAAAAATGTTTTCACCTTTTAACGCTACACTTTCTTTAACTCTCAGCCCCCATGTTCTACATTTTTTCTCAACATTTGATAGTGCGTTTTTTCCAATAAAATCCTTTTTATCTAAATCTACAAATTTTCCAAGACCAACCGAGAAAGGATTTGTATTTTTATTAAAATCTTGTCCAGCTGAAAGAAGGCCTGCCTCTATTCTTCTACCTCTAAAGGATGGTGTAGCTGTTAAAATCATTCCCATTTTTTGTCCTTCAGAAAGAATTAAATCTCCAATTTTTTCAGTATTATTTTCAGGTCTAAAATATATTTCCCAGCCTAGTTCGTTGGTAAATCCAGTTCTACTAATAATAACTTTTTCATTTAAAATTGTAACTTCCTTACAATCAAAATAATTCCATGTTTTTGCTGTATCCTTTTTTATTAATTTTGACAAAAGTTCCATAGATTTAGGACCTTGAATTTGACTAATCCATACATTTGGATCAGATATTTCCACCTCATAACCTTCAGAGTTTGCTTTGTACCATGAAAAAAGATCTCCATCAGCTTGTGCAAACCAATATTTTTGATCTTCTAATCGTAAAAGAATTCCGTCTGTGATCATCCCACCATCATGGTAACATGCAAATTGGTAAGAACATCTTCCAACTTTTACTCTTGAAATGTTTCTTGGAAAAATTCTTTCTAAAAACTTTAATGAATCTGGACCAGATATCTCATATGGATATTCTCCAGTATGTCTTAAAATAATTTCCTTTCTTGTTTTCCAATACATTTCCTCAGGAGTAGCATTTGAGAGTTTTTCTAAAGTTAGTCTCCCTGCATAATGTGAATATTCTGGTTCATAAGGCAGTTCTTGATATGTGAGAGGGTGAATTGGAAGAGTTCTTGCTAGCTCAACCTCATTACCACCATTCAATTTGGTTGGTTTAATAGAAAATCTGACTTTTTTTAGCGTATCATGCATTTTATTTACCTTAGATGATTATTAAACAACAAATGTCAATAAAACAATAAAGTTTTCTTTATTGATCTCGAAGTAACGAATTGTTAACTTTATATTTTAAAAAGAGGGGTTAATTTATGAAACAAATATACAAAGTGATATCATTTTCATTGATATCTTTAATGTTGTCTTTTTCATTAGTAAATGCATCTAGCGGAGTTTTTAAATTATCGCATGATCTAGGCTTTGGAAAAGATACAAACCTTGATGCAATTACTAAAGGTCGTTTATTCCAAGTGGTTATAATGACACAAAATCGTTTAGTAAGAAAAGATTTAAAAGGAAAAGTTTCTGCATCATTAGCAACAAAATGGTCGGCGAACTCTGAAGCAACTGAATGGACTTTCAACCTTCGTAAAGGGATTAAATTTCACGATGGTTCTGATTTTGATGCAGAGGATGTTAAATATTCATTAATGCGAGTTAAAGATCCAGATATTGGATCTCCGGCTAAGAAAAGTATGAGCTCTGTTACTGATATTGAAGTAGTAGATTCACATACTGTAAAAATGAAATTAAATACTTCATTCGCAGATTTTCCATTATTATTAACTGATTACAGATTAAGAATGATACCTTCAGGCTCTGGGGATACCATTGGTAAAACTGGTATAGGTACTGGACCATTTAAAGTAGATACATTTGATCCAGAAGGAACAACTGTTCTTAAAGCAAATCCAGATTATTGGGAAGGCGCACCTGGCGTAGGTGAAGTGCATGTAATTGCTATACCTGATGGGGAAGCAAGAGTTCAAGCACTTCTTACTGGTCAGATTGATATGAATAGATATGTTCCATTTAGTCAGAAAAAAATTTTTGACGGTAATAAAAAATTTAACGTTTCAGTAGTACCAACTGGGAACTGGAGAGGTATGGTTATGAGAACAGACACAGCTCCATTCGACAATCCAAAAGTAAGAAAAGCAGTTAGATTGGCGGTTGATAGACAAGAGCTTGTCGATTTAGTTATGGGAGGAGCAGCCACTGTATCTTGCGATACACCTGTTGCACCATCAGATCAATATCGTCTAAAAATGAAATGTCCTCAAGATATTAAGAAAGCTAAAAAACTTCTTAAAGAAGCTGGATATCCAGACGGTTTTGATATGGTAATACACGTATCAACTAAAGAACCTACTTGGCCAACAATTGGTGAAGTATTACAACAGCAATTAGCTAAAGCAGGGATTAAAGCTGAAGTTAAAATGACACCTTCAAAAAGTTACTGGAAAGAAACTTGGATGAAAAAAGCAGTAGCAATGACTCGTTGGAATGAAAGACCAGCAGACAGTATTCTTCACGAAGCTTATCATAGTGGAGCAAAATGGAATGAGTCATTTTTCAAAAATAGTGCATTCGATAAAAATTTATCTGATGCAAGAGGTGAATTGAACTTCGGTAAAAGAAAAAAAGCTTACCAAAATGCTCAAAAAACTTTATGGGAAGAGTCTGGTACAATGATTCCTTATCACGTATCTAAACTTGTTATAACTTCATCTAGAGTTAAAAATTTAGATGATGTAGAAGTTTTTTCTGTGCGTTGGCATAAGCTAAAAGTAGACTAATACAAAAACTTTTTTTACAGGCCTTTAATTAGGCCTGTAAAATCTAATTCATTTATTATAAATATATTTAAATTAAATATTTATAATCATTATTATGTTAATTTTAGTTTTAAAAAGAATTCTTCTTGGATTGATAACTTTATTTATTGTCTCATTAATTACTTTTGTTGGTGTTGAGGTTTTACCAGGTGATGCGTGTACAACTTATCTTGAACGAGAGGCCTATGGTGCTGCTCTTGAGGCATGTTATAAAAGATTAGGATTGGATATCCCAGCTTATGAAAGATATGTTAATTGGGCAGTAGGTGTAATCCAAGGTGATTTTGGTTATTCATTGAGTGGGGAAATGAAAATAAATGATGTGTTAGGCCCAAGAGTAAAAAATTCATTAGTTTTGGCGTCAGCTTCAATTTTGATAGGAATTCCAATTGCTTTATTGTTGGGTATTATCACAGCATTATGGAGAGATAAATTACCAGATATAATAATTTCGACTTTTACAATTTTTTCAATGACAATTCCTGAATTTATAAGTGCAACGTTATTAATATTAATTGTTGCAATTTGGTTAGAATGGTTGCCAGGAATAGTTATAGTGCCAACAGGTGCTTCAATATCAGAATTGTTGCCAAATATAATTTTACCTGTAATTGCAATTTCAATGATTATGACTGCTCATATGGCCAGAATGGTAAGATCAAGCGTTATACAAGTTATGTCATCAGACTATGTTCAAATGGCAATACTCAAAGGTGTACCTTATTGGAAAATGGTATTTAAACATGTATTACCAAATGCATTATTGCCAGCAATTAATGTAGTTGCCTTAACAATTGCATGGTTATTAGGTGGAGTAGTTGTTACAGAAGTAGTATTTAATTATCCTGGCTTAGGTCGACTAGTAATCGAGTCTATTTCAAATAGAGATTTACCAGTTGTGCAAGCTTTAGCAATTATTTTAGCTTCTATATATGTCGTTATTAACCTGATAGCGGATTTATTAACTTTAATGTTAAATCCTAGATTAAAATCACTTCAAATTAAAAAATGAACTCAACTATTAAAGAAGAAAAACCAAAAAATACTATTTCAAAAGTATTAGAAGTTATTTTAACCATGGTATCAAGACCATCAGGTTTAATTGGCTTAATAATTTTAATTTTTCATGTAACGCTTGCAATAACAAGCCCTTTGTATGTACCTCATGATTATAAAGCTATAGATCCATCTTTGATGTTACAACCACCATCTTCGGAATATTGGTTTGGAACAGATAGCTTAGGTAGAGATGTTTTTACAAGAACCATACTAGGAGGTCGTACAGCTTTAACAGTTACTTTTTTTGGTTCTTTAATTGCCCTGTTGTGGGGAGGTGCAGTTGGTATTTTTTGTGGTTTAGTTGGAGGAAAAATTGATGATGTTGTTATGAGAATAATTGATGCGTTTTTATCTATTCCATGGATACTTGCTATGCTGTTAATAGTGTCTTTACTTGGCACATCCATAATAGTTTTAATTCCTGCTCTAGGATTCTTTTATGGAAAGGGAATTGTAAGAGTTGCAAGAGCGGCAACACATGATGTAATCGCTAAGGATTTTATAGTTTCTGCAAGAGCTAGAGGTCATAGTAACTTTTCTATAATTTGGAATGAAATACTGCCTAATGTGAGAGATGCGATTATGGTTGAGGGTGCAATGAGGTGGTCATGGATGTTGTTAGGTTTTAGCTCATTATCTTTTTTAGGTTTTGGTGTGAGTCCTCCAACTCCTGATTGGGGTTTAATGATATCTAATGCAAGAGGATTAATGTCGTTTGCATATTGGTCAGTTCTTGCTCCAATATTTGGATTAAGTTCACTTATAATTGGTATTAATTTAACAGCAGATGCCTTTGCAAAAGCTTTAGGCATTGATAGATCAACAAAAGCCCCAGTTTAAAATGCAACAGGTAGTCCAAGAAATTAAAAATTTATCAATTGGTTTTACGAGTAAAAAAGGTCAACAAATTTCAATTTTAAAAAATATTAATACAAAAATTAAAAAAGGAGAAACAGTTGGAATCGTAGGAGAATCCGGATCAGGTAAAAGTACTCTTGCTTTAGCAATGATGGGATATGTTAAGCATGGATTATACACAATTTCAGGCGAATGCTTGTATCAATCAAATAATATTTTAAAAATGAAAAACAGAGAACTAGAGGGTATTCGTGGAAGAAAAATTGCAATGATACCCCAAAATGCTGGACAGTCTTTGACACCAAATTTAAAAATTGGATATCAGATAGATGAAGCTTTAAAATTACACACCAATCTTAAAAAAGAAAATAGAGATAATAAAATTTCTGAATTACTAAACAAAGTAAGGCTACCTTCTCCAGAAGCAATTTCAAAAAGATATCCGCATGAACTTTCAGGCGGTCAACAACAAAGAGTAGCTGTAGCAATGGCTTTAGCAGGTAATCCAGATTTATTACTATTAGACGAACCTACTACTGGCTTAGATGTTACAACCCAAGCACATGTACTAGAGTTACTTAATTTTATTGCAAAAGATACTGGCACTTCGATGGTTTATGTTAGTCATGACCTAGGTGCGATTGCACAAGTTAGCGATAGAGTAATTGTAATGTATTCGGGTGAAATAGTTTTAGATGGTCCAGTTAGAAATATTCTAAAAAATCCTATCCATCCGTATACTTATGGATTATTAAAATCTATACCAAAGTTAACCCTTTCAGGTTTGCCTGACTCGATGTCTGGCAGTCAGCCGCAGCCTGGAACAATTAAACAAGGATGCAGTTTTTATGTAAGGTGCCAATTTGCAGAGGATAAATGTAAAATAAATTCTCCAGAACTGGAATTTGTAGATGAGTTTAATACTAGCGTCAGATGCTTTAATCATAAAAAACTTCATAAACAAAAAAGTATAGACACAAGTTCCTCAAAACAATTAATTAATAAAATTCAAAAAAATGAAATTTTAGATATTTCTTCGGTATCTATTAGTTATGCTAAACAGAAATTTTTGGAGCAATTATTAAATAAGATTGATGATAGCAATCCAACAGTCAAAGATATAAATATTAATATTGATAAAGGTGAAACACTAGCTTTAGTTGGCGAGTCAGGTAGTGGAAAATCTACTATTCTAAAATCAATTGCAGGTCTAATAAAAACAAAAGATGGTACAATTAAATTTGATAAAAAAAAAATATTATCAAATGATCTTAAAAAAAGAGATGCAAATAATTTGAGGGCTATTCAATTGATTTTCCAAAATCCGGATGAATCTCTTAATCCAAATCACACAGTAGAGGAAATAGTATCACAGCCACTAAAACTATATTTCGGTTTGACTGGCGAGGAGTTGAAACAGAAAATTATAGAAGTTTTAGAAAAGGTAAGATTGGGGGAATTTTATCTTACAAGATATCCGAGACAACTTTCAGGAGGAGAGAAGCAAAGAGTAGCTGTAGCAAGAGCATTTGCTGCAAAACCTGATATTATTCTTTGCGATGAGGTTACATCTGCATTAGATGTTTCAGTTCAAGCTGCTGTTTTAAATTTACTTCAAGAACTTAAAGAAGATTTTGGCACAACGTATATATTTGTTTCTCATGACTTAGCAGTTGTGAGAGCAATAAGTGATAGGGTTGCTGTTTTGTATCAAGGTAGATTATGTGAGATTGGCCCATCAGACAGTGTCTACAAATTTCCTTCTCATCCTTATACAGAAGTTCTTTTAGGTGCCGTTTTAGAACCAGATCCTGATGTAAAACCAAAATTAGTTGCAGAGGATATTGTTGAAGAGAAGCCACCAGAAAAGGGCTGTTCTTTTCAAGGTAGGTGCCCAAGGTTTCTAGGCGAAATTTGCAAAACTAATGTTCCCCCTTGGCAAATAGATGAAAATGGAAACTCAATTCGTTGCCACATTAAGATTAATGATTTAAAAAAACAACAAAAACTAAATTAAGACAATTTTTTTATTCCATGTCACAACTAAATTTAATATAAAAACACTCCATGAAAATAAATAAAGTAGTTGTTATTGGTTCAGGAACGATGGGGAGTGGTATTGCTGCTCATCTTTGCAATGCAAATATTCCAGTCACATTATTAGACTTAACAACAGAAATTAGTCAAAAGGCAAAAGAAAGAATTCAAAAATCTAGACCTCCTTTGCTAATCGACAAGTCAAAAATTAATGGAATTAATATTGGAAATATAAATGATAATTTTAATGAAGTTGCAGAAGCAGACTGGATAGTCGAGGCCGTTGTCGAAAGAATTGATATAAAGCATGATATTTATAAAAAAATATTTGATACTAGGAAAAAAAATACAATAGTATCCTCAAATACATCATCTATCCCAATTAGCATTTTGTCAGAAAAGTTATCTGATGAAGATAAAAAAGATTTTTGTATTACGCATTTTTTCAATCCGGTTAGATATATGGGGCTTTTAGAAATTGTTAAAAGTGAGAGCTCGGATTTAGATAAAATAAATTATCTTAAAAAATTTTGTGAGCATGAATTAGGTAAGGGGGCAATTATTTGTAATGATACCCCAGGATTTCTAGGAAATAGAATTGGTGTATTTGCGATGCAAGTTGCAATGACTGAAGCTTTTAAAATGAATTTATCAATCGAGGAGGCCGATGCAATATTTGGAAGACCAATGGGCATACCAAAAACAGGAGTATTTGGTTTATACGATTTAATTGGTATAGACCTTATGTCAGATGTTTTAAAAAGTTTTATTAAAGAACTTCCTGAAAACGATCCGTTTCAGCAAGTTGCGAAAGAAATTCCACTTATTACTAAATTAATTAAAGATGGCTACACCGGTAGAAAAGGTAAGGGTGGCTTCTATAGAATGAATAAGCATGAAAATAAAAAAGTATTAGAAGCAATTAACCTTGAGACAGGGGAATACTTACCATCGAAAAAAATTGAACTAGGCATCGAAACAGTAGATTTAAATTCATTAATTAATAGAAAAGATAAGTTTGGTGAGTACGCTTGGTCAGTAATATCAAAAATTATAAAATACTCATCATCTTTAGTTCCAGGCATTACAGATAAATTTAATGATATCGATGAAGCTATGAGACTAGGTTTCAATTGGTCTATGGGACCATTTGAAATGTTAAAATCAATTGGTGTGAGTAATTTTTTTGACAAAGTGAAAGATGTAAAAGGGAATTCTTTCTTAGAAAACTTATCAAAAACAAAAGACGAAAACTTTTATGGCGAACGTCAGTTATATACTGATATTGAAACACTAGGAAAAATAAAACCAAGAGCAATTAAGGTCGACAAAAATAAGTCTGCTGACATACTTAGATTTAAAGATTTTAATATCGTAGAATTTACTACGAAAGCTTGCGCTTTAGATTATGATTCTATGGATGCACTGAAAAATGCGACCGATAAACCTTTAATAATAATTAATGAAAGTATGCAATTTTCAGCAGGTGTTAATTTAAAATATACAATGGAATTTGTTGAAAAAGGGGATTTTAAATCAGTTGAAAATTTTATAAAATATTTTCAACAAACTTGTAAACATTTAAAATATTGTAAGCACCCTGTAATTTCAGCACCATCAGGATTAGTGTTAGGTGGAGGAGAGGAAGTTGCAATTCAATCAAATTTTGTTGTTTCTCATACTAACATTGTAATGGGACTTGTCGAAACTGGAGTAGGAGTTGTACCTGCAGGAGGCGGATGTAAGGAAGTTTTATGGAGATGGTCACAAACTGAAGAAGCTAAAAAAGATCCAGATTATGCACCGCTACAAGTTTTCAATATTATAGGTTATGCAAAAACAGCTACATCAACTGTAGAGGCATTACCATTAAAATTTTTAAGACCTGAAGATAAAATGGTAATGAATAGAAATAGTTTATTGGAGGAAGCTAAGAAATTATTAGAAAGTAATAAAAATTTTCAACCCCCTAAAGAATGTACATTTAAATTATCTGGTAAACCTCTTAAAGACAAAATGATAAAATCTTTAGAAAAACTCTATAATGAAAAAATTATTTTAGATCATGGCTTTAAAGTTGGAGAAGAGCTAGCAACAGTCCTAAGCGGAGGTGACACTTCTATCGATAAAGAACTGAGTGAGGATAAACTTTATAATTTAGAATTAGAATCATTTATGCGATTAATTGAGACTAAGCAAACACAAGACAGAATTAAACATACTCTTTCTACAGGCAAACAATTAGTAAATTAATTAAATATTTTTTGTTGTTGGTTATGCCACTTTTCAAGCGCTGGACTAAGGGCTTCACAAGAGTAATACTTTTTCCTTTTATCTTTTTTATCTATAAATTTTTTTAAGTACCCCAACTTAACACCCTCTAATAAAATTGTTTGTATGGTTGTTCTACTGACTGTTGATTGAGTTATTTTACACAAATTTTCAAAAGTAATTTTGTCGTGCCCATAAATATAACAAATTATTATAAAATGTATTTTTGTTTTAAAAACAAATGACAAAACACCGGTATCATGTACGTGACTTACTAAGTCAGAAGCTATTTTAATAAATTTGTTTTTCATAATATTAAAATTTATTACTAAAAAACAATAGTATTTTTTTCGCCACATATAACCAATGCTGATACAGATTTTGAGCTATGCAATTTGATCATTTTAGAATGAATTTAAGTTAATGCTCGATAGCAAAATATAGAATTAAAAAAACCCCCATTATAAAGGCTAATCTGAACCTATTTTACAATTAAATTTTGGTACTAAATTTTAGTGCGATTTAAAAATTATATTACTTTAAATATCATTAGCTAAGATGCTTAAAACGTAAGGGATTCAATACTTATTTAATTAATTTGGGAGAATTAGACCAATATGAAATTGTTAATAAATAAATTTTTAAATTGGTTTTTAATTATTTTTCTGAGTTTAACCAGTACAAATTCTTACGTTTTTGCACAAAATATTGATCAATTTGCTTTACCAACAGGCGGTCAGGTAGTTAGTGGTAATATTGATATTAATCAACCAAGTGTTGGAAGACTTGATGTAAATCAAACTACCCAACAAGGTATTGTAAATTGGAATACATTTAATGTTGGATCAAGTGCTTCGGTGTATTTTAATCAACCAACTAATAAATCCACTATTTTAAACAATGTTGTTAGCGGAAAATCAATTATTAATGGATCTATTTTCTCAAATGGAAGACTTATATTAGTAAATCCTACCGGAATATTGATGGGGCCCACTTCAGCTGTTAGAGCAGAAGGTGCTATACTATCTACGCTAAATATTACAAATCAAAATTTTTTAAATAATAATTTATCGTTTTCAACAGATAAATTATCACAACTAACTGCAAGTGGAAAAATAGATGCCCAGTATGTAGCATTAATTTCTCCAGAAATTAATAATAAAGGACAAATTATTGCAAAAGCTTCAACCGCTCTTGCAGCTGGAGATGATATTTTGTTAAGTATTAGCGGAAGTAACAAGTTAACAGTAAAAGTAAAACCATCAAAACTAAAATCACTTGCAAAAAATGAGGGAACAATTGAAACCAAAAATGGAATAGTAACAATAAAAGCAGATGCTGCACAAAGTTTGGTCGATGAAACAATTAAAATAAATGATGCAAAAGCACAGGGCCTTGTATCAGAAAATGGTGTTATAAAATTAGTTTCAAATACAGGTACCATTGAAGCAAGTGAAATCAAAATCGATGCAGGATCGAAAGGTGAAGCAACCATCTCGGGTAAATTAGATGTTAATTCTTCAACAGGTAAGGGTGGCGATATTGAGATTACTGGTAAAGAATTAAACATAGTATCTGCAAAACTTAGCGCAGATGGTAAAGAAGGTGGTGGTAAAATATTAATAGGTGGAGACTGGCAAGGTAAAGGGGATCTACTTCAGTCAACTTTTACTTCAATAGATAAAAATTCAGTATTATCAGCCAGTTCAACAGAAAATGGTACTGGTGGTACAATTGTTGCTTGGTCAAATATTAAAGATAGCAATTCAATTACAAGTGTTTATGGAAAATTAATTGCAAAAGGTATTGATGGCTACGGAGGTCAGATAGAAACGTCTGGAGCTGTTTTAAATTACGATGGAATTAAAGTCGATACAAGTTCAGAAACTGGAAATTATGGTAGTTGGTTACTTGATCCAACCAATCTAACTGTTGGTTCATCTGAGGCTTCAACATATGTAAGTAACTTAGCATCTACAAATGTTAACGTAACTGCAGATAATACTATTACTGTTAACAGTGCTATTTCTTATGGTGGTGGAAGATCTAATGGAACTTTAACTTTTACATCCGCTTCAACAGTTCTAAATGCAAATGTTGGATCGAGTAGTAATTCATTAAATGTTGTTTTTGCATCAGCAGTTAAACTTGGAGCAGATGTAACTATAAATACTCAAGGCGGAGATTTAACTTTAAATAGCACACTAGACAGCAATACTAGCACAGCAAAAGGATTGACAGTATCAGGATCATCTGGAACAGCCACATTTATTGGAAATATTGGTTCAACTAATAGACTTTCAGGGATAGATGTTACAGCAGGTACTATTAACATTGGTGGAAATATTTCTACAGACGCGTCAGCTGGAACTTATTCAACTTCTTCTCTAGGAGCTGCAGGATGGATAAGAAGCGATTACAACGGTTATTTTGGAGAATGGAATAATGGGCATGTTAATGATAATACAAATCTATTTAACAACAATCCTACCGCTACCCATAACGTAACAAGCGTCTATCAGGGTGACCCTGGATCTAATAAATCTTACAGATACGAGGGATATTTTAAACCTAATGCCTCTGGATCTTGGAGATTGCAAGTAGGTGCTGATGATAGTGTAATATCTTATGTAGGAAATGCTGGTCAAACAATAGCTAGTTTAAAGTCTGCTGTACAAAATTCAAATAGATTTAGTCACTCAGATAAAAGTGCTTACTTATGGTCTTACCGTCCAGGAAGACACGGAGTTCAATATCATGAAAGAGATAGAACTTTTACTGCTAATGAAGTTAGACCTTTCTTATATTTTTGGGGAGAAGCTACCGGAGGTGCAGCCGCAAGAATGCGTATACGAAATCCTAGCAATCAGTGGTCTGGTTGGACCAATAATTATCAAACTGGAGGTGCTACAGTATTTTACAGGTCGTATACATCTCAAAACGTAAGTTCAGCCAATGACGATATTAGATTAAATGGAAATGTTGTTCTAACATCTAATTCAACAATAGATGCTAATAACGACTCAATTACTTTTACAGGAACAGTAAATGGAAATTCTTCAGGAAGAAATTTAGTTGTAGATGCTGGAACAGATAACATAACTTTCTCTGGTGCCGTTGGTGGATCAACTGCATTAAATAATATTACGGTTAATGGTGCAGCTTTAAGTGCAGCGGCTGTCACAGCCTCTGGTGATGTATCAGTTACAAACAGTGGAACAAGTACTATATCTGGAGTAATTGCAGCTAACTCTTTTACAAAAGCTGGAGCAGGTCAATTAACATTTAAACCATCAAATGCTACAGGATCTGTAACTTTAAATGCAGGTTCAGCTGTATTGAGTGCCGACTCCCAAATGAACAATTTAAGTGGTTCAGCAAACATTAACATTTCCAGCAATGATATTACTTTAAACAATAGTTCTTCAACTACTTATTCAGGAGTATTAAGTGGTTCAGGAAATTTAATAAAAACTGGCAATGAAACAATCACATTGTCAGGAACAAATACTTATTCAGGTAATACTACAATTAGCGCTGGAACATTATCTGTTTCGGGAAGATTGGGAAGTGGAACATATTCAGGAACAATTGCTAACAGTGGAATATTTTCATACACATCAAGTTCAGCGCAAACTATATCAGGAGCAATATCTGGGTCTGGCCAAATAACAAAATCAGGTTCATCAACTTTAACTTTATCTGGAACGAATACTTACTCAGGAGGTACTACAATTAGTGCTGGGGCAATTACCGTTTCTGGATTGTTGGGTAATGGATCTTATGCAGGTTCAATTAGTAATGCAGGTACATTAACTTTAAGTTCAAGCTCAACACAAACCTTATCAGGTGCAATTTCAGGCAGTGGAGGGATTACAAAATCTGGTAGTGGTAATTTAACACTTTCAGGAAATAGTAATTTTACTGGTGCTGTTACTTTATCAACAGGAACATTAATAGCAGCAGCTAATAATTCGTTAGGTAGTTCACCTTCTATTAATTCAAGTGCTAGTAAAGTATTACAGCTATCAGAGGGAGTTACATTACCATCACTCGCTGTAACGGGTGCTATATCCTTAGAGTCTGATATAACAACTACAGGAGCACAAAGTTATTCTGCAGCAACTGTTATAGGAGCTAGTTCAGGCTCTGCTGTAACTTTAGCAACCACAAATTCAAATATAACTTTTAGTGATAATGTAAATATTTATCAAAATACTACAATTAATACCGGCTCAGGGGCAGGTAATGTTACATTTGGTGGAACCCTTGGTTCAGTTTCAGGCGGAACAGCAAGAAATCTGATTGTTAATGCTGGTGCTGGTGATGTAACTTTTTCAGGAAACATCAAGGGAGGTAGTGCTGTAACATCAACATATCTTACTTCAAGTACTCATACTACTACACAAAACGGAGGCAATCCTTATACAATTAGTAAAGATCTGGGTTCAGACTGGACCTATGAAGCAAAATATAATTCTTCAGGATGGAGTGGAAACTTAAATACCATATTTTCTTACGGACACTACACAAAAGGTATCTTGATTAGATCACCAAATAGAAATGATAGTTTTTATGTTAAAGGACAAAACCAAGGAGCATTAGATTTATTTGGTCAAGGAAGTAACGGAACAGCTGGAAATTGGAGAACTGTAAAAGTTACTTATAATAACAATACTGCAAAAGTTTATGTGGATGGTTCACTTACATCTAATGGAACAAATGCAAAATCATCTGGCAGCGTAATAAATCCAACAACTAAAACTATTATGATAGGTAGAGCCCATCATGCAAGTAATGAAGGTCTAGCAGCTACCATAAAAGATATAACTATTGTTACAGATGCAAGTGACAGTGGAGTTGCACTTAATGATTTAACCGTAACAGGGGCAGCTATATCTGCAAGTGGAGAAATTTCAGTGGACGGCGATATATCAATTACAAACTCAGGCACTTCTACATTATCTGGAATTATATCTGGATCAAATAATGTAGCAAAATCTGGAGCAGGAACTTTAAATTTATCTGGTGTAAATACTTATACAGGTACAACCACAATTGATGCTGGTAAATTAAAAGTATCAGGTAGTGGTAAACTAGGAAGTGGAAGTTACTCAGCAAATATTATTAATACGGGTACATTTGAATATGGTTCAAGTGCTGCTCAAACTCTATCAGGAACTGTTTCAGGATCGGGTGCTATTGTATCGAGTGGAAGCGGTGCAGTTACATTATCAGGCACAAATACTTACACAGGAACAACAACAATAACTGGTGGAGGAAATTTAGTTGGTGGTAATATAGCAGCGTTTGGAGGAGCATTAAGTCCAACCATTATTTCAAACTCAACATCAGATCAATTTAGTCTAGCTAGTGGAATTTCCTTAGCAGGTTTAACAATACAAGGTCCAGTAAGATTAAATTCTGGAATAACCACTATAGAAAACCAAACTTATAACGACGATGTAGTAGTTGGAGCAGGCTCAAAAGCTTCTCCGGTTGGATTTGCGTCATTACTTGGAGATATACAATTTTTAGGAACTTTAAAAGGTCAAGGAAATGCTAAAAACAGATCAATGACTGCTGTAGCAAACGGAAATGTAACTTATGGAGATAGAGTTGGTTATGCATTTAATTTAGAAATTGTAGATCCTACAAATACTGCTGATAGTTTTTATAAAATGACGACAACAGCCAATACTATAACACTTAAAGGTGATGTTATGACTTATGAAGAACAAGTTTATAACGGTGATGTTTTAATTGGTAGCACTGGAAGTAATGGAACTACAAGAACTGTATTATCAATGGATCCCAAGGTAATATTTAATGGAAAAGTCAATGATACAGTCAAAGGAAAACATTCTCTGATAGCAAAAGCAGTAGAAATTGACAGAGGAGTAAACGCTATTCCTACAGTTCAATTTAAATCTACAGTAGGATCTATTAAGGCATTAAAATCATATACTGGCTTAACTGGTTTCCAGGTATCAGGCGCTAGATGGGGGACGATTAATCCTAGTTCAGCGTTTGGAAGTAGAATTGGAGTTGGTCAAAAAATGACTGGTGGTGTTGTTAATTCTGCAGCAAGAGAGAAAGCTAAAATGGCAGCTAAAACTGCTGCAAGAGCATCTAAGTTTAAACCAATAAATGAATTTGGTCCTGGACCTTTGAATTTTAAACCTTTTGGGGGTGGAAATACTTTTAGTTTAGCAAAAAGTGTTGAAATTGTTTACGCAGATAATCCTAAATTTGGAGATATGAAAGCAAGACCAGCAAGTAATAATTTTGATATAGGTAAACCTTTAGCTAAAGGAAGTGTTGAAGGCAACAACCCATCAGGTCAAGGATTTTTTGGAAGATTGTTTGGATCTCCAAAAGGAAATCCAACAGATTTTAAACCAGCTAATATGGAAACAGCAAAAGATTTTAATGCTCCACCAAAACAATTTAAAGATATAAAAGATTTATTTAAAACATTTGAAGGTAAACCACAAAAGGGCGAATTTTTTAACCCTTATAAACTTGGATCAAAACCAAAACAAAGAGTAGAAAATAAACCTCAAGCGCAAAATAATAAAAGTTTAAACAATACAAATAGTAACCCTGACGCAAGAATAGAAGATGAAGAGAATAATTAATCTAAAAACAGTTTTAATTTCAGCATTACTATTAAGTTTTGCAAGTTATGCAAACGCAGTTGATATACCTACTGTAGATGATTTAAATAAACAAGTTCCACAACTTCCTACTGAGAAAGAACCAGATGCATCTGAAAATTTAGGTGGAATTAATAAAAATGTTTTAGAAAGTGATAAAGAAAAAATATTAAAGGTTTTAGTTAAAGATTTTAAAATAGATGGAAATAAGAGATATGATAATGAAACACTTAAGGGTTTAATTAAAGAAAATATCAATAAAGAACTTGATTACGATGCTCTTCTTTATGTTACTACCATAATATCCAACTATTATAGATCTGAAGGATTTCTAGCCACAGCTTACCTTCCACCACAAGATATAAAAAATGGTATAGTAGAAATTAAAATTACCGAAGCAGTGTTGGGTAAAATTACTTTTAATGTTGATGAAAAAAAAAAGTTAAATATATCAAAGGAAAAAATTCGAAAAAAAATTCTTTACAAAGTTTTAGATGGCGGAGGTTTAAATATTTCTCAATTAGATAAAAATATAAGAAACTTTAACAGAACACCTGGAATTAATGCGATAGCACAACTCGAAGAAGGAAAAGAATTTGGTGAAACAGATATTGTAATTACAGCAAGCAATACTAAAACAATTACTGGATCTTCCTTGGCCGATAACTCTGGTTCTCGATCTTCAGGAACTGGCAAACTTACAAATACTATAAACATTGATGGTTTATTTAATATAGGAGATAGGTTTACTTTCACAAATGTTGCAACCGGAAATAATTTTCAAAAGGATAAACAAAAAGAAGAGTCCAATTATTATGCAATGTCTACTACATTCCCAATGGGTTATAATGGTATGCAAGGTACGTTTAGACTTTCTAAGATGGAGTATAAACTATCAGCACCATTCGACTCGACTATGCCCTCAGGATATTCAACAGAATATAATTTTACTTTAACTAGACCATTAATTGAAAAACTTACCAAAAATCTTAATGCAACTTTTTTAGTGTCTAGGAATGACTACGTGAATAATTTAAGCACTGGAAATAATAGCAACAAAGACATGACTAAGGCAACTTTTAATTTAGGATTTGATGGTACTGATACAAAATTAGGTGGAGGTGTAAATTATGGTCTTGTTGGAATTACATTGGGAAATCTAGATTTAAAAGATAATTTATCAAATTACTCTACGGATCAAGCGGGAGCTGATAATAATGGCAGAAACTTAAAAGCTACATTTAATTTTAATCGTTTACAAAAAATTACAAATAAAACTAATATTTTATTGAAATTTAATGGGCAAGTAGCAGCTGATAATTTAGATGGTGGCGAACAATTAACTTTAGGTGGACCAAATGCTGTCAGAGCTTATGCTTCTAGTGAAGCAGCTGGAGATGCAGGTTTTACTACTGGTGTAGAATTAAAAAGAAATTTCTTTAATTTTCCAACTACACTTTTTTATGACTATGGACAAATTCGATTACATAAAAATAAATGGAGCGGTTGGAACTCAACAAATACAGATCTTAAAAATAAATATGCGTTAAAAGGCTGGGGTCTTTCTATGGATGTTCCAGTGTTTAATTTATTTACAGTTCAATTATCACATTCTAGAACAATAAAAGGAAATTCTGGAGCAGATAGTGATGGATTAGATGTTGACGGTTTAAGTTGGGATGGTAGAACTTTCATTACACTTAGTAAACAGTATTAATGAATAAGATTATTTTTGTTATTTTATTTCTTCTTTTAGGATCAAAATTATTAATTGCAGATGATAAATCTCCACCAAAGGTAACAACTCAACAATATGATAATTGGACTTATCAATGTGTTGAAAGTGGTAAAGATAAAAATTGTGAGGTAAGTCAAACAATTAGAATTCAAAATACTAATATCAATTTTTCGGTAACATATACAAAGTTCATAGATGATAAAAAAAATAAAATTCAATTAATAACAATTATTTCACCTTTAGGGATCGATTTAAACAAACAACTTTCACTTCGTTTTGATAATGAAGAGGAAGTAAATCTTCCTTGGTCAAGTTGTGAACAAATCGGATGTCTTGTATTTTTATCAAAGGGATCAGGTAATTCTGAGATGGATAATATTTACGACAAAGTCTATAAAAAATTTATTTCTGGAAATCTTTTAGAGATAGGAGTTTTAGGTTATGCTACAAAGCAACCTTTGGTAATACAATCAAATTTAACTGGGTTTAAAAAAGCAACGGATAAACTTAATTCAGAAAATTAAAAGTAAACCTCTCACACAAAATCTAATCAATAAATTTTAATGATTTTATAAAATCAGGTCTAAGAACATAGTTTGACTTGTTACCAGTTTTAATTTTTTTTAAAGAATCTAATCCAAGTATTACTTTTCCTATCGGGGTATATTCACCTTTGTATATAGGGATATCTTTAAGAGTTATAAAAAATTCACTATCTTCTGAGTTGAAATTATCCCCTCTAGCCATTGCAACTGAACCTACAGTAAAATTAAAATTTTCATCTATTTCTGATTTTAAATTTCCCAATCCTGAGCTACCACTTCCAACTTTGAAATAATTTATATTATTGATATTTCCATATTCTAGGTCCCCCGCCTGTACCAATGTATCTTCTATAACTTTGTAAAAAGCTGAATTGTCATATAGACCTTTGTTAATTAAAAATTTAAATCTCTCGACGGCTTGTGGAGAAGTTTGAGGATATAATTCTATTACAACAAGTCCACATTCAACTTCCATTAAAACGATATTTTCTCTTTTCTCGAAATTTTCTTTTTCTAAATTTATATTATCAATGAAAAGGCATTTATTTTTTATTAAGAAAAAAAAACTAAAAGAAAAAATTCCTAAAAAAATTAAAAAAAATAACAAAATTTTTTCTGACTTTGAAGCTTTTATTTTTTTAATCATTTAAAATATTGTTTCATCTATTTTTCTAATTGAGTTTTTTATAAAGTTTATTTTTTTTTTAAGTGTTTTATCCTTTTCGGATAATTTTATTAGAGCGTTCTCTTTTTTTATAATAAAACTATAAATTTCAGCCATATCCTCGGAAGGTATAGTTTTTGAATATTCTGTAATAAATCCATTACCCTTTTTAATTACATCTAAACCAACGTTATCTGTGCAAGTTGAACATCCCGCATATTTAAATGACGCATAATTAAAACTTCTCCAAATCTTTTTATCAAATAAATCAGGATTACTGTCATATATCATGTGAAAAACTTCATGATGAATTACCCTTTCAAAATACTTTGGATTAAAATTTATATCCAAAATTAATGTTCTTTTTTGTTTATCTGGTATGCCAGCGGTTTGAATACCTGAAATTGATAAATTTTCGCACAATACCACAAATCGAAGATTATTTTTTTTAAGGAATTCATGACTATAAATATCTAAGTTTTTTTTTACTATTTTGTACTTGTTGTTAAGATTATTTTTTTCTACTTTATCACACACTATATTTTGAGTAGCTCCAATAATAAAATTTTCTTTTGTATTAAAATACTTAATTTTATTTTTGCTATTTAGATCTAAAACTTCCAAATTTGGAATTTTTAATAAATTAAATATTTCATTTGCATATAGTGTGGAATAGCAAGAGAAAAATATAAAAATAATTAGAAGAAATCTCATTTTAAAAATATAAATGATATTCGATTTAATTTAGTTGTGGTACATTTAAATTTATAAAACAAATGAATAAAAAAAAAGATCCTATGCAGCCTATAAGTGGAACAAAGGTTCCAAGATTTGCTGGTCCAAGTACTTTTGCTAGACTTCCTGAATTAAGAGATGTTGAAAGTTGTGACATCGCGATAGTAGGTATACCTTTTGATGCTGGAACTAGTTACAGGCCCGGTGCCAGATTTGGCCCTCAAAGTATTCGACAAGCATCTAGACATTTAAGAACTAATTACCATCCAAATTACGATGTTGAACCATTTAAAGTGCAACAAGTTGCAGATGCTGGTGATATTACTTGTAATCCTTTTAATATTAATGAAGCAATTAAACAAATTGAAATAGGAGCTTTGGATTTACTTAAAAAAACCAAAGGTATTATAAGTCTTGGCGGAGATCATACAATTGCCTTTCCTTTGCTTAGAGCTATGAATAAATTTAATAAAGGTCCAGTTGCCTTAGTACATTTTGATGCGCATCTAGATACTTGGGATACTTACTTTGGAGCTCCATATACTCATGGAACACCTTTTAGACGAGCAAGAGAAGAAAATTTATTTTTAGACGATGCATCCATGCATGTAGGTATTAGGGGTCCACTTTATAGTAGAGAGGACTTAAAAAATGATGAAAGTTTTGGTTTTAAAATTATTCATTGCGATGAGTTTCAATCGCAAGGTATTGATAAAATTGTTCATAGGATAAGAAAGAGAGTAGGCAATAACCCCTTATATTTATCTATTGATATTGATGTTTTGGATCCAGCATATGCACCTGGAACTGGTACACCCGAAATTGCAGGTATGACATCAAGAGAAATGGTAAATGTTATAAGAGGTCTATCAGGTATGAATATAATATCTGCAGATGTAGTAGAAGTTGCACCTGCATATGATCATGCAGAAGTAACTTCATTAGCTGCAGCCACAATTGTATACGAACTTACAAACTTGTTTGCAAAAGTAAAAAGATAGGATAATTTTTAAATATGCAAGATAAAAAAAAATTCTACATTAATGGTAAATGGATTGACCCTGTAAAAGAAAGAGATTGTTTTGTAATTAATCCATCTACTGAAGAAAACTGTGCTGTGATTTCAATAGGTGGTAAAGATGATATAGATGCAGCTGTTCAAGCTGCTAAAAAAGCATTTGAAAGTTGGGCATTTACCTCTAAAGAAGAAAGATTAAAACTTCTCGAAACACTTTATGTTAATTATAAGAAAAGATGGGCAGATTTCGCCAATGCTATAACTATTGAGATGGGAGCCCCAAAAGATTTTGCTACAAAACTTCAGGCTGGTACTGGCGCAAGTCATATGAAATCTTTTATAAGATACCTAAAAGAATTTAAATTTGAAAAACCATTAGGTGAACACGCTCCTAATCAAAGATTAATTTATGAGCCAAAAGGAGTTTGCGCATTAATAACACCTTGGAATTGGCCAATGAATCAAGTCTGTTTAAAAGTTATGCCAGCATTATCAGCTGGTTGTACAATGATTTTAAAACCATCAGAGTTAGCTCCATTATCTGCCATGATACTTGCTGAAATTATTGATGAAACCAAATTTCCCCCTGGTGTATTTAATTTAGTAAATGGAGATGGAGAAACAACGGGTAATGCATTAACTGGCCATCCAGATGTAAATATGGTTTCTTTTACAGGTTCAACTAGAGCAGGTGTTTTAATATCAAAGAATGCAGCAAATGATTTTAAAAGGGTAAGCCTTGAATTAGGTGGTAAGGGAGCGAATATCATTTTTAAAGATGCGGATCAGGATGCTGTTGAAAGAGGAGCTACCAGATGTTTTAGAAATTCAGGACAGTCATGTAATGCTCCTACAAGAATGTTAGTAGAAAAGTCAATTTATAAAGAAACGGTAGATAAACTAATAAAATTCGCAAATGATTTTAAAGTTGATGATCCAACTAAAGAAGGCGATCATATTGGACCAGTAATATCTGAAACTCAGTATAATAAAATTCAAGGATTAATAAAAAAAGGAATAGACGAAGGAGCAAATTTAGTTGCTGGAGGCCTTGGTAAACCTGATGGTTTAACAAAAGGATATTATGTAAAACCAACAGTTTTTGTGGATGTGAATAACAAAATGGAAATTGCTCAAACAGAAATATTTGGACCTGTTTTATCAGTTATACCTTTTGAGAGTGAAGAGGAGGCAATTTCAATAGCAAACGATACAACGTATGGATTGACAAACTATATCCAAACCCAGGACCAAAATAAAATACATAGAGTTGCAAGAAAACTTAGATCAGGAATGGTTGATGTTAATGGGGCAGGAATTGCAGTTGATGCACCATTTGGAGGTTTCAAACATTCGGGTATTGGTAGAGAAGCAGGTAAAGATGGTCTTTTAGAATTTTTAGAAGTCAAATCTGTTGGAGGCTGGAGTTAATTTGCTAAAGATTTATTTTTAACTCCTTCTAAAAAAGATAAACATTCTTTTATTTCACTTAACTCTATAAATTCATCTATTTTATGTGCTTGCTCAATCGATCCTGGTCCACAAACAACAGTACTGATTCCAATTTCTTGAAATAATCCAGCCTCTGTTCCAAAAGATACAACTTCTCGCTCATTATCACCAGTAATGCTAGAAACAAACTCGCAGGCTTTTGAGTTTGTTACTCTGTTAAACCCAATTATCTCTCCAATTATTTTTTTTTTAATTGACGCATTTGGATATTTTTTTTTCATTTCAGTTAAAAGTTCGTTTGCATATTTATCAATTTCATTATTTAAATATACGCCATCTTCCTTATTAATAGGTCTTGTTTCCCAATTAACATGACATTTATCTGCTATAACGTTGTGAGCTATTCCACCAAAAATTCCACCGATTGATAATGTTGAGTAAGGTGGAGTAAATATTGAGTTTTTAGGTTCTCTATTCATTAACTCATTTCTTAATGACATCAGTTTATTAACATATTTTGATGCATACTCTGCAGCATTAACGCCTTCATCCGGTTTAGAGCTATGACCAGCAAGACCTTCAAAGAAAGTTGTATATTCATAACAGGCTTTATGAGAGTCTATAATTCTCATTTTTGTTGGTTCACCAACGATACAGATGCCATTTGTAATTTTTCTTTTTTTTAGTTCTTCAATTAATAAAGGTGCCCCAATACAAGCTGTCTCTTCGTCAAAGGTAAGAGAAAAATGTATATCTCTTGAAAGGTTTGATTTTGAAAATATTTCTGCAAAAGCCAACGAACATGCTAGAAAACCTTTCATATCACAAGACCCTCTACCGTATAATTTATCTTCTTTAATTTCTGCAATAAAAGGATCTGTAGACCAACCTTTAGAAACTGGCACTACATCTGTGTGGCCTGATAAAATAATTGATTCAAGACCATTAGGTTTTTTTGCTTTTAAAGTTGCAAAAAGATTTACTCTTTTTTTTTCTTCATCAAAAACTTTAAAAGAAGAAGCACCACATTTTGTAAGAATATCCTCACAATAGTTTATCAAAGAGGAATTGTTTTCCCCCGAAATTGTTTTAAAAGATATAAGATCTTTAAGAATCTTTATTGATTTTTCAAATAATATGTTGTCTATTTTCTGCACAAATTAATTATATATTATTATTATGAAAGAACAAATAACCTACAAAGATTTTGAAAAGATAGATATTCGTTTAGGGACTGTTATATCTGTGGAAAAAAATGAAAAAGCTAGAAAACCTTCGTTAGTATTAAAGGTTGATTTTGGAAGTAAGGTAGGAGTTAAACAATCTTCTGCACAAATAACTCATTTTTATAACAAGGATAATTTAGTTGGAAAACAAGTAATAGGGGTATGTAATTTCCCTGAGAAAAATATTGCAGGTGTTGTTTCTCAAGCATTAATTCTTGGATCTATAGATAGTGAAGGTAAAGTAACACTAGTTCATCCCTCTCAAAAAGCTGATAATGGATTGCCAATAGCATAATATATGCATCCAGAAATATTGTCATTATCTTTATTTATGCTTGGTACAAGTTGTTCACCAGGTCCCAATAATATTGTTGCATCGTATTCTGGATTTAACTTTGGTGTAGCAAAAACATTTCCACACATGCTGGGAGTAATTTTTGGTTTTACCACAATGGTGTGTGTGCTTAATTTTGGTTTAATCAATATTTTTAAAATTTATCCTTTGATACAAGAAATATTAAAAATTTCTGGATCAGTTTTTCTTGTTTATTTGGCTTATAAAATTGCGTTTTCTAAAAATCAGAAAGAAAAAAAAAATGAAAGCCCCGTCAAGTTTTTTGATACATTCTTTTTTCAGTTTTTGAATCCAAAAGGTGTTATTGTTGGAATTATTATTGTATCTACTTATGTAGAGAGTGGAAATAATTTTATTAATTATTCATTTTGGGTCATCTTGGTATCATTTGTTTGCGCACTTATTAGCATCACTTTTTGGACGTTTGTTGGTAAATTTTTTAGAAGATTTGCGACAAATGAGAAATTTATTAAGATCTTTAATTATGTTATGGCTTCACTTTTAATGGCTTGTATTGGAACTTTTTATCTATAATTTGATACATAATTAGGACTAAATAATCTATAAGATATAATTTATGAAACCAGGAAAGAAAAATTCATACAAAGCTTTAAAATCTATAAATATAAATTCAAAAGAATATAAATATTACTCTCTAACTGAAGCTGAAAAAAATGGATTGCCAGGTATATCCAGGCTTCCAAAATCTCTAAAAGTTCTGCTGGAGAATTTACTTAGATTTCAAGATGATCTAACAGTCACTCAAAATCAGATTGAAGCCGTTAAAGATTGGTTAAAAGAAAAAAAATCAAATACAGAAATTGCTTACAGACCTGCTAGAGTTTTATTGCAAGATTATACAGGAATACCTGCTGTTGCAGACCTTGCTGCTATGAGAGAAGCAGTGAAAGAAAAAAATAAAGATCCTAAAAAAATTAATCCTTTATCTTCAGTTGACCTAGTTATAGATCACTCAGTTCAAGTAGATAAATCTGCTAAAGCAGATTCATTTGAAAAAAATGTGGATATCGAATTTGAGAGAAATGGTGAAAGATACTCATTTTTAAAATGGGGCCAGCAAGCTTTTAATAATTTTAGAATTGTCCCCCCTGGTACTGGAATTTGTCACCAGGTAAATCTAGAATATTTATCGAAAGTAGTTTGGAGAGAAAGTTTTGAGAATGATGATTATCTATTTCCAGATACATTAGTTGGAACAGACAGTCATACCACTATGGTAAATGGATTATCAGTTCTTGGATGGGGAGTAGGTGGTATTGAAGCTGAAGCAGGTATGCTTGGACAGCCAATCTCAATGCTAATACCAGAGGTAATTGGCTTTGAGGTAAAAAATAAATTACCTGAAGGAACAACTGCAACTGATTTAGTTCTAACAGTAGTAAAAATGCTAAGAGATAAAGGAGTGGTAGGTAAGTTTGTTGAGTTTTTTGGAGATGGTTTAAAAAATCTATCTCTCGCAGATCGAGCTACAATAGCTAACATGGCTCCTGAGTATGGTGCTACCTGTGGATTTTTTCCAATAGATGAAGAAACATTAAAATATTTAAAATTTTCTGGCAGAAATGAAAAAGAAGTTAATATTGTTAAAGAATATGCAAAAGCTCAGGGCCTTTGGGCAAGTGATGAGATAGATTTTACAGATACAATTTCTCTTGATATGTCAAAAGTAGTTCCAACTATTTCTGGACCAAAAAGACCGCAAGATAAAGTTTTACTTAACGAAGCATCTTCAAATTTTAAAAAAGTCTTTAAAGATGCTACTGGCAGAGATAAAAAAAATAATTCTAAAGTAGAACATACTGATTTCGAAATCAAAGATGGATCAATTTTAATTGCAGCAATAACCTCTTGTACCAATACATCAAATCCAAATGTTTTAATTGGAGCAGGATTGCTTGCAAAAAAAGCGGTCGATTTTGGTTTAAAAACTAAACCATGGGTTAAAACTTCATTAGCTCCAGGATCGCAAGTAGTGACTGACTATTTAAAAAAAGCAGGATTGAATACTTATTTAGATACACTTGGTTTTAATTTAGTAGGATATGGATGCACAACATGCATCGGAAACTCCGGACCTCTAAATGATAATATAGTTAAAGCTATAGAAGATAAAAATCTTTATGCAGTTTCAGTATTATCAGGAAATAGAAATTTTGAGGGTAGGATATCACCACATATTAAAGCAAATTATTTAGCATCGCCTCCTTTAGTGGTTGCTTATGCCTTAGCGGGTCATATGGAGGTTGATTTGTTCAAAGATCCTTTAGGTAAAAATAATGATGGAAAAGATATTTATCTTAAAGATATTTGGCCTACTAATAAAGAAATAGAGGAGACTTTAAGTAAATCTCTAAATCCAGATATGTTTATAAAAAGATATTCGAATGTTTCTTTAGGCCCAGCTCAATGGCAAAAAATTAAAACTGAAAAGAGCAGTATTTATAATTGGGATGAAAGTTCTACTTATGTTAAAAGACCGCCTTTCTTTGACTCGTTACCAGAAAAACCTGAAGGATTTAAAGAGATTAAAGATGCTCGACCATTACTAATTTTAGGAGACATGGTTACTACAGATCATATTTCTCCTGCAGGATCTATACAAAAAGATAGTCCAACAGGAGAATATTTTATGAAACATCAGGTTTTACCAAAAGATTATAATTCATACGGTTCTAGAAGAGGCAATCATGAAGTTATGATGAGAGGGACTTTTGCAAATATAAGAATTAAAAATGAAATGGCTCCTGAAACAGAGGGTGGTTTTACAAAACTTTTTCCTGAAGGTAAAGTTATGCCGGTTTATGATGCCGTGGTAGAATATAAAAAACGAGGAACAGATCTAATAGTAATTGGAGGCAAAGAATATGGTACAGGTTCTTCTAGAGACTGGGCAGCAAAAGGAACAAAACTTTTGGGTATAAAAGCTGTTATAGCAGAAAGTTTTGAAAGAATTCATAGATCTAATCTTATAGGTATGGGAATATTACCATTGCAATTCATTAATGGTGTTGATCGAAAAAAAATAAATTTGATGGGATCAGAATTAATTTCTATTTTAAAAATTGAAAATGGAGTAAACCCTTCAGACAAAGTTGATGTAGAGATAAAATATCAATCAGGAGATATTAAAAAAATTAAAACTTTATGTAGAATAGATACTAAAAATGAACTTGAATATTATAAAAATGGAGGAATTCTTCAATTTGTATTGAGAAATATGATGTAAATTATGGAAGAGGAAATCCAAATTATTAATGAAAACACAAAAAAAGAAAAAATAAAAAATTTTTTTATTAAAAATGGAAAATATTTTATTTTTTCTATTTCATCATTAATAATTATAGTTTTGGCTTATTTTGTTTATATAGAAATACAGTCAAGAAACCAAATAAAGTTAGCTGAAAAATATAATAATACAATAAACAATTTTCAAAACTTAAAAAATACAGAACAAACAAAAAAAATTTTAGTTGATATAATTGAAAAAAAAAATTCAACATATTCGCCGTTAGCACTATATTTTATTATTGAAAATGATCTAGAAAGTAAAAAAAATGAGATAAATAAATATTTTGATAAAGTTATAAGTATAAGTTCATTAGAAAAGGAAATTAAAAACCTAAATATATACAAAAAAGCAGTTTTTAATTCTGATTTTGTAAGTGAGATTGAACTGGTAGAAATTTTACGGCCAATTACAAATTCTGATAGTATTTGGAAATCTCATTCATTACTTTTACTATCTGAATATTTCTATTTCAAAAAAAATTACGCAGAGTCTAAAAAATTACTTAATGAAATTCTGAATTTCGAAGATAGTAATCCCGAAATTAAACTAGAAGCAAAAAAAAAACTTACCAGAGATTTTAGTGAATAAATCAATAGTAATTATATTATTACCAGTATTATTATTTTCTTGTTCACTAAACTCCGGATCCTCATTTTGGTCAAAAAGAAATATTGATAAAGAACAAAAAATTCTAAGTATAAAACAAATTTCAAAAAAAGAAGAAATTCTATTAAAAGAAGTTAATAAAAACTTAGAGATCAAATTATCAAATTTTAAAAAAGAAAATTTTAATTTAAGATATTTTGATAATAATTTAGGTAGAACCGATTATCATGGTGAGCTTAAAAGTATCTCAAGATTCAAATTCTCTAAAATTAAAAAATTTGATGAGTATGAGCCAGAGATAATACTTCATAATAATAATGTTATTTTTTTTGATAATAAAGGTACCATTTTAAAATTTGATAAAAATTCAAAACTTGTTTGGAAGAAAAATTATTATTCAAAATCAGAAAAAAAATTAAATCCAATATTATTTTTTTCAGCTAGCGATGATTTACTTATAGTTGTTGATACGATTGCTAGGTATTTTGCAATCAATATTAATACAGGTGATTTAATATGGACAAATTATAATAACTCTCCATTTAATTCACAAATTAAAATATTTAAAAATAAATTTTATGTAGTTGATGCAAATAATACTTTGTATTGTTATTCTTTAAAGACTGGAGAAACTATATGGAGTTTTAAAACAGATAAACCACTAATCAAATCTCAAAAAAGAAATTCATTAATAATAAAAAAAAATAATGTTATTTTTAATAACAGTGTGGGAGATATAACTGCTGTAAATTTAGAAAATGGAGATTTAGTTTGGCAAACTCCGACACAATCTAAAAAAATATATGATGAATCAATGTTTTTTAAAAATTCAGATCTCATTGCAGCTAAAAGTTCTGTAATATTTTCTAATAATAATAATGGCTTTTTCTCTTTGGATGTCGACTCTGGTTTGCTTAATTGGAAGCAAAGAATAAACTCTAATGTAAGACCTGTTTCATTCAATAATCTAATTTTTTCAATTACGAACGAAGGCTATTTAGTTGTTATAGATGAAGAAAAAGGAAATTTAATCAGAAGTAATTATTTATTAAATGATTTTAAAAAGAAAAAAAGGGATAAAATAAAACCAGTAGGTTTTATCGTTGGAAAAAATAATATTTATTCAACTTTAAATAATGGAAAACTTCTTGTCATAGATATAAAAAAAGGGTTAGTGCAAACAATAATAAAAATTGATAAAGAAAAGATTTCTTCTCCAATAGTACAAGGTCAAAATTTATATGTGACAAAGAACAATTCTATAATAAAATTAAATTAGATGTTTTTAAAATTACTAGATAAACTTGGAAGAAAAAAAGTGGTTTTAGACAGAGGACCATCTCATCCAAAATTTAGTGAAGCTAAACCATGGATGAACAGGTATTATTTGTTATTTAGAAACAGACCTAAATGGTTTCCATTTAATATTTTAATACATGAAATGTTAGATGATGATCACGGTGATGGAGTTCATAATCATCTTTTTCCATATATAACAATAATCTTGAGAGATGGATATTATGAGACACTAAAGAACGGTAAATTTTGGAGACCGCCAGGATATATCGGATTTAGATCCGCTAATAATTATCACAGAGTAGACTTAAAACCAGGAACAAAACCTATGACAATTTTTATATCTGGGCCATATGGTTTAAGAAAAGGCAAACGATCTGATTATGGTATTGATTTTAAAAAAAGCAAATGAATCAAAAGTTTTTTAATTTAAAAATTAAAACAAACGGTCAAAAACTTTATGAATTTACGAATGAAACGTATGATTGGATTAAGGATAATGATTTTAAAAATGGTATTTTAAATATAAGTATTCAGCATACAAGTGCATCAATACTAGTCCAAGAGAATGCAGATCCAGATGTACAAAAAGATCTAATAAATTTTTTTGATAAAATTGTACCTATGGATAAAAAACTTTATATCCATAATGCTGAAGGAAAAGATGATATGCCAGCTCATATAAAATCATCTTTAACGAATAATCAAATTTCTTTAAGTATAAAAAATGGTGATTTATTATTAGGAACGTGGCAAGGGATTTATCTTTTTGAACATAGGCTAGAACCACATACTAGAGTACTCATTCACCATTTCTTAGGTGAGTAATTTTATATAAAAGGATTATAAGCCCATTGAAGTATTGCTTGTCTTTGCCTTTTTCTACAGCCTAAATCATCTTTTTCACAATTTTTTTCAATAGCAGTCACGTGTCTCTTAAAATTTTTCCATCTTTTAATTTGTATTTCATCTATGTGGGTAATTCTTCTTCCATTTGTAAATCTACAGTACCATTGAAACCAACCTAATGGATCCTCTTTGAATATCCATCCTTTTTCTATCCAGTGTTCTCTAGATAATCCTGCTTTAACTTTAAAACGATTTAAAGTTATATCGAAGTTCTTACTGATTTTTGCTTTTTCAAACCATGATTTAGGATATTCTTTTATATTGATATTTGACCCAAAATAAGATCCTCCAAATACACCTAGCTCCAGCATTTTCTTCGGAGAGAGCTGCGGTTTAAAAATTTTATAAAAGTCTAAATTTTCTATATTTCTTTTATGAATTTTTTTCATTTTAATAATTTTTTATTCCCCGTAGACAACAATTTATTATATAAATCTTCGTCAGCATCACCTTCACAACCTATAATTAAGATATTTGAACTTTCTTCCAACTCCAAATTTTTCCTTATTTCACTATCCTCAGCGCAAGCAATCAAACTAATTATTCCTGGAGTTGAACATTCACCTCCAACTATTTCTACATCACTAAAAATTTTATTTCTCAGCATAGCAACTGTTAGATCAACATTTTCATCTGTAACGCTAGTGCAAGTATTTACAGATTCTTTTAATATTTTCCATGGGACCAAAGATACTTCTCCGCAAGACATTCCACCCATTATACTTTCTTTTTTAATATTGACTTTCTGCAATGAACCATTTTCAACACTTTTTAAAACACAATCTGCATTTTCTGGTTCTACAATAATAATTTTTGGAATTCTTTTAAAATATTTTGCTATACCCGCTATTGCACCTGATGCCATTCCTCCGACACCTGCTTGTAAAAAAACATGTGTTATATATTGGTTAGTTTGATTAGATATTTCTTTAATCATAACAGAGTATCCAGCCATTGTAAGTTTTGGAACATATTCATAATTCTCCCAAGCAACATCTTGTACAATTTCCCATCCATTTTTATTCGATTCACTAATACATGTTTCTAGAGATTTTTCATAATTTCCATTAACTCTTATAACTTCGGCATCAAGTTTTCTCATACAGTTTGCTCTTGCTTCGCTGACATACTCGCTAATAAATATTTTACATTTTAAACCAAGTCTTTGCGCACCCCATGCTACCGAGCGTCCATGATTTCCAGCAGTTGCTGTAGCTACTATTATATTTTTGTTTCCTTGTGTAGTTTTTTCAACAGCATAAGCCCCACCTAAAGCTTTAAAAGATTTTAGATGAAATCTTTTTGACTCATCTTTATAAAAAATATTATTTAATTTAAGTTTATTTGATAATTTTACAAGATTTACAAGTGGAGTAGGTTTATAATCTTTCCACTTTGATATTGTATTATATGCATCATCAACATTACTTTCGTCACAAATTTTTAATATCTTCTCTCTACTGAAATTATAATTTTTGTTATCAATATAATTCGTAAGCTTCCATTTTAAATCTTCAGAAGTACTCATTTTTAATCAACAATCTAATGTATTTAATTTTTCCCAGTCAGTTATAGGACCTTTTTTGTCAAAGTTTTCATTTTGAAAAAAACTTCTTATCTCTTCCTTTTTTAATTTGATGTAGCTATTTATAACTGTTTCACTAAAAGCATCTTTTATTATTTTATTTTCCTCCAATTTTTCTAATGACTCTTCAAGATCGTCAGGTAACTTATCAAGATCAGGGTAGTTTTTATAATCAGTGTACATGTTACAAGTCAACGGTTCTCCTGGATCAAGTTTCATGTTCATACCGTGCAGACCTGCTGCAAGTATGCCTGCTTGCAAAAGATAGGGGTTTGAAGATCCATCCATTAGTCTAAGCTCAAATCTACCTTGATCTGGTATCCTAATCATATGTGTTCTATTATTGCCAGTGTAAGAAATACTTGATGGAGACCAAGATGCGCCTGACTTTGTTGGTGGTGCATTAATTCTTCTATAACTATTTACAGTAGGGTTAAAAAAAGCTGATAGTGTTGATGCATTTTTCATTAACCCACCTAGAAAATTATAAGCTAATTTACTTAGGCCATATCTATCTCCGCTTTCTAAAAATTTATTATTCTTATCGTTCCATAAAGAAATATGAGCGTGACAACCATTTCCAGTAAGATTTTCAAATGGTTTTGGCATAAAAGTAGCACGTAAACCATGTTTTTCAGATAATGTTTTAACCATAAATTTGAAAAAGACATGTCTATCTGCTGTTGTCAGACAATCTGAAAAATCCCAATTCATTTCAAATTGTCCATTCGCGTCTTCATGATCATTTTGGTAAGGGCCCCATCCCAATTCAATCATACAATCACAAATTTCTTTTATTAAATCATATCGTCTCATTAAGGCTGATTGATCATAACAAGGTTTTGATTGAACATCTCTTTGGTCAGCTATTGCTGAACCATCTGGTGAAACTAAAAAAAATTCACACTCGACACCAGATTTCATAGTTAATTTATCTCTAGATAAAATATCTATCTGTTTTTTAAGCATTACTCTAGGTGAGGCTTCAACTTGTTTACCATCCATCCATAAATCAGATGCAAGCCAACCAACTTCTTTATTCCATGGAAGTTGGATTAGGCTTTCAGGATCTGGAATCGCAAACATATCTGAATCAGCGGGCGTCATATCTAACCAAGTTGCAAAACCAGCAAAACCTGCACCATCCCTTTGCATTCCAGAAATCGCGCTAACGGGTACAAGTTTGGATCTCAACACCCCAAAAAGATCCACAAAACTTATTAAAAAATATTTGATTTTTTTAGCTTTTGCGATAGCTGAAAGATTTTTTGCCATGAATTATTGTAACACAATATTATTTAAATAGAGATAAAAAGAAATCTTTATAATAAATACAATTTACAACAATAATAATTATTACTGCTAAAATTACTCCATATTTAGCTTTAGGCCACGCAAGCCTAGACATTTTGCTAGGCGTTTTGTTTAAATTCTCTTGTGGATTATTTTCTTCCATCTTATAAAAAGGGCGCACACTTAAGTGCGCCCTTAATTTTTTATTAATTACCCATCGGTAATATTGCTTTTCCAATCATTTGGACCACGTCTTTGCCTAGCAAGTTTTTCAAGCTCTTCTTTTTCTTGCTTAGCAGTAATGACATGCCATCCGATCCAAATAATGAGACCTAGAATAACTAATATTCCTTCTGATCCCACACCTGGATAAATAGCACCTTGGACTTCAGAGGCGCTTAAATGATCTATCCAGTTATTTACTGTTGCCATATATTTTCCTCCTTACCTGGTTGCCGAGGCTATTGACTTTTCATCATCTTTTGCAGCCTCCATTATATCGTAGTCTAATCCAGCAATTTCTGCCTCTCTAGGAATTCTTAATCTTCCTACCCCATTGAGAACTCTTGCAATTACATATCCTGGAAACATTCCTAAAACAAAAAACATTATTATTGCTCCGATGAACATTCCTAAAGGATTTATTGATGCATAAGTTGATCCGTCCCACATAGCTCCAACACTATAACCTGATGATGGATAACCATTTAAAACAAATCCACAAATTACTAAACCTACAAACCCAGCGTAACCATGTACAGCAACCGCACCAACAGCATCATCTATTTTGAACTTACGTTCAACCCAGTAATGCATTTTGTATGCGATAACAACACCGATCATACCAATTATCATTGATTGTATTGGGTGATACAAATCATTACCTGCAGAAGCACAGATAACTCCAGCTAGACCTGATGAATATGTCCAGAAAGGATCTCCTCTCGAAACCACATATCCAGCCAATAATCCTCCAGAAAGTGACATTAAAAAGTTAAAAGTAATACCACTTAATGTAGTCGGAGTTACATATATGTTTGTTGCGGTAAAGTATGTTACACCTTCCATTCCATACTCTGGCCCTAGGTTAAAAATAGGAATGTTACATGCAGCGTAAAAACCCCAGAAACCGGTATAAATTAAAAACAATCCGATTGTAACCAACCAAGGATTCCTTGGTCCTATGTTTCTAGGTTCCCCACTCGATGTAAATTTACCTATTCTTGGACCCAAAACTACTAAAACACCCAAAGCAAATCCACCTGCTATTGCGTGAATTACACCAGATGCATACGCATCATGGTATCCGAGTAATTTAAGCATCCACCCGTCAAAGTGCCATCCCCATGCAGCATCTATAGTCCAGAAAACTGAACCTATCGCAATTGCAAGTATACCGAATGCAAATGTAGTTATTCTTTCTATTATTGCACCAGAAACAATTGAAGCTGCTGTCCATGAGAAAAGTAAAAACGCTGCCCAGAATACACCACTAATATGATCTCCTAAGTTTACAGCCATAAGCTGACTTGTAGCTACATAAAATTTTGCGCTAAAAGCAGAGTCATCGGTAATTAAAGCATCGCTTCCATTCATTATTGATGGTGCAAGACCTGGTCCCGTTGGAAATGCCCAATAAATCCACCAACCAAATAAAAACCAAGTTACTGTTACCAAAGGTATCAGCATTGTATTTTTCATTAAAGTATGTTGATGATGTTTGTATCGGGAAGCTCCAACTTCATACATACAGAAACCCACGTGGATTAAAAACATGAGTACCACTGTTATCCAGTAGTAAAACTCTGTAAATATGGTCGTCAATGCACCTAGTTCGTCAGTCATTTCAAACCTCCATTTGTTATAACAAATTACTAATATATTATTTAATGGAATGGTTAGTACAATGCCTAAAAACCTAGATCGAACACAATTTATAAAATTAAAAACAACCTCAAGTAGATGAAATTATATTTAGATTCTTAAAATTTTCTATAAGCTTTTTTAAGATCAACCAACGGATGATTTGGTGACATTTGAAATTTAACTAAAAGTTCTCTTGCGATCATATCTCGATCCTGTTGATTATTGGGAAGTTTAATTTTTTTAGGTATGGTTACCCATCCGTTTGCATTTCTGTCAAAAACCGCTGGTCGATCTTCTTCATATCCCATATGAACATCCTCAAGCCAGTTTAAATCATCCCAACCCATTGCATCGATATACTTTTTCAAGAATGGAGTTAGTCTTGAATAATCAGGCAGTAAGTTTACATCATATCTGTAACCAATAGTCTGACCGATCATTTTTTCCCTAGCGGTCTCTTTTTTCTTACCTAGTTGACCTTTACTATCTTTAATTTTTTTTTTATTTTTCTTTTTTTTTCCCATTTTTAAATTTTGTGGAAATCGTCAACTCCAACAGTATGATTTGTACCAGATAATGGAACCTTTGCTAAAGCAGATGCTTCCATTGTTAAAGCAGCCATATCTTCAGGTTCTAATGAATGAATATTAGTTTTACCACAAGCCCTTGCTAATAATTGTGCTTCTAAAGTCATTGTGTGTAAATAATTATATACTCTCAAAGCAGCCTCATCAGGATTTAATCTTTTTCTTAATTTAGGATCTTGTGTTGCAACTCCAACAGGACAACGACCAGTATGACAATGATAACAGTGACCAGCAGGAACTCCCATTTCTTTTTCAAAGTTAGATTCAGGTATTTCTTTATTACAATTTAGTGCTATCATTGCACCAGTACCTATTGCAATTGCGTCGGCCCCAAGAGCTAATGCTTTCGCCATATCCGCACCGTCTCTAACTCCGCCTGCGTAAATGAGTGTTACTTTTCCTGTTTTACCTACATCATCTATAGCTCTTCTAGCTTCTCTTATTGCTGCTATACCTGGTATTCCTGTATTAGCGGCTGCAATATGTGGTCCAGCTCCAGTCGATCCTTCCATACCATCAAGATAAATTGAGTCAGGATCGCATTTAGCAGCCATTCGAACATCATCATATACTTTAGCAGCACCAAGCTTTAACTGAATTGGAACTTTATTTTTTGTAAGCTCTCTAAGTTCTGCGACTTTTAAAGATAGATCATCGGGACCAAGCCAATCAGGATGTCTTGCTGGTGATCTTTGATCTATACCAGCCGGCAAAGATCTCATTTCAGCCACTTGATCAGTTACTTTCTGTCCCATCAAGTGTCCACCCATACCAACTTTTTGACCTTGGCCTATAAAAACTTCAATTCCATCAGCTAGTTGTGCGTGATGAGGGTTAAATCCATATCTTGATTGAATACATTGATAGTACCATTTTTCAGAATATCTTCTTTCATCAGGTATCATACCACCTTCACCTGAACATGTTGCGCTACCTGCCATAGTTGCTCCTCTTGCTAAAGCAGTTTTAGCTTCATACGAAAGAGCACCAAAACTCATACCAGTAATGTAAACAGGTATATCTAATTCGATTGGGTTTTCACATCTTGGTCCAATTACAGTTTTTGTTTCACATTTTTCTCTGTATCCCTCGATTACAAATCTCGTTAACGTTCCAGGTAAAAACACTAGATCATCAAATGTTGGAATTTTTTTCATCAATGCCATCCCACGCATTCTGTATCTTCCTAGTTGTGCTTTTATATGAATATCGTCAATAACTTCAGGTGTAAAAATAGAGTTATAACCTAATAAACTTTTATTTCTTTTTGCAAATTCACTTTTGGTATTTCCATTTGAATTACCATTTTTACCATTTTTTTTCTTTGCCATTATATAGCTCCTTTTTTTTCAGTCGGTTCTAGTGCGTCGTAATTCCAAAGTTTTTTACCAGAAACAACTTTTGTCATTTTTGAAACATCAAAATTTTCACCAAGTTCTGCTACTTTAAGTTTTCTCTTTAACCAATCTATGTCACTTTTTGTCATAGGTGACTCAACCGCGTCACTGCCAAATGAACCAATTTTTCCACCAACATATATGGTTCCATCGTACATTGAGTCTCCAAGATTTATACCCACATCTCCTAAAATTATTATTCTACCTCTTTGCATCATAAATCCTGTAAAAGCACCAGCATCTCCACCAACAATAATAGTTCCTCCTTTTTGGTCAATTCCAGTACGAGCTCCTACCATTCCTTTGCAAATTAAATCTCCACCTCTTATTGCTGCTCCAAAGCAAGATCCTGCATTTTTTTCGATAACAACTTTACCAGCCATCATGTTCTCTGCACATGACCAACCAACTCGTCCATTTACTCTAACCATTGGACCGTCAATTGAGCCAACTCCAAAATAACCTAAGCTACCTTCAAAAATTAAATTTAATTTATTTAAAATACCCACACCCAAACTGTGTTTTCCTTGAGGATTTTTTATTACAATTGTACCATAACCTTGACTCATTAGTTCATCGATATTCCTATTTGCTTCCTTACAGTCCATATCTTTAACATCTAGATCAGTTCTTTTGTTAAAATCAACGTCGTAGGCTCCCCAATAAAAAAAGTTTTCTGCTTCATCTGGATTGAAAAACTTTTGTTGAGTTTTTCCAGTCAGAACCTCGCTGTGAAGACCCATTGACTGTGCTTTAGTTTTTTTTTCGCTCGTTTTTAAATTTGCCATACTTTTACTTCTCCATCAAAAGGATCATAGGTGTCTATTTCCTGCGGTAATATTGATCTAATTGCTATCTCCTCAGAACCCATTGCAACTAAATCATCAGACTCATAAAGCACTAATGGCTTGGCAGCCATAGTATCTTTTGCCATACCTAAAGAATCTTTTGTTGCAACAAAGTATGTAAATACTCCATCAAGACCAGCTAGAGAGTCTTTCATGCCTTCTTCCAACGTTGCTCCATTCCTCATTTTTTCTGCAAGATAAACAGCGATTAGTTCAGAGTCACATTCTGACATAAACCTCATCCCTTTGTTTTCTAAAAGTCTTCTATTATTCCAGTAGTTAGTTAGTTGACCATTATGAACTACCGATACATCACTAAAAGGGTAGCCCCAAAAAGGGTGAGCAGACTTTATATCAACCCCAGACTCGGTTGCCATTCTAGCATGACCAATAGCATGAGTACCTTTTACATTCCCTAGACCATATCTTTCTGAAACTGTTTCCGCATCACCCAAGTCTTTAATTAATTCTAAAGATTTTCCAATCGAGAGAATTTCAACACTTTCTATGCTCTCAATTTTTTTTGAGAATTCCATCAGATCGTTGTTAAATTGCATTTCATATCTAAAAGAATAAGGAGTTAAACGATCTTCTTTTAATACATTAGCCCCTAACTCGGTAAGCATATTATCAACAAGTTTTTTTCTTTTATCATAAACACTTGCGTCTTCATTTACAGATGTACTTCCTTCTCCTACATTTTCTCCAACTTTAAATCTCATTATAAAGTTTTGACCATCGTTTTCAGCGTATAAAGCATATCCAGTAGAATCCGGTCCTCTATGCTTTAAAGCTTGAAGCATATGTTGTAATTCAGACCCTACGTTTGAAGATTTTCCTCTATGAATTAATCCTGCAATTCCACACATATTTTTTTCCTTTTATATTACGGCAAACAATCTAAATAAGTATCTAGATCCCATTGCGTAGTTGCCCCTAAAAATTTTTCCCACTCGTCATTCTTATACCAATGAAAGACTTTGTACATTTCATCAGGTAAAGCAGATTTTATAACTTCATCTTCTGACAATCTTTCAAGAGCCTCACCTAAGCTTAAAGGAAGTTTTTTCACATCCTTACCTGCTTTTTGCGCTTCATAAATATTTCTAGACTCTGGCGCTGAAGGTTTCATTTTTTTAGATATACCCTCATCACATGCTTTCAATAATGCTGCACCAAGAAGATAAGGATTGTGCATAGAGTCAACCGATCTATATTCAAACCTACCAGGAGCAGAAACTCTTAATCCACAAGTTCTATTTTGGTATCCCCAGTCGGCATATACCGGAGCCCAAAAACCCTGATCCCAAAGTCTTCTGTATGAATTTACCGTTGAAGATCCTAATGCTGTTAATGCCGGTAAGTGTTTCATTATTCCAGCGATAGATTGTAATCCAATTTTACCAGGTAATTGAGGATCTTTTGTATCAGGCATGAAAGTATTAGTTCCACCAGATACATAGCTAAATACCTCATCGACACCTGGTAGTTTTTTATTCCCTAATTTATTAACTGAGGTTTTTCCACCCTTCCATAAAGACATGTTTGTATGGCATTCACTAGCAGATACTCCCATAAAAGGTTTAGTCATAAAGCAAGCAATTAATCCGTTTTCACGGGCAACTTGAGCACATATTTGTCTATATGTTGAAAGTCTATCAGCATTTCTTAAAACGTTGTCATAGGTCCAATTTAGTTCTAGTTGACCTGGTGCATCTTCATGGTCTCCTTGAATCATATCAAGTCCCATAGCTTTAGAGTATTCTATAACCTTCATAAATACTGGTCGTAATGACTCAAATTGATCAATATGATAACAAAATGGCTTAGAAAACCCTTTACCTGTCGGTGATCCATCATCATTTTTTGTTAACCACATCATCTCAGGTTCAGTACCAACTCTTAGCTCTAATCCATGTTTGTCCCTAAAATCGTCGCTAAAAATCCTTAGATTACCTCTGCAGTCAGAAGTTAAATGACCACCAGGATTTTTTCTTTCTTCTCTGTTTCTAAAACAAGTACAAAATACTCTTCCAACTCTTTTGTCCCAAGGCAATTGAACAAATGTTTCAGGATCAGGTATACCTACGAGTTCCATAGCTTCTGGACCGTAACCAATGTAATTATTATGTCGATCTAAAAATAAGTTTGCAGTTGCTCCATAAACTAATTGAAATCCTTTTTCAGCTGTTCTTTCCCAATGATCAGCAGGTATTCCTTTTCCAACCACTCTTCCAGTCACTGAGATAAATTGAAAATATATATATGTTATTCCTAATTCATTAATTTTTTCTCTAACATTTTTAACTAGCTTTGCTCTACCAGGTTGATTTACATGTTTTTCTAGATCAGTCATTTTTCCCCCTTATCAAAGAATTTTTATTTAATAAAAGTATCGGATATTTAGTTTTGTGTCCATAAAGTTAGTTTAACTCCAAGGAAAAGGACTGTTCGAAGTAGGGTGCAATTCACCTTTCGCGTATCGATTGAATCTAAAAGGTTTTAATAAATCACTTTCGTGGCCCATAATTTCTTCAGCAACTAACTGACCAACACCTATCATTTTATATCCGTGGTTAGCATCCGCAATCATATAAACATTCTCAAAGAAACGATCAAAGATTGGAAAAGAGTCAGGTGTCAAACAACCCAGTCCACCGGAAGGTCCTTTTCTATAAAGATTTGATTTTCCTTCAAACCTTTTTTGACAATGAGCTAATGCTGAAGTCCACATATCAGAAAATTTATCTGTCGTTTGATACTCTGGCGAGTCAATTCCGTATGGATCTATATTTACTTTATCAAAATGCTTATCAACAATGTAAGGTGATGTTCCACCTTGAACGCCAAGCCCATCAATATCTGGCTTGTAATATATTCCCCATAATTTATCTGTAATTAATTTGCCATCTTTATCTGAGTACAAAGGAGCGTCAGTATCCACATGTGTGACTGGTGGTATTCTTCCTTCATTAGTTTTTAAGTAATCTTTATCAACACCAAGTACACCCTCTTGTAAAAACCAATATTTCCACATCTCAACTTCGTGCATTTTTCCGTCTTTACCTTTAATATCAGTTGTTTTTGGCAACTCTAGCATATTCCAAAAATCTCTTACCCATGGTCCAGCTCCTATAACAACTTGCTCGCAGTCAATTGTTCCTTGATCTGTAACAACACCGGTAACTGCATTACTATTACTTCCCCTTTTGAAACCAGTAACTTTTATTCCCTTTATTATATTAGTTCCATTATTATTCGCTTTTGCTTCCAAAGCTTTAATTGAATCTTTATTAAAAGCATAACCACCTTTTTTTTCATGAAGTACAGATGTTATTCCTTTCGCTTGCCAATCATCAAAAATTGTTTTCATATATTTTAAACAATCTTTTTCTCCTTCAATAAATTCAGATTCATAACCTATAGCCTTTTGCTGCTCATAAATGCTAGCAACATCTTTATGCATAACTTCAGGAGATATTTGCAAATAACCTACAGCGTTATATTTAAAAGCTTTTGGATCACTTTCCCAAACACTTACGGAGTGAGCCATTAATTCTCTCATAGCTGGTTGAAAATAATTATTTCTTACAACACCACAAGCAATACCACTTGCACCGGCAGCAGTGTCTTTCTTTTCTAAAACTATTACATCATTTGGATTTTTATATTTTTGAGATAACTTCCACGCGGTACTTAGACCGTGTATTCCACCACCAATAATAACCACTTTAGCTTTTGTTGGTAAAGACATAAGCTAATTCTTATTCTTCCTGCGACAGAAGTATATGTTTTTTTTTATATATAAATTTTAGAAGTAGTTATGCAATTTGAAGTTTAGCGATTAAAATCTTAAATTCTTTAAGGTATCTAGATAGTCGTTAAATTCGTTAATAAAAGATTTGCTAGGTTTAATAAACTTTTTTCTCTGGTCTTTTGATGTTTTTTCCAGATAAAAAAAACCTTTTTCACAAGCCTCGTTAATAATAAGTGCCGATTTAGGTCTAGAAGTTTTAAATAATTTTGTTTTCAATTCTTCAACAGATAAATTTTGATTAAATTTATAAGCATCCATTACTAGTAACATCATATGGTAATGTGATGGAGACTTTCGAAAAAAATAATTACTGGAGGTATGAGATTGTTTCATTTGATCTTCCCAAAATCCAAGAAGATCTTTACTAGATTTTGTCATTAAGATTTTACTCTTAACTTTTGTGGATCGTAGTGTGGAAAAGGAACTATTTTTGCCGGTATTCGTTTTTGATGTCCATCGATTTTTCCTATCTCAACTTCTTTTCCTAATTCTGAATGATCTACATCAATTCTACAAAGAGCAATGTTTTTATTCAAAGTAGGTGAAATACATCCGCTAGTGATAACACCTACTTGTGATCTTCCAATGTGAACACAATCACCGTGATTAGCTTTTTCTTTTCCGGCAAGTTCAAGACCAACTAATTTTTTTTGTGGATTTTCTTTTCTTTTAATTAAAATATCTTTACCAATAAAATCTTCTTTTTTTGTTTTTAATGGAACAGTAAAACCAACCCCAGCTTCAAAAGGATCAGTTTGTCCATCAAATTCATTTCCAAACAATATTAGACCAGCCTCAATTCTAAGAAGATCTAGTGCACCAAATCCTGCTGGTATTAAACCTTCATCACTGCCAGCATTCATGACTACATCCCAAACTTTTGGAGCATCAGATGGATGACACCAAATTTCATAACCTAATTCTCCTGTGTATCCTGTCCTTGAAATTAATAGGGGTATTCCGCTTAATTCTTTTACTCTACATATTGTAAATCTAAACCACTGTAATTCTGATATTTTTGGTTGGGTTGGTGGTGTCCATACAAATTTTTCTAAGATTTTTCTGCTATTTGGACCTTGCAGTGAAATATTACTTATTTGATCACTAGAATTTTTTATTCTTACTTTAAATTTCTTTTTTTTAGCTTGTTCTTTTAACCATTCACCTGCATATTCATCACCACAAATCCATCTAAATCCATGGTCACTCATTTTTAAAAGTGTACCATCATCAAACATTAAACCGTTTTCATAGCACATTGATGAATAAACAATTTGACCAACTGAAAGTTTTTTTACATTTCTTGTTAAGGTATAATTCATTAACTCTTCAGCATCAGGTCCTAATATTTCAAATTTTCTTAATGATGATAAATCTATTATTACCGCCTTTTCTCTACATGCTGTGTATTCATTTGTAACACCATGTTTAGTGTAATCATTTGGTAGCCAGTAACCTCGTGCATCTACAAAGTTTCTTGTAAGTTTTGAAGTCCTCTCATAAAAACCAGTATTTTTTGTCAACTTTGGTTCCGAGTCTGTTTTCATCCTAAAAGCAAAAGATTTAGTAAATTCTTTATTTTTATCATAAGTTCTAACAAATATATTTGTAGGATTCCACGAATTACATGGATCGATATCACTAGGACAAGCAGATGTTCCACAAGTTAAATCTTTAAGAGCTTTCATTATTACGTAATCCCCAGGTCTTGCGTAAGATTCATCCGAAAGAACAGTATTTTGTCCACCTGCTGAAGTATTAAAAAAAAGATTAATAGCATGCCAACCTTTTTGTTTTTGAACCCCGTATTTTTGCATAGAACCAGTTAAGTTATCCGAACAGTTTGGGTGACCAAAATACCCTGCATCTTCATAATATTTTGCAGTACAAGCTAAATTAAAAGTATCATGTCTACCAACCGTGTCTCTTACCACTTCAACTAAAGGCTCATGATCTGTGTCGTAGAATTTTGAGTATAAACCAGGTCCTGGAAAAGTATTACCCATAAATGTTCTGGTTGTTTGCCAATCAAGTCCTTTCTCTATACCTTTTTCAAGTTTTGCAGTGTCAAAAGCAACAAAGTCCGAGCATTGTCTTCCAGTCGGACATATAATTTGAATATAATCCCCCTCTTTTATTTCAAAAGATATTGCTGTTTGTTTATCTATATTTGTTTCATTTAAAGGATCAAACACAGGATCAGGAATTATAGAATGTTCTTTGTCGTTTATTATATTTGATCTTTTAATAAAAATTGTGAGATCAGTTGGTGGATTTTGCTCGTGTATCAACATTGAGGGTCCAGGTGCCGCAAAAATACAATAACATTTGTCTTTTGACTTGAAGTTTAATTTTTCTCCCCAAGTTGTATCTTTATCAAACACAATAGAGGATTTTGAATTTTTAATGTCAAGGTTTCTTTTTTTAAGTTGATAAGCAGCAATCCTAGAGCTTTCATCTTTTGTAGATAAAATTTTTTTTATTTCTGAGTTATCTTTTACTTCTTTTAAGCTTAACAAGGAAAGATCTGATTTCCCATCCTTATTAAAAACCGCAATTTCACAAATTTGATTTCCCTCATTATTTATTATTTCAATTTCATCATCAGGTAATATTTGAATTCCAGTAAGTCCACCGCCATTAACGATATATCTTTCAACTCCAGGTGGTAGAACATTCAGTCCGGGTTCTTTGATTTCAAATAATTCAGTGCTCATAAGCAATTATAAATTCACTTATATATTATATATATATGTTCTTGTTGACTATACATTTTCTTGAGCACATAATTATTGACTTAATATATTAAGAAAGGGGAAAATAATGAGAAAAATAATATCTCTTATATCTGCAGTTGTCATTTCAATGACTTCTTTTATTGGAATTGCAAATTCAGCAGATAGTAAAAAACCCATCGTAATTCCAACTCACAACTGGTCTAGCCAAGTGGTTATGGCATATGTTATAGGTGGTATTTTTGAAAGTATGGGTAATAATGTAAAATATGTACCTGCAGACTCTCAAGCAGTTTATGAGTCTATAAGAATTGGTGATGTGACTATATCTCACGAGGTATGGGAATCAGCGTTCGGTAAATCTTTTGATACTGCTAGAGATAAAGGTGGTTTATTAGATTGGGGTGATCATGAAGCAAGAACAATTGAAGACATGGGTTATCCTGACTGGGCTGTAAAATATTGTCCAGGTCTTCCAGATTGGAATGCTTTAAAAAATCCAGACTGTGCTAAAAAATTTGCAACAGCAGACTCTGGTGGCAAAGGACGAATGTTAGAAGGTCCACAAAGTTGGCACGGAGATCTAATCCCACAGAGAATAGAAGCTCTTGGATTAGGAGATCTTTGGACAGTAAAATTTGCTGGTGGTGCAGATGCATTATGGGCAGAGCTTAAAGCTGCTGAAAAAGAAGGAAGAGGAACAATTATCTTTAACTGGACACCAAACTTTACTGATGGTGCTGGTTTTACATTTATTGACTTTCCACCATACTATGACGGGTGTAGACCAGTCGATGGTGGTGATGGAAAATGTGGAGCTCCTGACGGTTACTTAAAAAAAGCTGTTAATGAGAACTTTCCAAAAACTCACCCAGCTGCAGCAGCAATGTACAAAAAGCTGTCATTTAATACTAGTCAAATTGGAGCAATGGCTGCTTTAGTTGACTTAGATAAGATGTCTCATGAAGACGCTGCTAAAAAGTGGTTAGCTGATAATAAATCTGTTTGGCAAAAGTGGACTAACTAATCACTTTTATCATACTAAATAATAATCTAAAATCTTCCCTAGTTTTACTAGGGGAGATTTTTTTTTAATTTGATATAATTTAATTTTAAAATAAATGAGAAAAATTTTTATATACATTTTATTAAGTTTTATTTTTTCAAATATAAGTTATGCCAAAAAATCAGGTTGTACAGATGGTGATTGTAATAATGGCTTTGGTACTTGGACTTATACAGATAAAACTACTTATGTTGGTGAATGGGAAAATGGATCAAAAAAAGGAAAAGGATTGGAGTCATGGCCAAATGGATATGTATATGATGGAGAATTTAATGAAAGTAAATGGCATGGAAGCGGTAAACTAACTTTTCCAGATGGTTCATCATATCAAGGAGGCTGGAAAAATAATAAAATGCATGGAGAGGGTGTTTTTACTTGGTCAGATGGAAAAGTAAAAAAAGGTACTTGGAATGAAGGAGATTATGTTAAATAAATTTAATCATTATTCTGAAAGCTTTAAAAGTTCAATCGGTTTAGTTGGTTTGACAATAATAATTTTTATAACTTTTTTCATATTAAATATTTTTTATGGACCAGACAAGAATGCAGAAAAAAAAATAGCTGAACAAAAAGTAATATTAGAAAAGGCAAATGAACTAATTGAAACTTTACCTAGAGGTGTCTTAACAGTTTATAAATCTAATAAAGGGAAAAAATTATCTGCAGATGAATATAAAATTGTCTGCAATAATACAAAAATTATAACCCAAAGAGCAATAATGGGTGCAAATATTACAAATAGTAAAGCATTTAATCTTTATACTGCAAACGGAGGAACTACCGGTAAATACTCTGTAAATTGGAATGATGATATAAGCAAATGCTTTGCAAAATTTACTATCAAACCGTTGGAGGGAACATCTGAGTCCGTCACAGTTGAAGGCGAAGCTCTTGGTTTTCTTAAAACAAGTATAGATACAAGGGTTTATTTTATTAAAAATTTTTAATGGAGTAAGTGCTAATATTAATAGTATAATTATTAAAAAATATGTCATCAACACCAGTTATAAAATGTGATTCTGTATATAAGATATTTGGAGCTGGTGCAGAAAAAATGCTTCAAAATTCAAACGGAAATGTAGATGCAAAAACATTTCAAGATGCAGGATGTATAGTTGGAGTTAATAACGCATCTTTTGAAGTGTCAAAAGGTGAAATGTTAGTTGTCATGGGTTTATCGGGCTCAGGAAAATCAACTTTATTAAGATGTATTTCTCGTTTAACTGACGCTACGGGAGGTAAAATTTTTATAGAAGGACAAGATCTTCTTTCTATGAACAACAAACAACTAATTGAATTAAGAAGAAATAAAATGGGGATGGTGTTTCAAAGTTTTGCTCTACTTCCGCATAAAACAGTTTTAGAAAATATTGCTTTTCCATTACAGATTAAGGGAAGCAAAACAAATGAAAGTATTCAAAAGGCAGTAGAAATGGTTGAGTTAGTTGGATTAAAGGGCAGAGAAAATTATTTTCCAAGAGAGTTATCAGGAGGCCAACAACAAAGAGTCGGTATTGCTCGTTCATTAGCAGTAGAGCCTGATATTTGGTTTTTAGATGAACCTTTTTCAGCTCTTGATCCTCTCATTAGAAAAGAAATGCAGGACGAATTTTTAAGACTTCAGGGGGTTTTAAATAAAACAATTTTATTTATTACGCACGATTTTGATGAGGCACTTAGACTAGCCGACAGAATAGCAATTATGAAAGATGGTTTAATTGAGCAATTAGATACACCTGCGAACATAGTTTTAAATCCAAAAACTGAATATGTTAGAAAATTTACTCAGGAGGTGCCTAGAGAGAAGGTTTTAAAAATAGAGGCCATAATGGAAAAATCTTCAGCTGAACAAAGTTCAAGCAATATAAGTGTGTCAAAAGATGCCATTATAGAAACTGTTGCAGAAAAAATTTTAAGCCAAGATAAACTAGTAAATGTCGTTGATAAAAACAATAAATCGGTCGGCGTTGTGAAACCTTCAAAAATAATTCAGACTGTTTTTGGTGCTGGTAAAGAGAAAGAATAAAAAATATGGAATTTATTCAAAAAAATCCAAAAATTATTCAGTGGTCATTTTTATTAATAGTTTTTTTTGGTTTGTGTTTTGCCATAGAAATTCCCGAAGGTTATGAATTTGCAAAAGCTGGAACAGAATTTATTGATAAAGATAAATTAGACCAAACTAAGTATAGCGTATTATGGAGATTACCAGCTTTCATTGCTTGGATGCCTGGATGGATAAATGATACTGTATTTTTCTTATTAAATGATTGGGCTCCAATAGAGTATTTTGATAGCGACATTCAAGAAACAAAAACACGTCCCGTTGTTCTGCATATTACAAGAATAATTTCAAGATCTATGCTTTTTATGATTGAATTTATAAGAGAAATTTTAATCGGAGGAGTGGAAACGGTTGTTGCTTTTACTAGTTGGGATTGGATTGATAAAAATCCTTGGGCAGAGTTACCCGGTCTTCCTTGGACTATTGTTGCAGGAGCAGCAATTATATTAGGTTATAAACTTAATGGAAGAAATCTTGCAATCTTTGCAGCAATAACAATGATTTATATTTCAGCTTTTGGTCAATGGAAACCTTCAATGCAGACTTTATCTTTTGTAATGGTTGCTGCTCCAATATCTTTTATACTTGGTTTAGCTTTTGGAATATGGGCGTATAAAAGTAAGAGAGTCGAAAATGTTCTTAACCCACTTTTAAATGTTGCACAAACCATGCCACATTATTCTTACTTAGTTCCAATAATGGTTTTATTTGGTATAGGTGATCATGCAGGGGCTATAGCTACAATTATTTTTGCTACACCTCCTATGGTTAGATTGACCTTATTAGGCTTGAGAAAAGTTTCTCCAGAAGTTATTGAAGCTGGAAAGATGAGTGGATGTAGTGATTTTCAACTGTTATTTAAAGTATTAATACCTACAGCTAGAAGAGATATTTTAATCGGCGTTAATCAAGTTATAATGCAGTGTTTGGCAATGGCAGTTATAGCATCATTTATAGGTGCAAAAGGTTTAGGTTGGAATCTATTATTAGCTCTTAACCAATTAAGAATAGGTTTAGCATTAGAAGCAGGAATTTGTATTACACTAATAGCTGTTTTATTGGATAAAATGTCACTAGCGTGGGCCAATAAACAAATAAATTATTTTGAAAATCCAACTTTTTTTCAAAGAAATAAATATTTTATAATTTTTGTTGCAGTAATTGTTGTATGTTACATCCTATCTTATTTAGGTACTTTTTATTTTAAAGAAGGATTTAATTATCTATTCATAGTCCCACATAATAAAGGAATCTCAACCGAGGCTTTTTGGAATTCTGGTGTTGATTGGATATTGGATAACTTTTTTGATCCACTAAAAGTATTTAATACCTGGCTTATAACGCAAGTTTTAATTCCAATGAAAAATGCATTTTTGAGAATGCCGGTGGTAGCTACTTTTATTCTATTTATGGGTGCGGGCTATATTATAGGAGGAATTAGATCTGCAATTGTTGTTGGTAGCTTTACTTTATTTATAGCCTTAACTGAATGGTGGGATAGAGCTCTAATAACAATGTATATGGCAACATTTGGTGTAATAGTTTCAGGTTTTCTAGGGATAATAATTGGAACTTTAAGCGCGCAAGCTAAAACCAGTACAAAAATCACATTAGCAATTTGTGATACTCTTCAAACATTTCCGTCATTTATTTATTTAATACCAGTCATAATGTTATTTGGTGTAACAGACACATCAGTTTTAATTGCAGTTGTTATTTACGCAACAATACCAGCAACAAGATATACAATTGAAGGATTAAGAAGTGTTCCCTCTGCATTGCATGATGCAGGATCAATGTCTGGCGTAAATAGAATACAAAGATGGATGAGAATAGAACTGCCTCTTGCTTTTCCTCATATGATGCTAGGAATAAATCAAACAGTCGTTTTTGCTTTATTCATGGTGATAATTGGTGCAATGATAGGAACTACAGACTTAGGTCAGTACATACTTAAAGCATTATCAGATAGGCAAGGAACTGGAAATGGTCTAATGCTAGGGTTATGTGTAGCCTTTATCGGTTTAGCTGTAGATAACTTAATACGTACATGGGCTGAAAAACAAAAAAAAATATTAGGTCAGGATTAGTTGTTTGTGAATGGTATTCTTGCTATTGATCAAGGAACTACATCATCAAGAGCAATAATTTTTTCGTCAAAAGGAAAAAAAATTATTTCTTCACAATTAGAGTTTAAACAGTATTTTCCAAAAAACGGATGGGTTGAGCATAACCCAAATGAAATTTGGTTAACAACAGTTAAAGTTACTAAAAATGTAATAGCAAAAGCAAAAAAATTAAATATTAAAATAAAAGCTTTAGGTATTACCAATCAAAGAGAAACAACAATTTGTTGGGATAAAAAAACAGGTAGACCAGTTTATAATGCAATCGTTTGGCAAGATAGAAGAACAGAAAGTTATTGTAAAAAAATAAAAAAAAAAGAAAAATTAATTAGAAAGAAAACTGGATTATTTATAGATCCATATTTTTCAGCCACAAAGATTAAATGGATAATTGAAAATGTACCAAAGGCAAAAAAACTATTAAAAAATGGACAATTATTATTTGGCACAATTGATTGTTTTTTAATATGGAAATTAACGGATGGAAAAGTTCATGCAACAGATGCAACTAATGCTTCTCGTACTATGCTTTTCAATATTTTTAAAAACAAATGGGATAGGGAAATTTTGAAAATTTTTAAAATTAATAAAAATATTCTTCCAATTGTAAAAAATTCAGCTGATGATTTTGGATTAACCAGTAAAAAAGTTCTTGGACAACAAATTCCAATTAGTGGTGTAGTTGGAGATCAACAAGCTGCAGCAATTGGACAAACTTGTTTTGAAAAAGGTTCAGTTAAAAGTACATACGGAACAGGAGCATTTGTTTTAATGAACACAGGAGAAAAAAGGTTATTTTCAAAAAATAAATTAATAACTACTATTTGTTACAGGTTAAATAACAAAACTACTTATGCTTTAGAAGGTTCTATATTCATTGCAGGCGCAGGCGTTCAATGGTTAAGAGACAAAATTAAACTAATAAATAATGCATATGAAACTGAAAAAATTGCAAAATCAAGAAATGATAGTAAAGGTGTTTATATAGTTCCAGCCTTTACGGGATTAGCTGCTCCTTATTGGAGCACTAAAGCAAGGGGTATAATTACAGGACTTACAAGAGATAGTGATTGGAAAGATTTAGTTAGAGCAACAATAGAGTCGGTTGCTTATCAAACTTTTGATTTATTTGAGTCAATGCGAAAAGACGGTGTAAATCTAACAAGTGTTAAAGTAGATGGTGGTATGGCTTCAAATAATTGGTTTACACAGTTTTTATCTGAAATTTTAAAAATTAAAATAACGCGATCAAAGATAAACGAAACAACTGCCTTAGGAGCTGCATATATAGCTGGCTATCAAGTGGGTATATACAGGTCTTTAAAAGATATTAAGAGAAACTGGAAGAAAGATAGAGACTTTAAACCAAAATTCAATAATAGTTATAGAAATAAGTTATTGCAAGGTTGGGAGCAAGCAATTAAAAAAACTTTAGCATAATTTTGTTATGGCAAAAATTTTAGTTATCGGTGGAGGGGCAATGGGATCAGCTTTTACAATCCCTTGTTTAGAAAATAAAAACATTGTTACAATAACTGAGCCCTACAGTAAGAAATTTATCAATAACCTAAAATCAAAAAAGAAATTTCATTCAGCATTAAAAATAAAGTTGCCAAAAAAATTAAAATTTAGAAAATTTTCAAAGGAGTTATTAAAAGAAAAATTTAATCTTATTGTTATTGCTTTAAGTTTACCAGGAATAAATTTTATAAGTGAAGAATTAAAAAATTTAAAAAATAATGTTCCTATATTAGTTTTAACGAAAGGTTTAAAATATGATAAAAGAAAAAATAAAATTTTAACGATTTCAGAGCAAATTTTAAAAAATAATAAAGCGAAAAATATTTCAGTTTTAAAAGGTCCTTGTCTAGCAAAAGAATTAGCAAGAAAACAAAAAACTAAAGTCATTATAGCAAATAAAAACATTCAAATAGCAAAAAAAATTGGAAAATTAATTTCAACTAAATATTATTTAATAGAATATTCAAAAGACATAATAGGAGTTGAGATTTGTTCAGCCATAAAAAATATATATGCTATGATAATTGGCGCTGGTCAGTCTCTTAATATGTCTTCTAGTCTATTTCAAAAATCGTTAATAGAGATGAAATATTTAACTAAATATTTCAAGGGTAAAGAAATTACAGTTGAAAGTCTCGCGGGTGTTGGTGATCTGTATGTTAGTGCCGCTGGAGGTCGAAATAGTAAAATGGGGAGTTTTTTAGGTAAAGGCTTTACTTTTAAAAAGGCAAAGAAAAAATTTATGCCAAATGATACAGTCGAAGGAGAACAATTAGCAAAAGAAATAGCACCATTTATATTAAAAAAAATTAAAATAAAAAAAATTCCTTTAATGGTAAATTTACTTAGATCTTTACTAAAAAATAAAAAACTAAATTTAAAAAAACTTTAAAAATTTATGAAAGCTAAATGGAACTACCCAACAACTGTATGGGTTGGTAATGGTAGAATATCTGATATTAATTTAGCATGCCAAAATCTCAAAATTAAAAAGCCTCTCTTTGTTACAGATAAAGATTTAATTAGTTTAGAATTTGTAAAAAAAGTTATTAATTCCATTGAAAGTGAATCTGAAAATTTAAATACTTTTTTTAATTTTACTGGAAATCCTGTTGGTGAAAATGTAGATGAAGGTGTTAAAGAATATAATAAAAATAAATGTGATGGAGTGATTGCTTTTGGCGGTGGGAGCGGATTAGATGTTGGAAAAGCAATAGCTTTTATGTCAGGTCAAACTAGACCGATATGGGATTTTGAGGACATTGGTGATTATTGGAAAAGAGCAAATGATGAAAAAATTCCACCAATTATTGCAGTTCCTACAACAGCTGGCACTGGCTCAGAAACTGGAAGAGCATCTGCAATAATTAATAGCAAAACTGGTGTAAAAAAAATAATTTTTCATCCTAAATTTTTACCATCGATAGTAATTTTAGATCCAGTTTTAACTGTCGATCTATCTCCTCGATTAACAGCTGCAACAGGCATGGATGCTTTAGTGCATAATTTAGAGGCTTTTTGTGCGCCCGGTTTTCATCCAATGGCAGATGGAATAGCGATTGAGGGTATAAGATTGACTAAAAATTCTTTAATTACAGCTGTTAAGGAGGGTAAAAATTTAAAAGCAAGATCAGACATGCTAGCAGCAGCAAGCATGGGCTCCACAGCTTTTCAAAAAGGTCTTGGTGCAATACATTCTTTAAGTCACCCTGTAAATGCACAATTTAATTTACATCATGGATTATCTAATGCAATTTTTATACCTTATGTTCTCACTTATAATAAAAAATATATAGAAAAAAGAATTATATCTATTTGTGATTATTTAGAATTAAAGAAAGATTTTAATAGTTTTTTAAATTGGATTTTAGAACTTAGAAAAGAATTAAAAATTCCACACTCGCTTTCAGAAGTAATTAGTGAAGATAAATTTGATTTAGAATTATTATCAAAAATGGCTCTAGAAGATCCTTCAACTGCGACAAATCCTAGAAAATTAAATTTAGAAGATATGAAAAAACTATATCAACACAGTATAAAAGGAAATTTATTTATATGAAAAAAATATTCTATAATTTATCATTTACTAAAAAAACATTAAATAATAAAAAATTTGACTTTTTAAGAAATTAAAAAATTGTTTTCTACTAATAACCCTATAATAATTCCTACTAGTAAAGCAAAAATTAATTTTTTTTTATTCATTTTTTAAAATTTAAAACTAAAAGTATTTAAGTCTTTTTATTTGAGGAAGTTAATTTTAATTTTATATTTTGTTTAAGATTTTCCCAGAGCTTAGCCATTCCTAAAGGTTCGTAAATCATAAATACAATCATTAACAAGCCAAATATTACCTGTTCTATAGATGAAATAATTGTAGCATCAATAGCCCCATGAAACACATTGTTTCCAACAGCATTTAAAAGAACCGGAAAAAGTAAAATAAATGCAGCTCCTATAAAAGCTCCATTTATAGTTCCAAGACCACCTAAAATGCACATAAATAATATTTTAAAAGATAATTTAATATCAAAAGCGACTGGTTCTAAAGATTTGAGATAACAAAATGCAAAAAGAGCTCCAGCTACACCACAATAGAATGCACTAATAGCAAATGCTTGAACTTTAGTTTTCAATAGTGAAACTCCCATAGACTCTGCAGCGATATCCATATCTCTAACTGCCATCCAATTTCGACCAGTACTACCCCTCGCCATATTCATCGCTAGTAACGTTAGAACTGTGGTAACAGCTAAACATACAAAATACATCGCTAGTGGAGTTGTAAATGGTTTTCCTAAGATAACTATGTCTTGAGCAGTTATAATTCCTGATGAGTCATAGTTTTTAAACCATCCAAATTTATCTATCATCCATATAATAAAAAACTGTGAAGCTAATGTTGCTACCATAAGATAAATTCCTCTTACCTTTAAACTTGGTAGACCAAACAAAATTCCAAATGCTGCAGCAATTAAACCCGACACTATTAGTGAGCCTACGAAACCAAGATCAGGTACTCGCAAAATAAGGTTAAACATGGCAAAAGCACCTGCAGCCATAAAGCCAGCTGCTCCTAAAGCTAATTGTCCCGTATAACCCATAACAACTTGTTGTCCAATTGTAGCTAAGGCCAAGCAAAGCCAAGGAATTAATATGGAAGTGTACCAATATTCTGTTTTGATAAATGTTGGTATTATTATTAAACTCAGAACCATACAAACACCTAAGTTAGTTAGGTCTTTTTTTGTATAAGTCATAAAAACTGGTTTCATAAACTAAACTCTCCTAATAATTTTTTCTCCAAACAAACCTTCAGGCCTATATAATAAAAAGAATATTGCTAATACATATGGAGCCCAGCCTTCAATTGCTCCTCCAAAGAATGGTCCTATATAAACCTCTAATACTTTTTCCGTTGCCCCTATAATTAGACCTCCTATAATTGCTCCAGGGATAGAAGAAAATCCTCCTATAATTAAAACTGGTAAAGCTTTTAATGCTAAATCAACTAGAGCAAATTGAACACCTGCTCTCGCACCCCACATACACCCAGCTACTAAAGCTACAACGCCAGCCGCTGACCAAACTAATAACATTATGTGCTTTAATGGAATTCCAATAGAGCTGGCTGCTCCTGCATCATCTGCAACAGCTCTTAGACCAAGGCCAATTTTTGTAAATTTAAACAAAAGAGACAAGCCGATAATCATTAGGGCTGCCACTAGTCCTGCGAAAATATCAAGAGCACTTATGAATAGCTTTAAATTGTCAGCGATCCATGGCACTGGAAAGTCTCCTATGCCCAAATCAAGCCTTCTTACTTCAACTCCCCACGCTGCTTGTGCAAGTCCTTCAAGAACGTAACCTAGTCCGATTGTTGCCATTAAGACTGTATCTTCACTAGCATTCATCAAAGGTCTTAAAACTAGTCTTTCTGTGCAAAGACCCACAACTACCATCAAAAGAGCTGCCAAAATAAATGCAAGTACAAAAGGGATGTTAAAATCTTGCATGAATCCACAAAAAGCAAGCACTGAGAAAAAAACCATAGCTCCTTGTGAAAAGTTAAACGTAGCCGAAGCTTTAAAAATTAGAACGAATCCTAAAGCTACTAATGAGTACATTGTTCCAGCAAGCAAACCACCAACCAAAACTTCCATAAAAAATAATAATTCTTCAACCATATAATTATCCTAGTGTGCCACTCCTAAATAAGCGTCTATTACTTTTTGATTTGCCATTATTTCATCTGGAGTTCCATCTCCAATAACCTTACCGTAATCAAGTACCACAACTCTATCTGAGATATCCATCACTACTCCCATATCATGCTCAATTAAAACCATTGTGGTACCAAGTTCATCATTTACCTTTAAAATAAATCTACACATATCTCTTTTTTCTTCGACATTCATTCCAGCCATTGGCTCATCCAATAAAATTATTGAAGAGTCAGTTGCAAGAGCCCGACCTAATTCAACTTTTTTTTGCAATCCATAGGGCAGTTTTCCCACAGGCGTGTCTTTAATATCTTCAATCTCTAAAAAACTAATTATCTCCTCAGATCTATCTCTGTTTATTTTTTCCTCTTTTTTTACTTTGGGTAGTTGTAAAGCAACCTCAAGAAAATTTGTTTTTGTGTGTAGTTTTCGACCAACTAAGATATTATCCAATACTGACATTCTTTTAAAAAGAGCTAAGTTTTGAAATGTTCTTGAAAGACCCATTTGAGCCATAATATTTGGAGTTATATTGGGTATTTCTTTACCCATAAAAGAAACAGTTCCTTGTTGAGGTTTATAAATTCCATTAATACAATTTAACATTGAGCTTTTTCCTGCTCCATTAGGTCCAATTATTGCTCTGACCTCATGCTCAAGAACATTAAATGAAGTATCAGTAATAGCTTTAACACCTCCAAAAGAGAGTGAAATATTATTTACCTCTAAAATTGGTTCACCTATTTTAAATTTTCTTTCGTATGCCATCTTTAATTACTTTTTTTGTTTAAACTTTCTTCTTTAAGAACATCTCTAAAATTTTTTCTACCTTTCTTCGAAATACCTAAATATAGCTCTTTTACTTGTTCATTGCTTAATAAGCTTTCTGCGGTTCCATCTAACATAACTTTTCCTGTCTCAATGATGTAGCCGTAATCTGAATTTTTTAGTGCTACGTTAGTATTTTGTTCAGCAAGTAAAATACTTACACCTTCTTTTTGATTCAATTCTTTTACAATATTAAAGATCTCAGCAACTAACTGAGGTGCAAGACCCATTGTTGGCTCATCCAATAATAGCATTTTAGGTTTAGCCATCATTGCTCTTGCAACTGCTATCATTTGTTGCTCTCCACCCGATGTAAATGCTGCTTGACTTTTTCTTCTTTCTTTAAGTCTTATAAAATAAGTATAAATTTTCTCTAGTTCCTGATTAATATCACCTTTAGATAGTTTTCTTGAATATGCTCCTGAAATTATATTTTCTTCAACAGTCAGGTGTCCAAAACATCTTCTGCCCTCTAAAACTTGCACCATTCCAAGATTGACCATTTGAGAAGGGGTTTGTTTTTCTACTGAATTCCCATCATAATCAATTGAACCTTTTGTGACCTTACCTCTCTCTGAAGCCAGCATAGTCGAAACTGCTTTTAATGTGGTACTTTTACCTGCTCCGTTTGCTCCTAATAATGCTACTACTTTTCCTTTGGGAACTTTTAAAGATACATCGTGTAAAGCTAAAATAACATTGTCATATCTGACTTCTATATTCTTTATGTCTAGAATATTTGTTGGACTGTTACTCATTAAGCTTTCTTTTATATTAAATTAAATTTTATTTAAAGGGGGAGTTTAAAATAATACAATTATTTAAACTCCCCATTAGATTAGTATTAATTTATCTCTAAATTAATTAACCACATTTTTTTGGTGTAATGTTGTTCTCTTTAGCAAACTTAGCTGCAGAGTCTTCAACAAGACCTCTAATAAACGCAGGGTCACCTGGAGCTTCCCAACCAGTTACTTGATTGAATTTAGTTCCATCCCACTGCATTACAGCAAATTTACCAGCACCTTCATGGTTTTCACATGAAATAGCGAATGGAGCTAACATTCCATCAATACCTAACTCTTTCATTCTTGCTTCATTCATGTTGATAGCTTCGTAACCATCTCTAAACTCAGCACCAGTAACTGCCTTACCAACTTTGTTGTGCATTTTTTGAGCATTTCTTAAGCCCTCAATCCACATTACAGCAGCACCTAGTCCTCTGTTCCAGTAAACTGAACCAATCCTATTTGGATCAGCTAAGTTACCTTTTCCACTACCATATACTTTATCTTTGATGTTTTTAACTAATGGATATTCTCCTGGTAAAGCATTAGCAACAGCATAAGTTCCCTTAGCTGCATCACCTGCTGGATACATATCCTCTTCGGCAGCACCGAATGTTACATACATCATTCTATCTCTTGGAAAATTAATTCTAGCAGCATTAGTCATTGCTGTTGAATTCATTCCAGAACCCGCTCCCCAGAAAGTAACCCAATCAGGTTTTTCTTTTCTGATTTGCAGCCATTGAGATTGTTGTTCCAGACCTGGAGGTGGAATTGATATTTCAATTAACTCAACTCCCCAGTCTTTACAAATTTTTCTCATTGCTGGAAGTGGTTCACGACCATAAGCAGAGTCAATATGAAGGTGAACAATTTTCTTGCCCTTCATTTTATCAATTCCACCCTCTATCTGAGCCATAAATTTTAATTTTACTGCTATCTGTGACCAGTAATGACTTGCAGCATTAAATACCCAAGGCCAAACTCTTCCATCAGCACCATCAGTTCTTCCATAACCATATTGAGCTAAAACAACATTGTCTTTCGCCATTCGGTTAATAACTGCGTATGCTCCTGGTGTTCCTAGAGTATCAAAGACCACAATTCTTTGACCATCTTTTTCTAATAACCTTTGATAACACTCAACTGTTTTCACCGCGTTATACTCAGTTTCACATTCTTGCCAAGTAAGCATTACTCCATTCACGCCACCTGTCATATTGACATAGTTCAAGTAATCAATTTGTGCGCCGTAGTATCCAGTACCCATCGCTGAGTAAGGTCCAACACGGCTACTTGCTATCGGAAAGTATTGTGTTTCAGCACTAAATACATTCTGAGGTAAAGCGAGTGAAAATAAAGCAACAACTACTGTTAAAGTAGATGTTAACTTTTTAAAGATTTTTGCTAACATTTTTCCCCCTTATTTTTTTTACGTTATATTAATTATTCTCAATATAGACTATTTAACTACATAGAATAATTTTCTGCAAATAGTTATTGATTATCATTATCAAATATCAATAATATTTTTAAAAAAATCAACTTATGATTGTAAAGTTTTTATTTTTACAATATTTTGATTGTTTGTAATTAAATAAATTATTACACCTTTAGTGCAATCGAAAATCCCAAATTATGAAAAAAATTCTCATTGTTGAAGGAAATTTAAAAGAAGAAAATCAACAATTTACAAACGCATGCATACAAACACACACAGAAAGCCTCAAAGATAGCATTGCTTATTTTACTAAAAATTTAGAGATTGATGTAGCAAATCCTTCATCGGATCCAAAGATTTTTGAAAATATAAAAAATTTAAATGAATATGATGGACTTATTTGGGGTGGGAGTAGCTTAAATATTTATAATGATACAATTGAAATAAGAAGACAGATTGATTTTATGAAAGAGTCACAAAAAAAAATAAAAAAAATTCTTGCAATTTGCTGGGGAATGCAGGTTGCAGTTACTGCTGCAGGAGGTGAAGTAAAAAAATGTCAAAAGGGAACGCATAGAGGTATTGCACATGAAATTCAAATAAATGATAATGGTTTAAAACATCCTCTATATAAAGATAAAAAAAATAATTTTAATACGCCAGCATTTAATTTTGATGAAGTTTCTAAAATTCCTGACAATGCTATACTTTTATCGTCCAACAAAATTAACAATGTACAAGGACTAAATTTTAAAATTGGTGAGTGTGATATTTGGGGAATACAATACCATCCAGAAATATCATACAACAAAATGGTCAGATTAATTCATTTTAGAACAGAAAGATTAATTGAGAAAAAAGCTTTTGAGGATCAAAAAGAAATTGATGATCATGTTCAAATGATTGAAAAAGAAAACCAAGTATCAAATAAAGATTTAAGAATGATGGAATTAAGAAATTGGATAAAATATTTAAATGAAAATTAAATCTAAAGAACAAATTATAGAACACTTTACTTCAGGAAATAAGAACAACCAATTTATTGGTGTTGAAAACGAAAAATTTTTATTTAAAAAACAAAATAACTCAAGGGCAGAGTATTCTGATTTACTGAAAGTTTTTAATATTTTTATTCAAAAGTTTAATTGGCAAGCAATTAAAGAAGATGAGAATACGATAGGCCTAAAAAAAAATGGAAAAACAATTACTCTTGAGCCAGGAAATCAAATCGAATTATCAGGTAGTCAATTATCTAATATTCATGAGGTATGTTCAGAGTCATACGAGTTTCAAGAAAAATTAAATTTTGCCTGTGAAGACATAGGTTTAACAACCTTATCAGTAGGCTATGATCCGTTTTCAAATATTAATAAAATTCCTAATAACCCAAAAAAAAGATACAAGATAATGACCAAAGAGATGCCTAAAAATGGGCCTTTGAGTCTTGAAATGATGTACTTAACAGCTGGTACGCAGATAAACATTGACTACCAGAATGAAAAAGATTTCAAAAAAAAATTTAAAGTTGCATCTTATTTGACACCACTAAGTATTGCTCTATTTTCGAATTCAGCAATCAAAGAAAATAAATTTAGTGGATATCTATCTTATCGCTCGAATGTTTGGCAAAAAACTTCAAGAGCAGGATTGCCGGAAGTTTTTTTAGATGAAATGTCTTTTGAAAAATATGCAGATTTTATTTTAGACTATCCATTATTGTTTTTACAAAAAAATAATGACTATCAATTTCCAGATGGAAAAACATATTCAGATCTAATTAAACAAGATGAAGCTGATAAAAAAAATCTCGAATTACATTTATCTACAATTTTTACTGAAGTCAGACTTAAAAGTTATATAGAAGTCAGATCTTTGGATGCGTGTGAGTGGGATTGTCATTGTGCTGGCCCAGCTTTTTTTATTGGACTGCTTTATGGAAATTTAGATGAAACATATGAGATTATAAAAAAGTGGAGCAAAAATAATATTTTAGATGCATATTTTAATAGTCCATCAAAGGGTTTTAATACTGAAATAGAAGGAAAAAATATTTTATATTGGTCGGATATTTTTACAAAATTATCAAAAGAAGGATTGAAAAGAAGAAATCAATTAAACTCAAAAAAAAGTAATGAAACAATATATTTAAAAAATATTGATAAGATGATTATAAAAAAAAGTACAAAAGCAGAAGATTCGATTAAAAATTTAACAAAATGAAGAAAATTATAGCTATACAATCTGACGATTTAAAAAAAATCAATCCAACAACTGATACTTCTTTACAATTAGCAATTGAGGCTCAAAAAAGAGGTTATAAAATATTTTGGTATGAGCCTAATAATTTAAGTATAGTAAATTTAAAACTGAAAGCCAAAGGTTCGTTTGTTAAATTCTACGAAACTAAAAACAATTTTTATAAAATTAACAAAAAAACGAAGTTTGATATTTCAAAAGCTATTTTTATTTTAATTAGACAAAACCCTCCATTTAATATGAATTATATTAACTCAACGTATTTCCTCGATAATATCGATCAAAAAAAAGTCGTTAATAACCCTTCAGCTATAAGAAATGTATCTGAAAAATTTTATTCTTCTAGATTTTTAAGATTTATGCCTCCAACAATTTTTACAAATAGTATTAACGATATACATAAACATTATAAAAAATATAAGAAAATTGTTTTAAAACCTTTAGATGGTTATGCTGGAAAAAATATTATTTTTCTAACTAATAAATTTTCAAAATCAAAAGTTTCTTTATTCCTCAAAAAATATAATTATCTGATGGTTCAAAAATATTTAGAAAAGGTCAAATTTGGGGATAAAAGGGTATTTATTATTAATGGAAGAGTCAAAGGTGCCATAAGAAGAATTCCAAAAACAGGTTCCAATTTATCAAATATTTCACAAGGTGGAACAGCTTTCAAAACCAATTTAAATAAAAAAGAATTAAAAATTTCTTCATTAATTGGAAAAAGTCTATTAAAGAATAAAATTTATTTTGCAGGAATAGATTTAATAGATGGTTACCTTATAGGCGATATAAATGTTACATCACCTACGGGGTTACCTCAGTTTAAAGATCTTACAGGAAAAAATTTAGCAAAAGATTTTTGGAATGGATTAAGTTTAAAATAATCCTTCGATATCACCTTTTTTATTTAATCTTATTTTATCAGCTGCAGGGACTCTTGGTAAACCAGGCATAGTCATAATTGATCCACATACAACAACAATAAATTCAGCTCCGGATGATAACCTTACTTCCCTAATAGAGATTTCGTGACCTGAAGGCGCACCTTTTAATTTTGGATCTACTGAAAAACTATACTGCGTTTTAGCAATACAAACAGGTAATTTTCCATATCCGTTATTCTCAAAAATTTTCAACTGTTTTTTGACATTATCGTCTGCTGTAATTAAGCTTGCTTTATATATCTCCTTAGCAACTGTCTCAACTTTACTCCATAAAGATTGATCATCTTTGTATAAAAATTTAAAATTTTTCTTTTTTGAGTTTTTACATATTTTAATAACTTTTTTTGCAAGATCTTTTGCACCTTTTCCACCATCTGCCCAGTGAGTAGATTCACTTACTTCAACCTTTAGACTTTTACAAAAGTCTTTGATAGCAGAAATTTCCTTTTTTGTATCAAGTATAAAACTATTAATGGCAACTATAGGAGTTAAACTAAATTTTTTGATATTATTTATATGTCTTTCTAAATTCACCAATCCTTTTTTGAGTGCATCAACATTTTCATTTTTTAAGTTTGCCTTTTCTACACCACCATGCATTTTTAGTGCTCTTATTGTTGCAACAATTACAACACAACTCGGTTTTATATTTGATTTTCTACATTTAATATTTAAGAATTTTTCGGCACCAAGGTCAGCGCCAAACCCAGCTTCTGTTACAACAAAGTCAGCAAGTTTTAAAGCAGATTTAGTCGCAATAACAGAATTACATCCATGTGCAATGTTTGCAAAAGGACCTCCATGAATTAATGCTGGATTATTTTCTAATGTTTGAGTTACATTCGGTCTTATTGCTTCTTTAAGAAGAACGGTCATTGGTCCTTGAGCATTTAAATCTCTAGCATAAATCGGCTTACCATTTTTATTATACGCGATTGTTATATTTCCAATTCTTTTTTCTAAATCTTTCAAATCATTTGATAAGCAGAAAATTGCCATTACCTCAGAAGCAACCGTAATATCAAATCCATCTTCTCTTGGAAAATCTTTTGCAACTCCTTTGGTATTGATATTTATAAATCTAAGCGCTCTATCATTCATATCC
>CACLWL010000003.1 GCA_902610655.1 uncultured Pelagibacteraceae bacterium
GTGCGAAAAAATTCTTATTTTTTTTATATTTTGAAACTGTTTTGCATTAAGAGTAATAATATTTTTATTAATAAAATTAATATTACTTTTACTGATTCCTATTGTTCTGGTTGAAAAATTACTTTTCTTTTGATTAAAAGCAAAAATATCTACAGAACAGCCAATATTTATCAATGCTTTAGACAAAATAAGGCTAGTAAGATTCATTCCTATAATACAAATTTTCATATTTAATTTTTAATTTTTAATTTTAACAACAAATATTAAATGATACAAAGTGATTAATTTACTTTTTAAAATATTATGAGTCTTAAAAATATATTATTAAATACCACAAATATTATTTTAAATAAAATTATTCAAATATTTGGGATTATTGTTATCTTTTGTGGTATTTTGTTTTTATTATCACTAATTACATATTCCCCAGATGATCCTAATTTTATTTTCTCAAAAAATAAAGAGATTAATAATCTCTTAGGTTTCAAGGGTAGTTTAATATCCGATTTTTTTTTTCAAACAGTAGGTTTGGTATCGTTTTTAATACCTTTAACATTGATAATTACGGGTATAAATATTTTTTTTAACAAAAAATTAATTATATTTTTTGAAAATTTTTTTTTTATAATTTTATATTCAGTAATAGGATCTTTATACTTATCGTATTTTTACCAAGAATCTTTTTTCTTATCTATTAATGGAAACGGTGGTTTTATAGGGACATTTTTAAGTGACTCTTTTTTAAAAAAAATATTTTTTCTTGATAAGGAAATATCTTATTTTTTTCTTCTATTTATTTTTATTGTTTTATTCCTTCTAAGTGTAAATTTTAAGCCAAATCATATAAAATTTTTTATAAGTTTCATTTTTAAAGATAAATCTAAAAATAAAATTGAAAAAGATATAAAACAAAGTATGAATTTAGATTCTAGTGAAATCGAAACTAACGTTCAAGAAAATTTTACTTTTGATAACTTTTCGCAATCAAAAAATGAAAAAAAAAATATTATTAAATTACCATCATCTGATTTTTTAAATACTCAACCAAAAGAAAGAAAAAAAAAAGCTAAAAATCAAAGCAACCATGATCAAAAAAGTTTAGAGAAAATTTTATTAGATTTTGGTGTACAAGGTAATATAACTAAAATTAGCCATGGACCAGTTGTTACATTAAATGAATTTGAACCTGCTGCAGGTATAAAAGTTTCTAAAGTAATAAATCTGTCAGAAGATATTGCAAGAAATACAAGCTCAGAATCTGCAAGAATATCAACCATACCAGGAAGAAGTACAATTGGTATAGAATTGCCAAACACTGTTAGGGAAAATGTTTATTTGAGTGAAATAATTATGAGTAAAGAATATAAAAGTAAAGATATTAAACTGCCAATTGCATTAGGAAAAAGTATTTCAGGTAACCCTATTATTGGAGATTTAACTTCTATGCCACATTTGTTAATTGCTGGAACAACTGGGTCTGGAAAATCGGTATGTATAAATACAATAATTTTATCCCTTTTATACAAGCATACACCGGACAAATGTAAGTTCATTTTGATTGATCCTAAAATGCTAGAGCTCTCAACTTACGAAGGAATTCCTCACCTGCTTTGCCCAGTAATTACTGAGCCCAAGAGAGCTGCGTCCGTACTCGGATGGGTAGTTAAAGAAATGGAAAGCAGATATAGATTGATGACTAAAGATGGTGTGAGAAATATCGATGGATATAATGAAAAACATTCTCTACCAATGCCATACATTGTGGTTATCGTTGATGAGATGTCAGACCTAATGTTAGTAGCTGGTAAAGAAATTGAAAATTATATTCAAAAGTTATCTCAGATGGCAAGAGCTGCAGGAATACACATAATAATGGCAACTCAAAGACCAAGTGTAGATGTAATTACTGGAACAATAAAAGCTAATTTTCCAACAAGAATATCTTTTCAGGTTACATCTAAGATAGATAGTAGAACAATTTTAGGTGAGCAGGGAGCAGAACAACTTCTTGGAAAAGGTGATATGCTCTATATGACTTCTGCTAATAGAGTTATTAGAATTCATGGACCATATGTATCTGAAAAGGAAATTGAAAAGATAAACAATTTTTTAAGATCTCAAGGGGAAGCAGAATATTTTGATGAAATTTTAAGTTACGGTGACAACAAAACTACAGATATTACAGAAAAAAATACTGATAAAGATGAGCTTTATGAAACTGCTGTTGAGATAATTAGAACTGAAGGGAAAGCCTCAACTTCTTTTTTACAGAGAAAACTCCAGATTGGCTATAATAGAGCTGCAAGAATAATTGACACAATGGAGACTGAAGGGATTGTTAGCAAAGCAAATCATGTTGGAAAAAGAGATGTCATTAAATAATGAGAAGTTTTATCATAATTTTTTGTTTTATTTTTTTAGTAAAAATCAATAATTCCATTGCATCAACTAAAAATAATATAATCCAAAATTTTAGTGAAATTGCAAATTTATCTTTTAAATTTAAGCAAAATATTGATGAAAAAACTGAAGAAGGAAATTGTATAATTGAATATCCAAAAAAGATTTATTGCGAATATTATAATAAAAAAAAAATATTGGTCTCTGACGGAAAAAACTTAGTCATTCAAAATCTAAATAGTAATCAATTTTATATTTATCCAATAAAAAAAACAGCATTTAATTTAATTTTAGATAAGAATTTTTTAATAGATAAAATTAAAAATACAAAAGGCGATATAATAGACAATAAATATTTTAGATTTAAATTTGTAGAAGGAGATTATCAAATAAATATTTTTTTTGATATGGTCACACATAACATTATTGGATGGCAGAATGTAGATATATATCAAAATTTAGTGATCACTTATTTGTTTAATTTGGAGAAAAATGTTCAGATACAAAAAAATCAATTTAAATTGCCAACACAAACTAATAATTGAAATATTCTAAATCTTTTTGGAATTCTTTTTCTACTTTAGATAAAATTTCTTTAGGTAGTTTTGTTTGCCACTGATTTTCTGGTCCAAGAAAAAAAAAGGATTTGTTTATATTGTTTATTTTAATACTTTCGTCGAATCCAAAATCTTTTTCTTTTTTTTTTAAAATGTCAAATTTGGTTGTTTCAATACATTTAAATAGTTTTTTCTCATCCACTAAATTATTATGTCCATTTAAAAATAAAATAAATTTAATTAATTTGTGAGAAGTCGAATAACAATCCTTCTCTAAATCTTCATATTTTAATAAAAGAATTTTAAATTTTGAATTATTGACCCATGACTTATAATGATCAGGCCATGAGCCTAAAAATTGAAATCCACTAAAATCATCCTTTTTTCTAACATCCCAAATATATTTTTTTTTATTAGTCATAAAATCAAATGCTTCATTATAATCCTTAAAGTCATAATGATTTTTTAATGATGACAATACATTTCTAGGATCTCTTACTATATAAATTGCACCAAGAGTTAGTTTTTCAGAGGTAAAATTTTTATTGTTTAATGCTACTAAGGCATTATGAGTTTTAAGATAAGTTTGTTTCTGTTTTTTAATAATATTTTTTTGTGATATTTCCCAAAATAAGCTAACTTCACCAGGTTTTTTTATTGGGTTTTCAAAATATTTTGGACCAGGATAAAGAGATATTTTTTTTAATAAACTAAAATCAAAATCACCAGTTTCTGAAAAAAAATAAGAAGAAATAATTGATCTAACCCAAGTATTTCCACTTTTGGGATATGAAGCAATCCAAATTATCAAAATATCTCCTTAAATAGCTCGTCTTTTTAAAATTTCTGTTTTAAATATCTTCATGCCTCTAGACTTATAATTTTCAATTGCGTTTGGATGATCCAATGAACAAGTATGAACCCAAATTCTCTTAGCGTTCTTAAAACCAATTCTTAGAGCCTCTGAAAGTAAAAAACCTCCATATCCCTTGCCTATATATTCCTCTAAAATTCCAAAATAAGCTATTTCGCAATCATTGCCATTAAAAATAAGCTCAAAGTATCCAATCAGATCATTATTATTTTGTAATACAAATGTTTTTAAATTTTTATCTGAAGTATAATCTATCCAATTCTTATCTTGCCAAATTAATCTATCTATCCACTCATGTTTTTTTCCAATTTGTTTGTAAAAAAATTTATTTAATTCAAATTTATCTTTATCTGCTTCCTTTAGAAAAAAATTATCTGATGGTATTTGTTTAGTTTTTAAGTCCTCCATGGAATTTATTTCTAAATAATATCTTTCGATCTTTTCAATCATGAAACCATTCTTCCAATTTTTTCACCACCAAATAAATGAAAATGTAAATGAGGAACTTCTTGACCACCATCAACACCAATATTAGATAGTACTCTATATCCTTTACCAGAATCCATAGAAATGCCTAACTTTTTTGAAACTTTTTCTATACCTTTAAACATTCCAACCATTTCATTAGTTGATGCATTTCTACAGAAATCATCTAAATCAATATATTTTCCTTTAGGAATGACTAATGCGTGAATTTTTTTTTGAGGATTTATGTCATGGAAAGATAATACAAATTCATCTTCATAGATTTTTTTGCAAGGTATTTCACCCCTCAAAATTTTAGCAAAAATATTATTATCATCGTAACTCATTATAAAACTTCAATCTCTTCTATAATATTAAGTATTTTACCTTCTTTTACTATGGCTTTTATTTTTGCACATTCATAGTACGCATTTGAACTTTCTTCAGCAATCTGTTTCATCTCAAAACATTTTGATCTACTTTTAACTAACAAATGCTCAACTAATTGCAGATCTTCCTCATCACCAAGATACATCATTAACCCAATAACTTCGTCCTCTCTTTCAAAACCCATTTTTTCTATTTCTGCCGCTTGTTTATTTACACCTATCTCAAAATTTTTTACTGCAACAAAAATTTTATAAACGATGAAACCAAATATTAAAAAAGCAATTATCTTTATCTTGCTCATTTTACTTTTTCTCTAATACAGACTTTACAGTTTCTCCCATCACTGATGGATTTTTTGAGATTTTTACTCCACACTCTCTTAAAAGCTCAACTTTTTCAACGGCACTCTCTCCGTATGCAGAAACTATTGCTCCTGCGTGGCCCATAACACGCCCTTTAGGAGCTGTAAGACCTGCTATATAGGCTATTACAGGTTTTTTCATATTCTCTTTTGCGAAATTCCCGGCCGCAACTTCTTGTGGTCCACCAATTTCACCAATCATTAAAACTGCGTCTGTTTCTTTGTCCTCCTCAAACTTTTCTAAAATGTCTTTAAAAGAACTTCCATTTATTGGATCTCCTCCTATTCCAACACTTGTTGAAATACCAATTCCCAAGTTCTTCATTTGCTGTGCAGCCTCGTAACCCAAGGTTCCTGATCTTCCTATAATTCCGACATTGCCCTCTTTGTAAATATGGCCTGGCATTATACCAAGCATAGCTTTCCCTGGACTAATAATACCTGCACAATTAGGTCCAATCATAGTCATCTTTTGAACCCTAGAATATCTTCTCATATATCTTTTGATTTTTATCATATCGTGTGAGGGTATGCCGTCTACAATAGCTACACACGTTTTAATACCGGCATCCGCAGCTTCCATAGCGGAGTCTGCAGCAAAGGCTGGAGGGACAAACAATATTGAAGCTGATGCACCAGTGCTATCAACAGCCTCCTTTACAGTATTAAAAACTGGTAAATTTAAATGTTTTGATCCACCTTTACCTGGTGTAACACCACCAACAACATTAGAACCATATTTAATCATTTCTTCTGCATGAAAAGATCCCATCTTCCCGGTAAAACCTTGTATAATGATTTTTGTATTTTTATCTATTAATACTGACATTTATTTTCCTAAAGCTTTAACAGCTTTGTTTGCTGCATCTTCTAAAGTATTTGCCTCAATATAATTTATTTTACTTTCTTTTAAAATTTTATTACCTTTTTCAACATTGGTGCCTGCTAGTCGTATTACTAAAGGAACTTTAATATCAATTTTTTCTAAAGCTTGAACTATTCCTTCTGCAATCCAATCACATCTGTTTATTCCTGCAAATATATTAACTAATATAACTTCTACCTTTTTATCCATTGAAATTAATTTAAATGCTTTAACAATTTTTTCAGGTGTTGCTCCACCACCAACATCTAAGAAATTAGCTGGCGCCCCCCCTGCTAATTTTATCATATCCATAGAGGCCATAGCTAAACCAGCACCATTTATTATATTTCCAATATTACCATCTAGACTTACGTAATTAAGACCTCTGTCAGATGCATAGACTTCACTTGCATTCTCTTGCGTTTTATCTCTAAGTTCTGATATTTGGTTTCGTCTAAATAACGCATTATTATCAAAACTCATTTTACAATCTAAAGCCAAAATTTGATCTTGGTTTGATATTACCAACGGATTTACCTCAACCATAGTAGCATCAAGCTCACTAAATGCTCTATAACATCCAGTTATCGCTTCAGCAGTTCTTGAAATTAATTTTGGTTCAATACCAAGGCCAAATGCAATTTCCCTCGCTTGGAATTGTTGCATACCGACAGCCACTTCAATTTTAGATCTAATAATAGTTTCTGGTTTCTGTTTAGAAATTTCCTCAACACTCATCCCTCCCTCAGTAGATGCAACGACCATTATTGACTCTGAACTTCGATCAAAAACAAGTCCAAGATAAAGTTCTTTTTTAATATCGGTAGCCTCTTCGATATAAACTCTGTTTACAATTTTTCCCTCAGGACCAGTTTGATTGGTCACAAGTTTTTTACCTAAAAGTTTATCAGTTGCTTGTGCGACTTCCAATTCACTATTACAAACAATAATTCCTCCTGCTTTTCCTCTAGCACCCGAATGAATTTGGGCTTTAACAACCCACTTGGATCCTCCAAGTTCTCTAGCCTTATTCTCGGCATTTTCTGGACTATAAACAATTCCGCCTCTTGGAATTGTAACTCCAAACCCTGCTAATATTTTTTTTGCTTGGTACTCGTGAATATCCATTTTATTTATCCTCTATTTTTTTATTTATATTTACAATATTTTCTGCCATTCTTGCAGAAGCTGCATCAATCATCCTTCCGTCTAATTGGGCTGCACCTTTTCCTTCTTTTGCAGCTTTATCTAATTCCTCTAAAATTCTCTTTGCTTTTTTTACTTCAGCCTCTGGTGGTGAAAAAACTTTATTTGCTAAATCTATTTGTGATGGATGTATTGCCCACTTACCCTCAATACCAATGGCAGCAGCTCTCTTTGCTGAAGCAACATATGCATCTGGATCGTTAAAATCTCCAAACGGTCCGTCTATAGCTCTAAGACCATATGCTCTGCATGTCATAACTAATTCTGATAAACCATGATGCCATTGATCCCCTGGATAATCTGGATTTAAACCACCTATCACGACAGTTCTTGCTCTTAGACTTGCAGCATAATCAGCAACTCCAAAATGTAATGCCTCTAATCTTTCGCTAGATTTTGCAATTTCTTTAATATTAGACATGCCTAAAGCAGTTTCAATTAAACATTCAATTCCAATTTTATTTTGAATTTTTTTATTTATTTCTATTTGAGTTAATAAACAATCTACCATGTAAACATCACTTCCAGTTCCAGCTTTAGGTACAAGTATAGTATCGATGTTTTGTCCAGCTTGCTCTACAAGTTCAACTAAATCACTGTACATGTAATGAGTATCTAAACTGTTAATTCTTACAGAAATAGTTTTTCCTTTTTCCCTCCAATTAATTTCATTTAAAGCTTTAATAGCATTTGCTCTTGCAGCCATCTTGTCATTTGGAGAAACAGCATCTTCTAAATCCAAGAAAACATAATCTGCATCTGAATTTAAAGCCTTTTCAAACATTTTTGGTGATGAACTAGGGACTGCTAATTCACTTCTCTGAAGTCTAGATCTTGCGGGTTTATAGAATTTGTGGCTCATAAATGAATTTAATTTTAAGAAAGCTAACACTAATTTGGTCTTTTTAAGACTCTTTTTTTTTCTTCCTTTTTTCTAATTCATCCATAATATCCTCAATACGGACGTTATTTCCCTCTAGATAAACTAATAAATGATAAAGAACATCAGCTGCCTCGTGAACTTCATTCGAATTATTTTCTACAGCTTCTATAAGCTCTTCAATTTCCTCTTTAACCTTTTCTACTGATAAAGATTTATCTTTAAGTAGTTTTGATGTGTAAGAACTATCATCTGATGATGATTTTCTATCTCGAATTATATTGATTAAATTCTCTAAAGTTTTAAGCATATTAAATTCTAACTGGAATTCCTTTTAAATCCAAATATTCCTTTGCCTGTTTAACTGAATATTTCCCATAATGGAAAATTGAAGCTGCTAAAACTGCACTCGCATTAGCTAGTTTAATACCATCTACTAAATGATCTAAGGTACCAACTCCACCGGAGGCAATAACAGGAATATTTACAGCAGATGAAATCTTAGACATCAAATCAATGTCATATCCAACCTGTGTACCATCTCTATCCATTGATGTTACAAGTAATTCACCCGCTCCACTTTTCTCCATATCTTTTGCAAATTTTAATGCATCAATGCCTGTTTTATTTCTTCCGCCATGAGTATAGATCTCCCATATATTTCCATTTTTTTTTGCATCTATTGCAACAACAATACATTGAGACCCAAATTTTTTAGAACTATCAACAACAACTTGCTTGTCATTTACAGCAGCTGTATTTATTGAAACTTTATCGGCACCACAGTTAAGTAATTTACTTATATCTTCGACACTTCTAACTCCTCCACCAACTGTTAAAGGCACAAAACATTTCTTGGAAGTTTTCTCTACAACGCTATAAATAGTGTCTCTATTTTCGTTTGAAGCAGTTATATCTAAAAAACAAATTTCATCAGCACCACCGTCACTATAAATTTTTGCTTGTTCCACTGGATCTCCTGCATCTTTTAGATCAACAAAGTTAATGCCTTTAACAACACGACCGTTTTTCACATCTAAACAGGGAATTATTCTATTTTTAAGCATCTTCTTTCACAAGATCTTCTAATTTAATATCACCATCATAGATAGCTTTTCCAACTATTATACCTTCAATATTTTTTAAACCTTTTGCTTTTTTAACATCATCTATTGATGAAACACCACCAGATATGATTACGGGACAATTTGATTTAGCTGCAATTTTTGATGTATCTTCGAAATTTGGACTTTGTTTCATACCATCTTTATTTATATCAGTAAAAATAAGTCTACTAACACCATAATCATTTACTTCACTCAAATAATCTAAAGCTAATTGATTAGAATTTTCCTTCCATCCAGACAATGATAAGTATCCGTCTTTAGCATCTAAACCTAATGCTATTTTATCCGGAAATTTTTGACACGCCTCTTTTAAAAATATTTTATCTTTAATAGCAGCACTTCCTAAAATCACTTTTTCAACACCAGCATCAACATATTTTTTAATACTGTCAAGCTTTCTGATACCACCACCAATCTCAACCTTTAAATCAAATTTACCAACTATATCTTGGATAATACCTAGATTAACAGTTTCGCCAGTTAAAGCTCCATCTAAGTCAACAACATGCAAATTCTTGAAACCATGATCCCTATATTTGCTAGCTTGTACAACTGGAGACATTTTATACTCAGTTTTCTTGTCAAAATCTCCTTTAACTAGTCTTACGCACTTTTTATCCTTAATATCTATGGCTGGAAATATTTTCACTATTTTAAATTTTTTTTTATTAGCTTATTAATTTATAAGTTATTTTCCTCCAACAATCATCCCTTCAACTAGCATTGTAGGTGAATTGGTTGAATAGTTAAATTCTAAATCATTGGCTAATGATATATTTTTATAAATATTATTTAAATTTCCAGCTATTGTTATTTCGCTTACAGGATAGGAAAACTCACCATTTTCAACCATTAATCCAGATGCACCAACTGAATAATCTCCAGTAATTATGTTTGATCCCCTACCAATTGTCTCTGTAATATAAAGCAGCTTTTTAGTTGAGTTGAGTAATTCCTCAAAACTTAAATCACCATTTAGGAAATATAAATTTGATGAACCACTAGCTCTACCATTTGATTTTTTTTTTATTTTTTTTCCGTTGTAAGTATCAATTAAAAGATCATTTAAAGCTCCATCTTTTACAAGTTCTAAAGGTTTCGTCTTAACCCCTTCAATATCAAAATATCTCGAGCCATTTGCTTTTTTAATGTCAGCTTTATCTTGAATATTAATTTTATCTCCAAATACTTTTTTATTTAGTTTATCTTTTAAAAAAGTTGTTCCTTTTGCAAATGCACTAGAGGATATAGCACTTGAAAATGAGGATAAAAAACCTTTAGCAATTCTTTTATCGAAAATAATATTTAATTTCTCACTTTTTATTTTTTTTGGATTCAATTTTTTTAACGCTAATTCAGCAGCTTTTGATCCTAATTGTTTTGGTTTAAGAATATCATTAAAAAAACGTTTGCTACTGTACTCGTAATCTCTCTCCATGCTTCCATTATTTTTTGATACTACCTCACAATAGGCTGTAAACTGAGATGTTTTATAACCATCAGAAAATCCACTTGAATTTGCTAAAATAAAATTTGATTTATTTTGGCTAAAGCCCGATCCATTGGTATTAACAATATCTTTTCTGGAAAAAGCCTCTTCCTCAGCTTCGTTTATGTATTCTATTTTCTTTTTATTTTCTAAAACTGTTTCATCATACAAATCTAGTTCTTTATCACCTTTAAAATAAAGTTCTTTATCTGCCAGAGAGTTTAGCTCATCTTCAGGTGTTATTTTAGTACTCTCAACGCATCTATTAATCAGACCATCTAAATTTTTTGTATGCAGATCTGAGGATGAAATTGTAGACTTTTTTTTACCAATGTAAGTTGTTAATGTAATACCTAAATTTTCAGACCTTGTTGAGCCATCTAATTTTCTATTTCTTACACTTACATCCTCAGATACTGAATGCATTACCATTACACTTACATCAGTTGAGCCAAGTTTATTAGATTTAGATAAACATTGCTCAGCAATATTATTTAGATAATCTTTTTCTTTTATCATTTTTATAGTTGAGTGCCACCAACTGTCATATTGTCAATTAAGAGAGATGGCTGACCAACTCCAACTGGAACCCCTTGTCCAGACTTACCACAAGTTCCGATACCAGGGTCTAACATCATATTATTGCCAACCATCAAAACTTCTTTAAGAGATGATGGGCCGTCACCAATTAAAGTTGCTCCCTTTAAAGGTGCACCAATTTTACCATCTACTATTTCATAAGCTTCTGTACAATTAAAAACAAACTTTCCTGAAGTAATATCAACTTGTCCACCCCCAAAGCTAACAGCAAAAATCCCCTTATTTACAGAATTAATCATCTCTTCCTGAGTATGAGTACCGTTTAACATTATTGTATTACGCATTCTGGGTAGTACGATATGTTTGTAATTTTCTCTTCTCCCATTGCCTGTAGACTTAGTATTCATCAATCGTGCATTTAATCTATCTTGCATAAAGTTTTTTAAAATTCCTTTTTCAATTAAAACTGTCCTTTCTGTAGGAGTTCCTTCATCATCAATGTTAAGACTTCCTCTTCTATTATCTATAGTTCCATCATCAATAATAGTGACACCTTCACTAGCAACCCTTCGTCCAACTAAATTATGGAAAACAGAGGTTTTTTTTCGATTGAAATCGCCTTCTAGACCATGCCCTATTGCTTCATGTATTAATATCGCTGGCCAACCAGGTCCAAGAACAACTTTCATTTCACCTGCAGGAGATGGTTTGCTTTTTAAATTAGTTGTAGCAATTCGAAATGCTTCATCACACAACTTCTTCCAACTTCCATCTTTCAGATATTCATCATAAGACTGTCTTCCACCAACTCCATATACAGCAGTTTCTTTTCTACCATTTTTTTCTACCATCATTGATATATTTATTCTAACCAGAGGTCTACTGTCTTTAAGTAATTCACCCCCTAGTCTTAATATTTCAACATTTTTTTTCTCTCCTAGAAAACTAGCTGAGACCTGTTTCACAGATTGATCTTTTGATCTTGAATATTCATTCATTAAATTTAACAATTCTATCTTTGCATTTAAGGACTTTGTCTCGATAGGATCTATATCGTTATAAAATTTTTGATTTGTTTTTTTAATTTCAGAATTGTAAGTACCTTTTTTACTCTTAAGAGTTGACTTTAAATTTTCACTTGATTTTTTAAGAGACTCCTCTGAAATTTCGTTTGAATGTGAGTAAGCGATCACATCATCAGTAATTGCTCTAAAACCATAACCTGAGTCTATACTATATTCTGAGCTTTTAATTTTGTTATCATCTAAAGTTACAGTTTCAAATTTTGTATCTTCTATATATAACTCTCCATCATCACAATCGTGTAATGTATCTGAAACGATTTTATCTGCAGTATCTAGAGATAAATCTGAGTTTTTAAGTAAATCTGACATTTTTTTAATTTCCTATAATGTAATAAAATTTTCTATTATTCTAAGCCCTATTTTGTCACTCTTTTCAGGGTGAAATTGAGTTCCAAAGATATTCTCTTTTTCTGCAGCACATACAACTTTCGATGAATAGTCCGTTGTTGCAGCAATTACGGATTTGTCTTCAGGTATAAATTCATAACTGTGCACAAAATACATGTGAGATTTATCTTCTATATTATTAAAAATCTTACTATCTTTAACAATATTAATTTCATTCCATCCGATATGTGGAAGCTTAAATTTACCGTTTTGATTATTAATTTTAGACACTTTACCTGAAATCCATCCTAGACCTTTTGTTTCAGTTTCTTCATAACCAACATCTGCAAACATTTGTAATCCTACACAAATACCCAGAAGTGGTTTTTTATTTGTTATAACAAATTCATTTAAAACATCATCTAAACCATTGATTTTTTTTAAAGCATCTAAGCAACTTTTAAACGATCCTTGGCCTGGTAAAACAATTTTGTCTGAAGATTTTATTTTATTTAAATCTGATGATACCTCTATTATTGCTTTATTTTGTGCAACCTCCTTAAAAGAGTTTATTACAGAGCTAATATTGCCCGAGCTGTAATTAACGATTGTGACTTTCATTAATTCTTTTTTATAAAGAACCTTTTGTAGAGGGAACTGTATTTTTATTTTTAGGATCTAATTCAAGCGCTGCTCTTAATGATCTAGCAAGTCCTTTATAACAAGATTCGATTATGTGATGGCTGTTATCACCGTAAATATTTTCAACATGCATAGTTATTCCAGCTGACTGAGCAAATGCCTGAAACCATTCTTTGAATAACTCGGTGTCCATTTCGCCTAATTTTTCAACCTTTAATTTAACGTTCCAGATTAGATATGGTCTATTAGACATATCAATTGCTACCCTTGTTAATGTTTCGTCCATAGGCAACAAGGCGTGCGCATATCTTTTAATACCAACGAAATTTTTTGATGCTTTCTTTAAGCATTCACCAATTGCAATTCCAGTGTCTTCAGTTGTGTGATGTAAATCAATATGAGTATCTCCTTTTGCTTTAACCTTAAGATCAATTGAAGAATGTTTCGATAGTTGTTCTAGCATATGGTCTAAAAAACCAATTCCTGTGTCAATTTTGTATTGGCCTTTACCATCTATATTAAGTTCCACCTTAATTGATGTTTCTTTTGTTTTTCTAGTAATATCAGCTTTTCTCTTCATTATTTTAATACGTATATATTCATTATTTGCTTATATCAATAAAAGTAATCAAGCACTTGAACTATTAGGATTAATATCCATCTAGTAAATATGACAACAATTGTGTTAGTTAGAAAAGATAAAAACGTTGTGGTTGCTAGCGATGGTCAAGTTAGCATGGGTAATACTGTTATAAAAAGAACAGCAAATAAAGTTAGAAAAATTGAGAAAAGAAATGTGATTGCAGGATTTGCTGGATCGACAGCTGATGCGCTAACGTTATTTGAAAGATTAGAATCTAAATTAGAAAAACATGCAGGAAATTTAACAAGAGCTGCTGTTGAGCTTGCGAAAGACTGGAGAACAGACAAATATTTAAGAAGATTAGAAGCATTAATGGCAATTGGGGATAAAGAAAAAAGTTTTATAATCTCAGGTACTGGTGATGTTCTAGAACCAGAGGGTGATGTTATAGGAATTGGATCAGGTGGAAATTATGCTTTAGCATCAGCGAAAGTATTGATGGACACAGATTTGTCAGCGGAAGAGATTGCTAAAAAAGCTATTAAAGTAGCCTCAGAGATCTGTGTATTCACAAATAATAACGTCAATATTGAGAAAATATAATGGAAAAAAATAATGTTACACCTCTAGTGCCAAAAGATAAAAAAAATCAAGAAGACACTTTTATAAGCTCGCTATCTCCTAGAGAAATAGTTTCAGAGTTAGATAGATTTGTAGTTGGACAAAACAAAGCTAAGAGAGCTGTTGCTATCGCACTTAGAAACAGGTGGCGAAGACAAGCTTTAAAGGGTGATATGAAAGATGAAGTTTTGCCAAAAAATATATTAATGATTGGCCCAACCGGTGTTGGAAAAACAGAAATATCTAGACGTTTATCTAAACTTGCTGAAGCTCCATTTGTAAAAGTTGAAGCGACAAGATTTACAGAAGTTGGATATGTGGGAAGAGATGTCGAACAAATAGTAAGAGATTTACTTGAAATAGCTATCGCAATGGAAAAAGTTAAAAAAAGAAAAGAGGTTTATGCACAAGCTCAAAAACAAGCTGAAGAGAAAGTTTTAGATGCAATAGTTGGGAATAAAGCAAGCGTTGCAACTAGAGAAAGTTTCAGAAAAAGATTAAGAAATGGAGATCTAGATGAGAATGAAATTGAAATTGCTGTTAACGAAGCAAGTTCAATGCCATCATTTGAAATTCCTGGAATGCCAGGGGCCAATGTCGGAATGATAAATATTGGAGAGATGCTTGGTAAAGGTATGGGCAATAAACCCAAAAAGAAAAAAATGACTGTAAAAGAATCCCATGAGATTTTGATTAATGAAGAGTCTGATAAATTAATTGAACAAGATAAAATTATTAAGTCGGCAAAAAATTCTACAGAAGACAACGGTATAGTATTTCTTGATGAAATAGACAAAATCTCTGCAAGAACTGATAGAGTTGGTGGAGACGTATCTAGAGAAGGAGTTCAAAGAGATCTGTTGCCATTAATTGAAGGTACAACTGTAAGCACAAAATATGGCCCAATAAAAACTGATCATATACTTTTTATAGCTTCTGGCGCTTTCCAATTAGCAAAACCCTCAGATCTTTTGCCTGAACTACAGGGAAGATTACCAATAAGAGTTGAGCTTGAAGCTTTGACTAGCGATGATTTCAAAAAAATTTTAAGAGAACCAGATAATAGCTTAATCAAGCAGTATAAAGCATTATTAAAAACAGAAAATGTAGAATTAGAATTTTCAGATGATGGAATTGACGCTATAGCTAATATTGCTACTGAAGTAAACTCAACTGTTGAAAATATTGGTGCTAGAAGACTACATACTATAATTGAGAAGGTCTTGGATGAAATTAGTTTTACAGCTACTGACAGATCTGGAGAAAAAATTATTGTAGACTCAGAATATATTAAGAAAAATTTAGGTGAGTTAGTTAAAGATACTGATTTATCAAAATTTATTTTATAACTTTATACTCAAAATTTTGGGTATTTTCATTTACTTGTAACTCAACGGCCCCATTTCTTAAATGGAATTTTCTAGCCATATCAGTTAACGGAGAAAGAGTAACAAGTCTATTCAGATGATTTGATTTTTTTATCATTTTATAAATCTCTTTAACTATAAGCTTTCCCCCTCCTTTTTTCTTTGACCAAACAGTGTAAGCTATTGCTATTCTTCCAACTTTATTTGGATCTCTTTGAACATTCTTTAAAAATGCATCTTTACTAAATAATTCAAGTTCCTCAACAGATTTAGGTATTTCATCTGTAAATGCAAAACACATTACTGCGTAAATTTCATCTTTGAACTTAACTCCAAAAATTTTTCTTCCATAGCTAGTTCTAAATAGGTTGTCTAATTCTGGTCTAACAGGATCTTCAGAGATATTACATTTTTCTAACTCTACAAGCTCTGCTCCTTTTACCCAATAAAAAAAATCTTTTAAATTTTTTTTGATATCTGTTTGACTTTTTACAATTTTTGCTTTTTCAGATACAACAGAAAAATTTTTTTTAATATCAATTTTGCTTTTTCTTAATCTGGCCTTTATTCTTGGCTTAAAGTTTTTCATATAAGTTAACTTTTTTTTAAGTAAATATTAAAACTTCCTTTATTTTTAGAGTAACTTTCATCAAAATTTATAGATTTAATTTTTTTCATTAATTCTGAATTATTTTTTATAAATTCTGGCACAGAATGTTTTAAAATTCCTAAATTAGTTGATGAATAAGGGTCATCTGTATTCTTTGATCTCAAACCTTTGCCTGTAATAATATTTATTGATTTTACTTTTTTATCGTAACATTCATTAACAAATTCAAATATTTTTTTATTTGCATCATCTAATGAGTAACCATGTAAATCTATCTCCATATGAATATCCTTATTTAATCTTTTTTTATAAGAAATATCTTTGTCATGAATCTTATCTTTACTTTTTATAAAATTTTCCCAGTCTTTTTTGTCTTTTTCAGAAATTTTTTTAATCAAGTTTCTGTGCTAATTAACAACCAATTTGGATTATTTGAAGTTACGTCTTTTGAGAATGTCCAAGTATCAAATACTTTTTTGATTTTTTTTGGGTCTCCAGATAAAATATTATTATCTTTATCTTTAACGCATGAAATAATCTCACTAACAAAACTGACTGTTACTTCTAAAAAACCTTTTTTATTTTCATGATTTTTGATTTCAGCTGTATCTATTCCTATAAATGTTGTTTCTGATACCTGCCCACTAGCATCTCTTGTTTTTATCGCTTCGTCAAATTGATCATAAACTTTTTTATCTAAAAGTTGTTTCACATTTTTTAAATTTCCTGATGAGAAACTAGTAATAATTGTTTCATATGCAATTTTTGCCCCAGAAAGAAAATCTTTTTTTGCTTTTTCATCAAATGTTTTTTCATTTAAATTTTTTTTGGATTTCTCTGCAGGAAAGTCATGAGCAAAACTTGCTGACATTTTGTCCTCAAAACCTGACTTTTTTCCTAGAATACCTCTCAATCGCAAGAAAATAAAACCTGCAATCATCGCTAAAAGTATTATATCTATATACTCGAAACTATAATTCATAGTACAATAATATTTACTATGTTATTTAATTTCAACAAACAATTTATTTAAAAGACAAATGAACGCGTTTTTATTATTAATAATTTTAGTTCCAGCCATTGAGATTTATCTTTTTATAGAAATTGGGGGTAAAATCGGAGCTTTCTACACAATATCGTTAATCTTTTTGACTGCGTTTGTGGGTATATATTATGCAAAATATGAGGGCTTTAATACTCTTCGATCAGGCATGAGCCAAATGATGAAGAATGAGTTGCCACTATATGAGATAGTTTCTGGTGCTGCTCTAGCGTTTGGAGCATTACTTTTAATTATTCCTGGTTTTGCTACAGATTTTATTGGTTTTGTAATGATTTTTCCACCAACAAGAAAAGTTATTCTAAATAAATATTCAAAGAGATATACAAAAGAAAAAAAATTTAAAGAAGACTTTATAGAAGGCGAGTCTGAAGATATAGATAACAAGAAAAATGAGTGAGAAATATAAAATACTTTCAGGGTATGTAAAAGATTTGTCAAGTGAGACTCCTAATGTTGAAAGTTACTTATATACAAAAGATAATATATCAAAGTATGAACTTGATATTGATATTAATTCAAAACCATTAAAAGATAAACTAATAGAAGTAAATACAACTTTAAAGTTTCAAGATAAGTCCCAAACAGAAAAAAAATCATATTTTGAAGTTGTTTATAGTTCTATTGTTAAAATAGGTGAAGACATTAAGGTGAAAAAAGAATTACAGAAAATCATTCTTTGTGATATTCAAAATGAAATTTTTCCAAAATTGGAAAAAGTACTTATAAATATGATTACTGACTCCGGGTATCCTGGTGTCAAATTTGATAAAAAAGTGGATTTTACAAAATTATTTAACGAAAAATTTAATTAAAAAAATTTTTTTTAAGATTATTTTTTAAGTAAGTTTTGTGTAACTTTAACTCTTCCTCAGTTGGCTTAATAACTTTATTAAAATATTTAATTTTTTTGTTTAAATGTTCAGGTTCCTTAATAGAATTCCCAATTTTAAGATCTAAAGTGGGTTCTTTTTGATCAGCTAAATTAATATAGACTTTTGATAGCAGCTCACAATCTATAAGCGCAGTATGCTTTGCTCTTTTTGAGTTATCAATTTTATATCTTTTACACAAAGCATCAAGGCTGTTTTGAGAACCTGGAAATTTTTTTCTAGCTAAATCAAGTGTATCAATAACATTATTGGCGATTATATTATTTTTACCTAATATTGATAATTCATTATTTAAATGTGATAAATCAAAACTTGCATTATGTATTACCAATCTTTTATCTTTTATAAAATTCAAAAATTCTTCAACAATTTGTGAAAATTTTTTTTGTGAGGATAAAAATACATCAGTATAACCGTGAACTTTTAAAGCTTGTTCTGATACTTTTCTTTCAGGATTTAGATAACAATGAAATTTTTTTGAAGTCAAAACAAAGTTATCTAACTCCAGACAGCCAATTTCTACTATCCTGTGCCCATCTTTAACATCTAAACCAGTTGTTTCTGTATCAAGAATTACTTCTTTCATTTATTTAAGATTTTATATTTAAGTATTTTAACTTTTTTTTTTAAATTTTCACTTTTAAAATTATTTATAATCACATAATTAGATTTTTTTTTCTTCATCTTTGGAGGTAATTGGAATTTACCTATTTTTTTAAGAAGTTTTAAATCAGATTTACCTCTTTTCCTTAATGCTGAGTTAATCTTTTTTTTTTTAGCACTTATGAAAATTACAATATCTGACTTTTTATTTAAGTTATTCTCAAAGTATAAAGGAATATCCAGCACAACAGCTTTTTTTAATTTGTTTTTTTTCAGAAATTTAAACATATTTTTTCTAACAGTTGGATGAACTATTTTTGAAATAATTTTAAGATTTTTTAAATTATTTTTAACCGCACGACCTATTTGTTTTTTTTTAATTGGGAAAGAAAAAATAAACTTGGGTAATTTTTTTTTAAGCTTTTTAAAAACATCACGATTATTTCTATAAATTTTTGAAACTTCGTTGTCTGCATTAAAAATTGGAAAGCCAAATAGTTTTGCAACAAATGTTTTACCAGAACCAATTTCACCTACTACAGAAATTCTAATCATTATTTATTAAGTAAACTTTCAACTTTTTCGTCTATTTTTGGAAATATGTTATGCCATATTGCAAAAGCCTGGTGCGCCTGATAAATAAACATTTTCTTACCGTTCTCAACTTTGTTTCCTGCTTTCTTCGCTTCCATTAAAAAACTTGTTTCTGTTGGATTGTATATAACGTCATAATAAAACTTATTTTTTCCTATTTTATCATAATTTAAATCAATTTTATCAGTCTTATTAATACCTAAGCTTGATGCATTTATTAACATGTCTACATCATCTGGAATATTTTCTTTATCTATAATTTCAACGGTATTAAAAATTTTTTTTATATTTTCGGACTTTGTTAAGGTTCTATTATAAAGAAATATTTTCAAAGCTCCCATTCTTTTTAAAGCTATTATTATTGAAGGCACTACACCACCCGCTCCAAATATAAAAATATTTTTTTTTTTAACATCATATCCGTATGATCGAATAGCAAGTTCAAAACCAGCAATATCAGTATTGTGACCGATTATTTTTTGGTCTTTTAAATAAATAGTATTTACAGATTTTGTCTCTTCCGCTTCTTTTGTCAAAATATCCATAAACGATACAACTTCATTTTTGAAAGGAACTGTTACATTTACTCCATGCAGTTTTTTAGATCTTACCTTTGATATTATTTTTTCAATTTCGTCTTTGTTAATTAATATTTTATCATAAACTGCCTTTATTTTATTTTTTGCTATCCAATAATTATGTAGCAATGGAGACAAAGAATGTGCTATGGGATTTCCAATAACTATGTATTTTTTCATTTGTTTAAATAATCCTTTATCTTTTTTATTGGTAGGCCCATAATTGTATTCTCATCCCCCTCTATTTTTTCAAATAAGTTTTTACCCTCTCCCTCTATTTGATAAACATTATAAGAGTATAGTGCTTCATCTGAAATTTTAGATAAATAATACTTAAGATCACCATCTGACATTTCTTTCATGGTTAGTTCTGCTTTATCCGTATAATTCCATATCATTGAGCCATTTTTTGATATACAAACTGAACTTATTAAATCATGCTTTTTTCCATTAAGTTTTTTTAATATTTCTAACGCTTCTTTCCTGTTTTCAGGTTTGGAGATTAATTCTCCATTTAAATCAATTACACTATCAGCTCCAAGAACTAAGTCTTGATCCATTTTTTGACTGACTTTATTCGCTTTTAGTTCTGCTAAGTTTTTGGATATGATTTCTGGAGAAGCCCCTTCTTTAATAAGACTAGCTTTTATTGGTTCTTCGTCCACATTAGATGGTTTAACCAAACAATTAATATTATTTTTTTTTAATATGTTTCTTCTAACTTTGCTTTTAGAAGCTAAAATAATATCAGGCATTTTTATTACTTATTTCATAAATTTTGATGACGGATGCGGCTGTCTCTTCAACAGATTTTCTACTTACATCGATAACTGGCCATTTAAACTTTATAAAAGTATTTTTAGAACTTTCAACTTCATCTTGTATTTTTTGTAAACTTGTATATTTCTGATTACCCGTTTCTTTTAAACTAGTCATTCTATTTTTTCTAATTTCAGCGAGTCTTTTTGGTTCTGCTATTAAACCTATTATACATTTTTTAGATTTATTTTTTTTAATATTTTCTGGTATAGAATTTTTATTTACAATTGGTATATTAGAAACTTTATAGCCTTTATTAGCTAAATATATTGAAGTTGGCGTTTTGCTGGTTCTGCTAACACCAATCAATATTATGTCGGATTTTTCAACATCACTTATTGCATTTCCATCATCATGATTCATAGTAAATTGAATAGCATCTATTTTTTTATAATAATCATCATCTAATATATGTTGTCTACTTGGGACATTTAACGAATTTTGATTTAATAATTTCGAAAAATTATTTATCAAATCTCCTAAGACACTAAAACACGGAATATTGTTTTTTTGTGCTTTACTATTTAAAAATGTGCTCAGTTTACTATCAACAATGGTATAAAGAATTATATTTTTACGGTTGTTTTTACAATTTTCTAATATTTTTATTATTTGATTTTCAGTTCTAGTAAAAGAAAAATGGTTTGTTTTGTAATTAAAATTATTAAATTGCGCTTTTAGAGCTAAGAATATCCTATCAAGTGTTTCTCCCGTTGAGTCAGAAATTAAGTATATTTGATATATATTACTCATGTATAATTTGTAAATTAATAATTAATAATAAACAAATTTTTTCAAAAGTAGAATATCTACTTATTTTGTAGGTAAAAAACCAAGCTAATCAACAATTTTGGTCACATGTATAAATTTTATCAACAATATATAACTATTTTAATAAAAGTTAATTTATACAGTAATTATGGATTTTTATCCTGTGGAAAAAAAATATAAAAAGTGTTGATAACAGTTTATCACCATAATTAACAAGGCAAAATACTAATAATATAGTTTAATATATATTTTATATGTCTCCTTTACAAAGTGTTATTTATAAAAAAAAGAAATCAATTAAACCAATATGGTTAATGAGACAAGCAGGAAGATATTTGCCTGAATTTAGAAAAATAAGAAAAAAAAATGCAGATTTTACAAAATTATGTTTGAATGCTCAAAAGATTAAAGAAATAACTTTACAACCAATTAAAAGATATGACTTAGACGCTGCAATAATTTTTTCAGATATTCTTATGGTTCCCTATGGTCTAGATCAATCTGTCAAATTTAAAAAAAATTTCGGTCCTAGTCTTGGCCCTATAAGTTTAAATCAAATTAAAGAATATCCTAAATTACAGTTTAAAAAAAATTTAGATTCGATTTATAAATCTATAAATTTAGTTAAGAATGATAGCTTAATTAGCAAAAAAGATTTAATTGGTTTTGTAGGAGGTCCTTGGACTTTACTAATTTATATGCTTAATAAAAATTCACCTAAAAAGAAATTAAAAAAGATTTTATCTGATAAACCTTTAATTTTAGATATGATTAAATATATTAGTGTTTTTTTAGAGCAGCATATTAAATATCAAATTAAAAGTGGAGTGGATATAATTCAAATATTTGACAGTTGGGCAGGATTAGTAAAAGAAAAAGATCTGGAAGATTTTATTTATAGTCCTACCAAAAAATTGGTAAAATTTACAAAATCAGTAAACAAACCTTGCATATGTTTTCCAAGAAATATAAAAAACTATTATGAATACATTAAAATAGTTAAACCCAATGTTATAAGTATTGACTATAATGTTAATCCAGAAAAAATTGTTAAAAAAATAAATATTCCTGTTCAAGGCGGTATGGATCCTAAAGTTTTGTTAACAAATAAAAAAAATTTGGAAAAAGTTGCAAATCATTATTTAAATATTTTTGAAAATCATCCTTATATATTCAATTTAGGACATGGAGTACTCCCGCAAACAGACCCAGATATGGTAGATTATTTAATTAAAATAATAAAAAAATTTAATGGAAAATCATCCTAAAATTAACTTCGGAAAAACCGGAATAATGTTAGTAAATTTAGGAACACCGGATTCAACAAGTTGGTTAGATATAAGAAAATATTTAAAAGAATTTTTATCTGATAGAAGAGTTATTGAAGTAAACCCAATAGTTTGGCAATTAATACTAAATATATTTATTTTAACATTTAGACCATCAAAAACTGCAAAAGCTTATAAAGAAATATGGATGAAAGAAGAAAATATGTCTCCGTTAAGATATTATACTGAAAAACAAGCTTCAAAATTAAAAGAGATCATATCTAACAAAAATATAATAATTGATTATGCTATGAGGTATGGAAACCCAAGTATAAAAAGTATAATGAAAAAATTACAAGAAAAAGGATGCGAAAATTTAATAGTATTGCCTCTTTATCCTCAATATGCAGCCGCTACAACAGCAACAGTTTGTGATGAGGTTTATAGAACTTTAATGAAAATCAGGTGGCAACCAAGTTTACAAATTATTCCTCACTACGAGTCAGAACCATTGTATGTTGATGCGCTTGTCAAAAGTATAAATAAAAAAATTTCAGAATTAAATTGGGTACCAGATTTAATTGTAGCTTCATACCACGGTATCCCTAAAAAATATTTTGAAAAAGGAGATCCATATCATTGTTATTGTCAGAAAACTACAAGGCTAATAAATGAAAAATTTACTAAAATTCCGATAGAGACTACATTCCAATCAAGATTTGGTCCTCAAGAATGGTTGCAGCCCTACACAGACAAGACATTAGAAAAACTCCCCACAGTGGGTAAAAAAAACATTTTAGTCATCTGCCCAGGATTTTCCTCAGATTGTGTTGAAACTCTCGAAGAAATATCAATTCAAGGAAAAGAAAGTTTTTTAAATTCCGGGGGCAAAAATTTTGATGTTGTGCCCTGTTTAAATGATAGTGATGATCACATTAGGCTCCTAAAGTCATTGGTTAATAGATATATAATAAATAAATGAATGTCTATTTAACATTAAAGGCTTTACATTTAATAGCTGTAATATCTTGGATGGCGGGTTTGTTATATCTCCCACGTATTTTTGTATATCATTCAGAAAAGAGCGATGAAAAAAATGTTAGTGAGGTTTTTAAAACGATGGAATTTAAACTTTATAACTACATTATGATGCCGGCCATGATTTTGTCGTGGATTTTTGGTTTACTATTGGTAAGCAGTATCGGATTTGATCAACTTTCTAATTATTGGCTAATTTTAAAGCTTGTTTTTGTAATAATTTTAACCGTCTACCACTTTTTTTTGGGCACATGTTTGAGTAAATTCAGGAAAAATGAGAATAAATTTTCATCAAGATTTTATAGAGTATTTAATGAAATACCCACATTATTATTAATATTGATTATATTTGTAGTTGTTTTTAAGCCTCTATAGCTATTGAAAAATCAGATAAAGATATATATATTATTATAATCTAAACAAATAAACCTTCCTTAAAATATGAATATTGAAGAACTTAAATCAAAATCATCAGAAAATTTAATAACTCAAGCTGAAGAGCTTGGCATTGAAAACGCTAGTACTCTAAGAAAACAAGAAATTCTTTTTTCTATTTTAAAAAAATTAGCAGAAAAGGGAGAGGAAATTACAGGGGGTGGAGTTTTACAAATGTTACAGGATGGTTTTGGTTTTTTAAGAGCTATGGAGTCTAACTATTTACCTGGTCCAGACGATATATATATTAGTCCTAGCCAAATTAGAAGATTTGGTTTAAGAACTGGAGACACCGTCGAAGGACCTGTGAGAGCTCCTAGGGACGGAGAAAGATATTTTGCTTTACTTCAAGTAACAAAAATAAATTTAGAAGATGCCGATAAGTCTCGCCATAAAATTGCTTTTGATAACTTAACTCCGCTTTATCCAAATAAACAGTTAAGCATGGAAGTTGAGAGCACAAAAGTAGAAAAGAAACCAGACCTAACACCTAGATTAATTGACTTGGTTAGCCCAATAGGCAAAGGGCAAAGATCATTAATTATATCTCCCCCAAAAGCAGGCAAAACAATGATTTTACAAAGTATTGCAAATTCTATTACCGCAAACCATCCAGAGTGTTATTTAATGGTCTTATTAATTGACGAAAGACCAGAGGAGGTTACTGATATGCAACGGACTGTTAAAGGGGAAGTAATAAGTTCAACTTTTGATGAACCAGCTCAAAGGCATGTTGCTGTTGCTGAAATGGTTATAGAAAAAGCTAAAAGATTAACCGAACATAAAAAAGACGTAGTAATACTTTTAGATTCAATAACTAGACTAGGTAGAGCGTACAACGCAGTTGTCCCAAGCTCAGGAAAGGTTTTGACAGGTGGTGTTGATGCAAACGCTTTACAAAGACCAAAAAGATTTTTTGGAGCTGCAAGAAACATTGAAGAAGGAGGATCTTTAACAATTATTGCTACTGCTTTAATTGATACTGGAAGTAGAATGGATGAGGTTATTTTTGAGGAATTTAAAGGCACTGGTAACAGCGAAACTATATTAGATAGAAAAATTTCAGAAAAGAGAATTTATCCCGCGATCGATATCACAAAATCTGGGACAAGACGCGAAGAATTAATATTTGATAAAGCTGATCTTCAAAAAATGAATGTATTGCGAAGAATTATTGCTCCTATGGGGTCAATGGATGCGATTGAATTTATTAATTCGAAATTGAAGAATACTAAAAACAATTCAGAATTTTTCAACTCAATGAATAAACCATCTTAAGGACATTTATATTTAAATTTGGATAATATTTTTTATAAAAAAATTGAGCAGTTATTTAAAAACAAACAATTTGAAAGTATAAAATTTGAAATAAATCTGCTTGGCGAAGAAGAGAAAAAAGATCCTTATTTATACAATATTCTGGGTATTATAGCGGCCACAAACAAAAAAAATGATGAGGCCATAAATTACTTTAATTTAGCGGTAGAGATTGACAAATATTATCTTCATAGTTTAATAAATCTATCGAGATTATCTTACACAAATAAAGATTTTCAAAAAATAATAACTCTACTTAAAAATTATCATTTAAAATTTCCTGAAAACGACAGAGTTATTTTAAATTTAGCGGATCTTTGTTTTAGTGCAGGTTTTTTAGAAGATACTATTTATTTTCATAAAAAACTCGTTAAAACTGGTAAGTACCGCATGAATGATTTAGCTGCACTAATTTTTCTCTTAAATTATTCAAACAAATATTCAGACGAAGAATATAAAAGATATTGTAAACTTTATGATGCCACGCTCAGCAAAAATAAAACTAATTATAATATTTTAAATGACGAACATGATAAAGCTAAAATTGGTTTTTTATCTAATGATCTTAGAGGTCATTCAGTGGGGTATTTTTTAAAAGATTTTATTAAAAAACTTAATGAAAAAAACTTTAAAACAATAGCTTTTAATTTATTTAAAAAAAATAAAAATGATCTTTTCACTTCTGAACTAAAAAATTCATTTACCGAATGGTATGATGTTTCGGATCTGAATGATAAAGATTTAAGTGATTTAATATATTCTAAAAAAATTTACTATCTGGTTGACCTTGGTGGATATTCAACTGGTAATAGACTACAAATCTTTAAAAATAAACCAGTACCTATCCAGTTATCATGGCTAGGTTATTGTAATAATACTCATGTTGATGAAATTGATTATATGGTTATTGATGAAAATGTCGTGCCAAAAAAAAATGGTTTTAGTGATAAGAACTACATTAAAATGCCAAAAATTTGGAATGCCTTTTCAAAACTAGATGATTTAGAAGTTAATGAATTACCATTTATTAAAAATAAAATATTTAATTTTGGATGCTTCAATAATTTTCTGAAAATATCAGATGAAACAATTGAATTATGGTGTGAAATATTAGATAAATTTTCTAAATCAAACTTAATTTTAAAAAATTCAGTTACTGTAGATAAAAATTATAAAAAATATCTTATCAAAAAATTTAAAAATAAAATTGACGAAAATAGAGTTTTTATACTTAATTACGAGAAAAACAAAAAGAAACACTTGGAACAATACTATAATATTGATGTATGCCTAGACACATTTCCCTATAATGGTGTTACCACCACTTTCGAGTCTTTGTGGATGGGTGTACCAGTTATAACTTTAAAAGGTGAGAGGTTTGTTTCTAGATGTGGTTACAGTATAAATGAAAATGCAGGTCTAAAAAATTTCATTGCTGAAAACAAAAATAAATATTTGTCTATAGCATTACAATATATGTCTGAGACAAACATAAAAAAATTGATAAATTTGAGAAAAAAATTAAGACCTCAATTACTAAAGTCTTCGTTATTTGATACAAATAGTTTTGCTGAAAATTTTATCACTGAATTAAATAAAGTTTATGAAAAAAATAAGACTAATTCATAACCTACCAAGATCTGGTGGCACAATTATATCAAAATGCATAGGGGTTCAGAGAAACGTAATATTATTAAGTGAAATCCATGAGCAAGGAGAATTAATACGTGAAAAAATGGGATCAGATCCTAATATGGCAAATCCATTGAAACAAGCTTTGAAGTTGAGTAATTTTTTTAACGATAAAGAGAAAGAAAAAATTCAAAAGTCAAATTACAATTTTATAGATAAAATTAACTTAATTTATGAAAAAGCAGAAAATAAAGGAAAAAAATTAGTTATTAGGGATTGGTCTTATATTGACTTTATAGGTCTCCCTTTTTCTAAACCAATATACCAAAACTCTCTGATAAAAAAACTTGAAAAAGATTACGAAATCAAAAATATATATATTTTAAGACATCCATTAGAGAATTTTTTTAGCATTAATAGTTTAAAAATATTAAATAATAAAATCCCTCTTGATTTCTTTTTAAAAAGTTATTCTCTATTTTTCAAAGAAGCTGCTAAAGCACGGACTTATTCATATGAAAAGTTTACATTAGACCCATATAAAGACTTAAGAAAGATATGCGATAACATTGAAATAGAATTTGATAAAAAATATTTAAACAATATTGGAAATATTGAAATTACAGGAGATCACAAAGCTATTAGTTCTAATACAGTACTACCTAGTGAAGATAAAATAATGAAATTTATAAATGAAGATATTTTATTAAAAATAAAAAAAAATAAATTATATATAAATTTAATTGATGAATTAAAAGATTTTTATAGGTCGTAGAAAAGTTTTTAATTATCTTAAATATCCTAGTTCCTTCATTTCGTAAAAAAATTTTTTTTCTATTTTTTCTGAAAGATTTTTATTAAGGTTCATTTTCCAATTTCCACTCTTGCCATTTCTAAAAAATAACTTACCATAACCTTTTTCTATAAAACCATTTTTTTTTTCAAGATTTTGAAGATTATCAAAACTTGTTATTTTTATACACTCACTGATTCGATCTCTGCTTATTTTTATATCTAAAATTGAGTTTAGATATTTTATAATTTTCTCAAAAGTTAAAAATGTGTTATTAATCAAATCTTCATACTTAATAACCAAAACATTTATACCCTTGTAATTTTTCCATGACTTGTAGTGATCACTCCAAGATCCTAGCAATGTAAAATTGTATTTTTTACCATCAATAATTCCCTCTTCAAAAGTATCGCTTTTTAATAAATTTTCAGCAACTTCACTGTGAGTTTTTTGAAGATGATCAGAATAAGATATTACAATATCTCTTGGATCTCTAACCAAATATATTGCTCCTAAAGATTGATTAGCGTTTGTAAAAGGATTTCCATCAATTGTACACATTGCATTATGAGTTTTGAGGAATATTTTTGAATTGTTTAAATTTATATATGTCTGCATTTGAAGCCAACTTTTTGATAGATTATTAAAATTAGAATAATCTATATCAAGCTTCTTAATAATAGAATTTTTTGGAAAAAGCGAAAACGGTATCATCATTTTATTAATATCAAATGTGTCCGGATCCTTATGATTTCCTAAGTATGCAGACAAAAATAATTTCAGCCAAGTATTTCCACTTTTTGGATATGAGGCTAACCAAATAATCATAATTTTATTTAATTATATTTATTAAAAATAACTATATATAATAATTTATATTATGACCATTTATGCTTTATCATCTGGCCCAGGCCTTTCAGGAGTTGCAGTCATTAGAATATCTGGCCCTGAAACACATAAAGTAATATTGTCGATAACTAAACGATCTTTGCCAGTTCCCCGTGTTGCTACACTTAGTAAATTTATTGATATTGAGTCTAAAGAGTTAATTGACGAAGGTATAATACTTTGGTTTCCCACACCAAATAGTTACACAGGTGAGGATATGGCTGAATTTCATGTGCATGGAAGTAAAGCTGTAATCCAGTCAATCCAAAATAATATCTCAAAAGTTAAAAATTGTAGACTTGCTTATCCAGGAGAATTTACAAAAATAGCTTTTCAAAACGAAAAAATAAACTTATTAAAAGCTGAGAGTATCGGCGATCTTATAGCTTCTGAGACAGAAATACAAAGGAGACAAGCTATAAAAATAATGATTGGTAAAAGCTCTGATACATTTAATTCCTGGAGAGAAACTTTGTTAAAGATCTTATCTAATATAGAAGCAAAAATAGATTTTCCAGATGAGGATTTACCTATCGATATTTTAAAAAATGTTAAAAAAGACTCTGAAAAAGTCAAAGCCGAAATCGTAAAAACCTTAAATGATAGTGAAGTTGGAGAAAAAATTAGAGAAGGTTTTAAAATTGCAATTCTTGGACCTACTAATGCAGGAAAATCCAGCTTGCTAAATTATTTTTCTAAAAGAGAAGCTGCTATTGTTTCTGAGATTGCTGGAACCACAAGAGACATAATAGAAGTTCATCTCAATATGAATGGCTTTCCAGTTGTTATGTCTGATACTGCTGGAATAAGACTTTCAGAAGATGAAATAGAAAAAAAGGGTATTAAATTAGCTTTGAAAAAGGCAGAAGATTCGGACTTAAATATTATAGTTTTTGAGCCAAAAAGTCTTGATTTTACAGGCTTTTTAGACGATCTGGACTTAAAAAAATCAATATTTGTTATAAATAAATTGGATCTTGGAGTTAAAAAAACTAAAGAGATAGTTCAATATAACCCTATATCTATTTCTATCAAAAATGGAACTAACATCGATAAGCTTTTATCTCAAATTAAAAAAAATTTACAAAGTAAATTTGTTAGCGTTGAGGATACGCTCATAACTCGTGAGAGACATAGACAACATCTAGAGCAATGTGTTGCGCATTTAGATGAATTTAATAAAAAAAATAATGAAAAAGATTTTGATAAAGCAGCAGAGGATATAAGACTTGCAACAAGACATCTTGGAATGTTGGTAGGAAAAGTAGATGTAGAAGAAATATTAGGTAGTATTTTCAATGACTTCTGTATTGGCAAATAATAAAAAAATAACTATATTTTTAATATGATAAAAGATGTTTTTTATGATGTGGTAGTAATTGGTGGCGGTCATGCAGGTTGCGAGGCTGCTGCAGCATCTGCGAGGTTGGGTGTTAATACAGCCCTATTTACTCATAAAATAGAAACTATAGGTGAAATGTCATGCAATCCTGCGATAGGAGGACTTGGTAAGGGACATTTAGTTAGAGAGATTGACGCTCTGGATGGTCTAATGGGAGAAGTAGCAGATAAGTCTGGCATACAATTTAAACTATTAAATAGAAGTAGAGGGCCAGCAGTTAGGGGTCCAAGAACACAAAGTGATAGATCATTATATAAAAAATATATGCAAGAAAAACTGCTAAACTATTGTAATTTAAATGTTTTTTCGGATCCCGTAATTAAATTTATTTTTGAAAAAAACTCTGTAAATGGTTTTGTTACACAATCAGGAAAGAAAATTTCTTGTAGCAAGCTTATACTTACTACTGGTACATTTTTGAATGGTCTTATACATATTGGTGAAGAGAAGACACCAGCAGGTAGGTTCAATGAAAAACCTACAACAGGTTTAAGTGAACAATTAGAAAAATTTAATTTTACAATAGGAAGACTTAAAACAGGAACGCCTCCAAGACTAGATAGTAGAACTATAAATTATGAGAATTTGGAGGTACAGCATGCTGATACTGAACCTTATTTTTTTTCATTTCTAACTATAAAAAATATTAATAAACAGGTTTCTTGTAAAATGACTTATACCAATGAAAAGGTACACAAAATCATTTCCAAGAATATTAAATTAAGTGCAATGTACTCTGGTAGTATAAAAGGAATTGGCCCAAGGTACTGTCCATCCATAGAGGATAAAGTTTTTAAGTTTTCAAATAAACAAAGACACCAAATTTTTCTTGAGCCCGAAGGACTAAAAGATAATACAATTTACCCAAATGGAATTTCAACTTCACTACCAGCTGAAATACAATACGAAATATGCAGAAATATCAATGGTTTAGAGCATGTTAAAATTCTGAGGCCTGGGTACGCAATCGAGTATGATTATGTCGATCCAAGGGAACTTTTTTTAACATTGGAAACTAAAAAAATTAAAAATCTTTACTTGGCTGGACAGATAAACGGAACCACAGGTTATGAGGAGGCGGCTGCGCAAGGACTTATCGCAGGAATAAACGCAGCTCAATCTGTAAAAAGGTCTGAGCCATTCATTCTGGATAGATCGGACGCTTACATAGGCGTTATGATAGATGATTTAGTTACAAAAGGCGTTGCTGAGCCCTACAGAATGTTTACATCTAGGGCAGAGTATAGATTAAGTCTTAGAGCTGACAATGCTGACTTAAGACTTACTCAAAAAGGTATAAATATAGGTTTAGTTACAAATAATAGATTTGAAATATATAAGAAAAAATTTGATGATTTAGATAAATTAAATAAATTGATGGATAATTTGGATATTTCCCCGACAAAAGTTGCTAAATTTGGTGTTAATATTGCAAAAGACGGAGTTAAAAGAAGTGCAGAGCAGATACTTAGCCAGAAAGACGTTAAAATGGCTAAAATAAGAGAGATTTGGCCTAATATACCTTTCAAATCAAAGGAAATTGACGAGCAATTAGAAATAAAAGCTCATTATTGTGGTTATTTAACTAAACAGAGTGCAGACATACTAGCATTTAAAAAAGATGAGAACCTTAAAATTCCTGAGGGTGTTAATTATGACATTCTGAGCGGACTTTCTAATGAGGTTAAGTCTAAATTCAAGAAAATTAGACCAAAAACAATGGGACAAGCTTTAAGAATAGATGGGATAACTCCAGCCGCAGCATATATTTTGTTGTCTCATGTCAAAAGAAAGTCTATTAAGAGCATAGCTTGATCGATTCGAATATTTTAGAATATAAAAATCTTGAGCCTCTAAATGTTTCACGTGAAACATTTCCGCAGTTTGAGGCTTACTGTGAATTATTGAAAAAAGAAAACAGAAAAATTAACCTAATTAGCAAATCAACCGAGAAAGAAATAAGGAAAAGGCATATTGTAGATTGTGCACAAACTATTGATTTTATTGATGAAAATTATAATATTTGTACTGATATTGGATCTGGTTCAGGTCTCCCAGGGATAGTCATTGCGATCATAATGAGGATAAAAAAACCAGGTATGAAATTTCATCTTTATGAAAAGAGCTTTAGAAAGTGTGAATTTCTATTCTCTGTAAAGGAAAAACTAGATTTAAATGCTGAGGTCTATCAAAAAGATATATTTAAAGAAAGAAATTTAGAAACAGATTTAATTATCACTAGAGCATTTAAACCTCTGCCTATCGTTTTAGATCTTGCTGAGAAAAACTTCAAAAAATTTAAGAGTGTTATAATTTTTTTAGGAAAAAATAAAAAAGACTTTTTAAAAAAAGCTTTGTCAAATTGGAGCTTCACCTATAAAGAAAAAAAAAGCATCACAAGCTCAGAGTCGAAAATAATCAAAATATGTAATTTAAAAAAAAATGAAAAATAAAATAATTTCAGTAATTAACCAAAAGGGAGGGGTAGGCAAAACAACAACCGTTATTAATTTAGCTGCAGGCTTAGCTTCTAAAAATAAAAGAGTATTAGTAATAGATCTGGATCCACAAGGTAATGCTACAACTGGTCTAGGCCACTCCAATATTGATGGATCTGATAAGAATATCTATAATGTTTTAAATGGTACAAAAAGTATTTCTGAAATAATTCAAAATACTCAAATTGATAATTTAGATATAATCACTTCAAACGTTGATCTTTCAGGGCTAGAAGTAGAAACCGCTGGTGATAATGGAAGAGCCTTCATTTTAAGAGATAAATTATCTTTGTTTTTAAATGAAAAAAGCTTAAATTACAGCCACATTTTTATTGATTGTCCTCCATCTTTAAGCTTGCTTACTATTATGGCTTTGGTGGCATCAAAATCATTAATTGTTCCTCTTCAAACAGAATTCTTTGCTTTGGAGGGTTTAACACAATTAGTTAAAACCATTGATAGGGTTAAGGAAAGCCTAAATTCAGATTTGTCAATTAGAGGTATAATTTTAACAATGTATGACAAGAGAAATAAGCTTTCTAGTCAAGTTGAAAAGGAAGCAAGAGATTATTTTAAAGATAAAGTTTATAACACTGTAATTCCAAGAAATGTTAGATTGTCAGAGGCGCCCTCTCATGGAATTCCAGTTTTAATATATGACAAAACTTGTCCTGGAAGTAAATCATATTTTAGCTTAGCTGAAGAATTCATAAATCAGGAAAAAATAATGGAGAGTGCAGCTTGAGTATTTTTAAACCAAAAAAAGGTTTAGGTAGAGGAATATCTTCGTTAATAGGAGATACTAAAAATACGTCAATTAAGAATAAAATTTCTTTAAGTGAAATAGTTAGAAGTAAGCTCCAACCAAGAAAAATTTTTAATAAAGATAGCTTAGATGAACTCACAAATTCAATTAAAGAAAGAGGTGTAGTTCAGCCAATAATAGTTAGGAAATCAAAGGAATTTGACAATAAGTTTGAAATTGTTGCTGGTGAAAGACGATGGCTTGCATCTCAAAATGCAGGATTGAATGAAATACCAGCTGTTATTATTGAGGCCGATGATATCAAAGCACTAGAATTTGCTATAGTTGAAAACGTACAAAGAAGTGATCTAAACCCAATAGAGGAAGCAGCGGGTTACAAACGTTTAATGGATGAATTTGCTTATGATCAAGAAAAAGTTGGAAAATTTATAGGAAAGAGCAGAACACACATAGCAAATTGTTTAAGATTGTTATCTTTGCCAAAGGATGTAATTAATTTAGTTGAGATAGGTAAAATTACACAAGGGCATGCTAAAGTATTGGTGGGTATGGATAATGCAAATCTTCTGGCAAAAAAAATTGTTGATAAAAAATTATCGGTAAGGCAAACAGAGAATTTAGTAAATTTATTTAAAAAACCTAAAAAAATTAAATTACTTTCTAAAGATACCAATCTAATTGATCTTGAGGAAAACTTAATTAATAAGTTGGGTATTAGGGTTTCTATTAAAAATAAAAAAAATAATTCTGGCTCAATATCCTTTAATTATAAAGATCTCGATCAGTTAAATAAGATAATTTATATAATAAAAGCTAATTATTAGTTTCAACCTGGCTTAAAATAAAATCGTTTAACAAATTTACAGAAATTAAACTATTTTTTTTAATTAAAAGTTCTAAATCATTAATAAAAATAATAAGTTTATATATCTTTTCTAAGCTCCAATTATTTATCTGTTGTCTTACAATTTCCTTATCTTTCCAAAATATTGGAGGCTTATAAATTGATAAACATTCATCAATACTCATATTTTCACTTTCCATGGTCTTTAATGCAAAAATTCGTTTAGCCTTAGCTAAAAATATTCTTATTATTGCTACACAATCTTCAGAAGAAAAATTGTTTTCATTAACAATTAAAAGAGTTTTTTTTTTATTTTTGCTTAGACATGCATCTGCTAATTCTGAAAAACTATAGTTTTCTGCTAGATTTGTTAATTTTAAAATTTCATCAACTGATATTTTTTCTTTACTTTTTAAAAAAGCCTCAATTTTAAATATTTCATTTTTTAAATTTATTCTGTCTCCCCTACATCTTTCGACTAAATTATTGAGGACTTCCCTTGAAATTGGAATTTTATTTTCAAAGAAAAATTTGTTTGCTAAGTTTGCAAGTGTAGTATTATTATCGTCATAGAAAGCAATACAAACTAATTTTTTTTCTTTTTCAAAATTTGACCTTAATTTAGATTTTTTATCAAGTGGTTTTGAGTTTAGTATAATTTTAACATCTTCAATATTTTTATCCATAATATCATCAATTAATGAATATATTTTTTCACTTACCCTTGAAATGATAATTAATTTTTTTTCCTCAAAAAAAGATTTGTTTGATATTTCACTTATGAAATTATTGTAATTTTTAAATATTTCATCCTCTTCATATCTGAAAATGTTTTTTGTAAAACCCATGTTTAAAATTTGATTGATTGCTTCATTTTTATGTCCTTCATTTTGTCCATAAAATAAAAAAAAATTTGAATTTTTTCCACTTATGTTTGATAATTGGTAAGATTTTAGAATCATGTTAGATTTCCAGTTTGAATAAATAATATTATCTCAGAAAATATTTTTTCAGTCATGTTTTCTATCAAGTTATCCTCATATTTTCTTAAATCAAATTTACTGTCATTATTATCGTAAGTATTATTTTCTGAAAAAATTCTCTTTACAATATTATCTAAATCATCAGTAATTTGAATGGTAACAGAAAGTTCAATAGAAAACTGCGTGGGGTTTCCTTTTTTATCTTTTGCAATTGTTGTTTTAGTAGATGATGAATTTATATTTAAATTAAAATTTTTTTTAGCAATAGGGTTATCACTGTAAACTTTAAGCTTATTATAAAGCAGTTTATTTACCTTAACTTCACCAGAAGTTTCAATTGTATTAATTTGAAAGTCTTGACTCTTTTTGGAGTAAATTGGTGTATATCCGCAGTTATTTAAAAATACAATTAAAAAACTAAGTAGAATAATTTTTTTAATCATTTAGCAAAATATTAATCAGCCTATTTTTAACAAAAAAAACTTTGTTTATTTTTTTATTTTTTATGCTTTTATTTATCCTATCCTCTTTTGATATTAGGTCCATAATTGTTTTTTCTTCAGTATCTTTTTTAGTTTTAATTATACCTCTTTTTTTCCCACCAATTTGTACAACTATAGAAACAGTCTCTTCACTAAGATATTTTTTATTTACTAAAGGCCATTTTTGAGAAATACTAAAATTATTAACTTCGAAACACTCGTTTACAAGATGAGGAATAACTGGAGACATAACTGTTAAAATTTTTTTATAATTTTCTATTAAAACTTCCCTATTGAATTGCCCACTTAAAACTTTGTTTAAATAATTATAAGTTTCATGCATATTTGCTATGATTACGTTATAGTTAAATTTTTCAAGATTATTATCAATTTTGTTAATTAATTGGTTTGTAAATTTTTTTAAATCTAAATCACCCTTTTGATTATTATTAGTAGATGTTTCTATTTTTTCTTTAATACGATTATTTATAAGCCAAAATTTTTGGATAAATTTATAAGATGCAAGCATACCTTGTTCAGACCATTGAACATCTTTTTCAGGAGGGCTATCAGATAAAATAAACAATCTAACAGCATCTGCACCGTAATTTTTGATCATTTCAGCTGGATCAATAGTATTTTTTTTTGACTTAGACATGGACTCAGCTGGACCAATTGAAACTGTATTATTTGGATCATTTTTCTTAAAGAAATTTTTTCCGTCATTAGTTTCAATTTCATCTGGACTTAACCAGTTATTATTTTTATCCTTATAGGTTTCGTGGCAAACCATTCCTTGAGTAAACAAACTCTCAAATGGTTCTGATAATGAAAAATTTTCGTTTTTATAGGTAATTGCTCTCATAAAAAATCTTGAGTAAAGTAAATGCAATATTGCATGTTCAATACCTCCAATATATTGATCAACTGGCATCCAATATTTCGCAGCATCGTAATCAAATCCATATTCTTTATCATTTGGCGAACAAAATCTTAAAAAATACCATGATGAGTCTACAAAAGTATCTAGAGTGTCTGTTTCTTTTAAACATTCCAATCCATTAATGCTAATTTTTCTCCACTCATTTTCTAAATTAAGTGGATTGCCTTTAGCTTTTAAATTTATTTTTTCAGGTAATTTAATCGGAAGTTTATTCTTTGGAATAGTATGAACATTGCCATCTTTGTCATATGCTATTGGTATTGGGCAACCCCAATATCTCTGCCTAGAAACACCCCAGTCTTTTAATCTAAAATTAATTGTTTTTTTTCCGATTTTTTTCTCTTCGATTATATTTATAGTTTTAATAATTGATTCATCTGGTACTTTTAATCCGTCTAGGAATTTTGAATTTATTATTACACCTCCACCAGTGTAAGCTTCATTGTTAATCTTAAAGTCATCATTTTCTTCTGGTGGTTTTACAACAGTTCTAACTGGCAAATTATATTTAAGTGCAAAATCTAAATCTCTTTGGTCGTGGGCAGGACAACCAAATACAGCGCCAAATCCGTAGTCCATGAGAACAAAATTTGCAAAGTACACGGGAACTTTCTCATTTTCATTTAGTGGGTTTGTGGCAAGTAAATTTGTTTTAAAGCCAATTTTCTCACCTTGCGCAATTGACTCTTCGGTCGTACCAGTTTTAGAACATTCGTCTTTAAATTTTTTGAATTTAGGATCATCTTGATAAAATTTTGAAATAGGGTGATCTACAGAAACAGCCAAAAAAGAAAAACCAAATAAAGTATCAGGTCGAGTTGTGAAGCATTTTATTTCATTAATTGGAAGATCTCCCTTGATTTTGAAATTTATTTCACACCCAAAGGATTTTCCAATCCAATTTGCCTGCATTGTTTTAACTTTTTTAGGCCAATTTTTTAGACTATTTAAACTTTCTAAAAGGCTTTCTGAAAATTTTGAAATATTAAAAAACCATTGATTTAATTTTTTTCTTTCAACTACTGCACCTGATCTCCAACCTTTACCATCAATTACTTGCTCATTTGCTAAAACAGTCTGATCAATCGGGTCCCAATTTACATAATTTTCTTTTCTGTAAACAAGACCTTTTTCGAACATTTCTATAAAAAAAAGTTGCTGATGTTTGAAATAATCTTCATTACATGTTGAAATTTCTCTATCCCAATCTATTGAAAGCCCTAGACTTTTTAATTGTTTCTTCATTACTGAAATATTCTTTTCTGTCCAATCTTTTGGATGTAGATCGTTTTCTCTTGCTGCATTTTCTGCGGGCATTCCAAAAGAATCCCAACCCATAGGATGTAGCACATTAAAACCTTGCATTGATTTATACCTGGATAATACATCTCCTATAGTATAATTTCTAACATGTCCCATATGAATTTTCCCAGAGGGATAAGGAAACATTTCAAGGCAATAAAATTTTTTTAATTTAAGATTCATTTCAGATTTAAATGATTTATTTCTAATCCAAAAATTTTGCCACTTTTCCTCGATTTTTTTAAAATTATATCTCTCCATAAGTTTTTAAAGAATGAACCAAAATTTATTATTTTTTAGTTTTTTTTTCAGACTCTTTTTTTAAGAGCGCAGCTTTTTTTAGAATTGCTAATTTAATATCATTTCCAATGTTGGACTTAATTTTATTAATATTACAGTTTAATTTAGATTTATCAGAACATATTTTCTCGTGAATAATAACTTTTATTCCGTCCGCTCTTATTTCATTACTCAGGAATCGAACTGTTATTTTTAAATCTCTTTGACTATTTTCTTCAGAGTTTGAGTTTCCTGAAAACCAATCAGTAATTAAAATTCCTCCAGAATAACTTGCGTTAGTGAAACTCACAAAGTCTAATACCTCAATTGATGCTCTCCATAATTCATTTGAAGAAGCAAAATCAAATACACCTCCTTTTTTTTTCCCACCTAAAAGAGCAATACCTCTTCCTTCTTCAATGTTTTTTCGTACTCGTTCCTCTCCATCAACTGGAACCTCACGAGCATCTGTATAGCGAAAAGGATTTTTGCAGCTAGGTAGAACTAGCAAAGAGACTAATAATAAATTAATTAATAAATATTTGATATTCATGGTTAATTATTACAGTTTTTAATGATTTTATTGAAAAAAACACATCTAAAAGTAGCTAATTTATGAAAAATACTCAAAATGACACATAAATTAAAAAACCTTAAAAAATAGGGTTTTAATGGTGATATTTTTGCAACAAAATATAATTTATTCAATATTTTGGCCTTAAAATATAAACTAAGGGTCTATTTTTAGGTATAAAACCATCATTCATGTGAATAATTAACAAAAGGAGTATTTATTATGAATACACTAAAAAAAATTGGACTAACAGCTTTAGGAACATCTTTAGTTGCTGGTTCAGCTTACGCAGGTGAAATAACTGCATCAGGAGATGCTGGTTATACATATTCATCTGAAGAAGTAGGTGTAAGAACTGACGAAGGTTATGGTTTTAACCATGACATTACGTTTTCTGGTTCAGGTGAATTAGATAACGGTTTCACAGTTTCTACAACTATGATCTTAACAGAAACTGCTGGTCTTTCATCATCTAACGTAACGTTAGGTATGGGAGGATTGGGCTCAATCGTTATCGGTAATGGTATAGATAACGTTGGTGCTTCATTTGACGATGTAACACCAAGAGCTTACGAAGAAAACCATGATGGTATGAAAACTACTACAGTAATCGACAGTATGGGTGCATTATCAGATGGAAACTCAGTTCACTATTCATCGCCGTCATTTGACTTAGGTGGTGGTTCACTATCATTTATGCTTGGATATACTCCAGAAGCAGGTGATGCAGTAACTGGTGAAGGTGGTGTTGCAGCTCAGTCAGCAGCATTTGGTTCAGCAAAAACTGCTGGTGTTACACTATCTTTTGGTGGTTTATCAGCTGGTGCATTTGGTGAAGAAGTTGAAAACGATCAAGGTGAAGCGTCAGAGCAACAAAATGCTATGTCAGCAACATGGTATGCAAACTATTCGTTTGGACCAGTATCAGTTGGTTACCAAACTGGTGGTTTAGATCATGGTAAAGATACAGCAGCTACAGCGGCTACAACTGCAAAAACTATTGCAGCTGCTGGTGGTAACTTTGAATTTGAAAAAATGTCAATTGCGTTTAACGTAAATGAAAATTTATCAGTTTCTTGGGGTGAATTAGAAGAAACATACGATGCTTCTTCTCATCAAACTACAAACATTGCTGACGTAGAAATGTCTTCTACTTCAATCCAGTTTGCTTACACTATGGGTTCTATGTCAATTAAAGGTTATCAAACAGATACTGATAATCCAGGTTGGGACTCAAACGCTAAGTCAGACGAAGTAACAGAATTAGCAGTTAACTTTGCGTTCTAATTACTTTTAAGATTTAAAAATTTAAAACGGCCTAAAAATTTATTTTAGGCCGTTTTTTTTTATCCACGATATTGAAGCTATCCCTTTAGATTTTGTAAGATTTATTTTTTTTAAATTCTTTGAATTTATCCCACCAAGCGCAATAATATCTTTCTTTACTTCTAAAGTTTGAAGATTAAATTTAATAATATCAAGATATTTTTTATTTTTATCTGTTTTAAAAATGGGGCTTAAGAATATTTCCTCACAATTTTGTTTTTCTTTAATTTTAATTTCTGAAATATTGTGAGCTGAACCAATAAATCTAAATTTCTTTATTAAACTTAAATTTTTATAAATTAACCTTTTATTAACTGATGGTAGATAAACCCCGTCTAGCTTGAGTTTAATAGCTAGATGTAAATTATTTGATAAAAATATATTAAATCCCTTTTTTTTGCAGAAATTTCTAGTTTTTATTAAATCCTGTAAATAATTATTACTATGATAGTTTCTAAAAATAATATTTATTGGTCTGTTAATACTTGATAATTCTTTGAAATTAAAATTATCTATGAAATAATAAACTTTAAAATTTATATGCATAATATCGTTGATAATCTTATATTAATAAATAAAGAAATAAGCGCAATAAATTCTGATACAAAAATCATTGCTGTATCAAAGACATTTCCAATTGAACATATTCAACCAGTCATTGACCATGGTCATTTACACTTTGGTGAAAACAAAGTTCAAGAAGCTGCTGAAAAATGGGCTAAAGTAAAAGAAAAAAACAGCTCCTTAAAAATTCATTTGATAGGAAAACTTCAAACGAATAAGGTTAAATTCTGCTTACCTCTTTTTGATTACATTCATTCACTGGATAATATTAGACTTGCAGAAAAAATAGCAAATGAGCAAGTAAAAAAAAAATTTAAACCAAAAATATTTATCCAAGTCAATATTGGAGATGAGGATCAAAAAAATGGTATTGCATTACATGAGCTGGACAGTTTTTATGAGAGTGTAAAGAATTTAGATTTAGACATTATTGGATTTATGTGTATCCCACCTTTTGTAGATGATACTGAAGTTTATTTTGAGAAAATGGTTCAACTTAAAAATAAGACAAATTTAAAAGATTTAAGTATGGGAATGTCTAATGACTATCTAAAAGCTGTTAAAAATTCATCAACGTATGTAAGGATTGGTTCAAAAATTTTTGGTGAAAGAGGTTAATATATTTTAATTTTAGTTTTTTTATCAATTAGTTTAAGTAGAATTAAGAGATCTTGCTTGCCCAAAGCAATACATCCCGCTGTACCTTTTAAGTTTTTCGTTAAGTGTAAAAATATTGCGCTTCCTTTAAAAGGTATGGGTTTTTTAAAATTATAATTAATTACAACAAAAATATCATATTTGTTATCTTTTCTATATAATCTTTCACACCTTAATCTTTCACTTATCTTTACTAAAGAATTATATCTTTTACTAAGAGGATCGTTACACCATCCCATGTCTCTATTAATTTTTTGTAAACTCAATTTTGTTTGAATATTTTGAATTCTATCAGATCTATAAAAAACAGTTTTTAAACTGAAAACTCCTTGTGGTGTACATAAGTCTCCTTCTTTTTTCTTACTAGAGATTCCTTTTTTTCCTACTGCGCATTGGAAAATAAAATCATCGAAAATTAAAGTATCTTTATTTTTAACTTTTATTAGCATAAGTTAACCAAATGAGTAAATCAGCTGTTTATATATATAATTATAAAGTTTTATATAATATTATTTTCGAGATTAAAAACTTTTTTAACTTTGATTTATTCTATAATGAAAGTGAAAAATCTATCTTTGAAGAGCAAAAAAAGAGAGGTGATAATAATTTTATTATAATAACCCATCAAAAATTAAAAAATAATTCTATAAACAATAAACAAATAATTACAGTAGAAAATTACCCTTTAAACCTTCTGAGTTTGATTGAAAAAATTAATTCAAATTTATTAACGCAACAGTATAATTTTCAGTCAAATATTAATATAGGTGACTATTTATTAGATTTAAATTCAAGAATTATATCATTAAAGAATAATAAACTTAAACTTACGGAAAGGGAGATCCAAATTATACTATTTTTAAAAAAACAAAAACAGCCTTCAAATATAAACATACTGCAAAAAGAAGTTTGGGGTTACGCAGAAGAGTCCGAGACACATACTGTAGAGACCCATATTTATAGGTTGAGAAAAAAAATAAAAAAAAATTTTGATGATCAAAGCTTCATAAAAAGTGATAAAAAAGGTTATTTCATATAGTGAAAAAAAAAAATTCAATCGCCAAGGATCTAATGAAACCCAAATATAAACCAAGAGTCATGAAGCCTAAAAAAGGTAAGGGAAGTTTTAAAAGAAAGAAAAAATAATTTTTAAAGTCTAGCACCAATTTGTTGAATAACTTTAGAGGACATTTCAGTTCCTTTATCTAAACTCTCTTTTAGAGACATATTATTTACATTCCCGTGTAAAAAGCCTGCTGCAAAAAGATCTCCAGCACCAGTTAAATCAACAATTTTGAGCCCTTGTTTAATTCCACACTCAATAACTTCGTCTCCATTGATAGCAACAGCGCCTTTTTCACCCCTCGTTAATACAATTATTTTACCAAGAGATTTTGAAAAATTTATTACTTCATTAAAAGACTTTGCATCTATTAATGACATGATCTCTTGTTCATTAGCGAATGTTATGTCTAATTTATTTTTAACTAATTCTAAAAAATGAGGTTTGTGTCTGTCAACACAAAATTGGTCAGATAATGACATTGCTACTTTATTAGCACTTTGAATTGCTTTTTCAAAAGCTCTTTTTGGATCTCCTTCATCCCAAAGATATCCCTCTAAAAGTATCGTTTCACTTTGTTTAATTGCATCTGAACTCACATCGTTTTCATTTATTTTACCTGCAGTTCCTAAAAAAGTGCACATTGTTCTCTCAGAGTCTGGGGTAACTAGGATTAAGCACGTTCCTGTAGGTAACTCTTCTTTTTTCTTTGAGTAAAAATATTTAACATTTTCTTGTTTTAAACCATCTTCATATTTACTACCAAGATTATCATCATTTACTTTACCTATAAACCCTACTTCATTTCCAAGTTGTGACAATCCAACAATAGAATTTGCCACTGATCCGCCTGAAACAGTTTTTTCTATTTTAAGATTAGATAATAATTCTTTAAACTCTTTATCATCAAAAATTAATTTCATAGTGCTTTTTGTAAGATTATTTTTAGTTATAAAATCGTCTTCTACTTTGCAAATCACATCTACAATTGCGTTTCCAATCCCTAATATTTTCATTTTTTATGCTTTCTTAGTTATAAGTGGTTTTTTTCTTGCAGGATAACAAGTAGTACAGATTTTACAAGATAAACCATAGCATTTTCTTGCCTTGCAGTATTCTCTTCCATAGTAAATAATTTGAAGATGTAATTTATTCCAATATTTTTTAGGAAAAAGTCTTTTGAGATCTTCCTCAGTTTGAACTACATTCTTTCCATTGGTTAAGCCCCATCTTTGTGCAAGCCTGTGTATATGTGTGTCGACTGGAAAAGCAGGATAACCAAAACCTTGAGACATCACTACACTTGCTGTTTTGTGTCCAACTCCAGGCAATTCTTCTAATTGTTCAAAAGTCTTTGGAACTTTTCCATTATATTTTTCAACTAAAGTTCTTGATAAATTATAAACACTTTTTGCTTTAATTCTAAAAATTCCAATACGCTTTATAAGTTTCTCTATTTTTTTTTTTCCCAGTTTTACAAAATGTTCAGGCTTATTATATTTAGGATATATATTTTTAGTAACATTATTTACATTTACATCTGTACATTGAGCAGACAAAAGAACAGAAATTAAAAGTGTAAAAATATTTCTATGCTTAAGAGGTATTGGAGTTTTGGGGTATATTTTATTTAAAGTTTTAAGAATAATTTTTACTCTTTGCTCTTCGCTCATTTAAAGTTTAAAACATCTCGCATCGAATATAAACCAGGCTTTTTTTTCATTAACCATTTTCCTGCTGTCAATGCTCCCTCACTATACAAAGCCCTATCAAATGCTTCATGATTTAAAGTTATTATCTCCTTACCACTTGAGAAAGTAACCTCATGTTCTCCGATCACTTCACCTTTTCTTAACGAGTTAAAGTTAATCTTTTTTCCATAAGGGAAAGATTTTTTATTCAAATACTTTTTTCCAATCAATTTATAAAAATCCTTTTTTTTTCCTACAGCAATACCTTTTCCTATCATCAAGGCTGTACCTGAAGGATGATCTTTTTTGTGCTTATGATGGATTTCAAAAACTTTGCTCAAAAATTTATTTCCTAGAGATTTTGAAGTAATTTCTGTTAAATACATAAGCAAATTTATTCCTAAACTCATATTTCCAGCTTTAAGAATAGGTATTTTTCTTGAATATTTTTTTATTAAATCTTCCTCTTTCTTTGAAAATCCAGTTGTTCCAATTACTACTTTTTTTTTAAGTTTTAATGATATTTTTAGAATTTCAAAAGTACATTTAGGAACTGCGAAATCTATAATTAAATCAACCTTTTTGAGCGCTTCTATTGAATTAAGGCTTGGTTTTACTCCATAAATTTTTTTATTAATAATTTTATTTTCAGTAATTGCTAGGATTTTGAAATTTTTATCGGATTTTGCAGATTTAATGATCTGTTGACCCATTCTTCCCATACACCCAGTGATAGCTAAATTTATTTTTTTCATTTAATAGATAAAATATAAAGTTATCATAACAACTAAAACAATTATAGTCCAAATAGATATATTCTTCAAAAATATCTTAAAATTAGAATTAGATGAAAGAAAACTTGGAAGTACTAATATAAGCACTAACATTAATGCGATTGCAGGTACTATTTGTTCCAAATTCATAATTATATATCTTTAAAATTTGATATATTCTTTTTATGAATTAAGAAGAAGTTTTTTGATCTATCATTTAAATTTTTTGCAATTTTACTAATATTTTTTACCTGATTGAAGTTTTCATCAAAGAACAAGTAACTCATATCTTTTTTTATAAAGTTAATAAGTATTTTTGAAGAATAGCCAAATTCTTTATAAAGATATGGTGCAAACTCAAAATAAATCACTGGTTTATATTTATTTATTATTTTTTTTCCACTTCTAAGTACATCTATTTCATAACCATCAACATCAATTTTTATCAAATCTATTTTTCTTTTTTGTTTTTTTATTAATTCAGAAAGAGATTGTATTTTATTTGATGCTTGTTTTAGAATTCCACGATGAACTTTATGTTTTTTGGAGCCTGGTGAAAAATTCCAAGATGAATGTATGAAATTAATTTTTTTTTTTTTTATTTGAAATAAAACTATTATAAATTTTTATTCTTTTTTTTAAAGTCAGGATTTAAATTCAAGTTTTTTTTTCAACTTTGAAAATGCATAATATGTTGGCTCAACTGAAATTATAGTAGAAGAGTGAAATAATTTTGCTAAAGGCAAACTAACAGATCCAATATTTGCGCCTATATCGACTATAGTATTTTTTTTTTTAGGATTTATATAATTTTTAATTTTAAAAAGATTTTTTTCATTTTTAATCCCTAAAAAAATTCCAAGATCAATTCCTTCTTTTAAATCTATTTCGTACTTGATATTTTTCCTTTCTATTAATCTTTTTTTATTACCTAAAAAAAATATTAAAATTTTACTAATTAGAGAACCAATTATAAACTTTGACTTTGTTGAAAGACTAAACATAATATAAAAATTTATTATGCTTTAATGAGATTAACTTTTCCAGAAACTTTTAGCTTTTTGGAAGAATTTTTTAATACTTGGATTAGATTTTTCGTTTTCTATTTCCCTGAATTTTTCTAATAATTCTTTTTGTTCTTTATTCAACGATATTGGAACTTCAGTATTTACTTGAATATAAAGATCACCCATTTCACCACCTCTCATATAAGGCATACCTTTGCCTCTCAGTCTAAACTGTTTTCCAGTTTGAGTTCCAGATGGAATTTTAATTTTTGCCTTTCCCCCATCTATTGTTGGTATTTCGATTGACGTACCTAAAGCTGCATCTGCAATTGAAATTGGACACTCAAAAAATAAATTTTCATCAGATCTTTTAAATAAATCGTGGGAATAAACATTTATAAATAAGTATAAGTCCCCATTACCTCCTCCCCTAGAGCCAGCTTCACCTTTTCCTGATAATCTTATTCTAGTTCCATCATCAACACCTTTAGGAATAGTTACTGATAATTTTTTAGATGACTGCTTTTTTCCTTGTCCTCCACAGCTAGAACATGGGTTTGTAATTTGCTCACCTGATCCTGAACATTGGGGGCAAGTTTGTTGAACTGTAAAAAATCCTTGGCTTGATCTTACTTGACCATGACCCCCGCACATTGTGCAAGAACCAACATCATGTCCTGGTTTAGAACCGCTGCCTTTGCAAGTGTCACATTTTTCTGATGAAGAAAATTTTATATCTTGTTTTTTTCCAGTAAAAGCTTCTTCTAGGGTAATTGATAAATCATATCTTAAGTCGGAACCTCTGTTATTAGATTTTCGTGATCTTCTTCCTCCACCAAATCCTTCTCCAAAAAAATCCTCAAAAATATCTGAAAAGTTACCCGAAAAATCAAAGTTACCAAACCCTCCTCTACCTCCTCCACCATTTTCAAACGCAGCGTGCCCAAAGTTATCGTAATTTTGTTTTCTCTCTGAGTTCGAAAGAATATGATAGGCTTCTGAGGCTTCTTTAAATTTGTCCTCAGAGGCTTTGTCACCCTTGTTTTTGTCAGGATGATATTTTACAGCTAGTTTTCTATAAGCAGATTTAATTTGATCTGGAGTAGCTTCCTTATTAATACCTAGAACATCATAATAATCTCTTTTTGCCATAACAATTTAGAGATAATCAGTTGATATTTTATTAAGCGCTCTTTTCTTTATTTTCGTCTTTTACTTCTTCAAAGTCTGCATCAACAACGTTATCGTCTTTTTTTCCTTCTTCTTTTTTATCTTTTGGTGCATCTCCAGGTTTAGCACTCTGTTGAGATTTATAAATTGCTTCACCTAACTTCATTGAAGACTGAACTAAATCTTGGGTTTTCTTTTTAATATCTTCTATATCTGTGCCTTTTAATGAATTTCTAAGATTAGCTGATGCTGTTTCTATAGCTTTTTTATCAGCATCTGAAACTTTAGCTCCATGTTCTTTCAAATTTTTCTCAGTAGAATGTAAAAGTGTATCGGCCTGGTTCCTTGCATCAACCGACTCTCTTTTTTTCTTATCCGCTTCTTTATTTGCTTCGGCTTCTTTAACCATTTTACTTATTTCATCTTCACTAAGTCCACCTGAAGCCTGAATTTGTATCTTTTGTTCTTTACCAGTCCCTTTATCTTTTGCTGAAACATTTACAATTCCATTTGCATCAATATCAAAAGTAACTTCAATTTGAGGAACTCCTCTAGGAGCAGGCGCAATACCAACTAGTTCAAAATTTCCTAAAACTTTGTTATCGGTTGCCATCTCTCTTTCACCCTGTAAAACTCTTATCGATACGGCTGGCTGATTATCATCTGCTGTCGAAAATACTTGGCTTTTCTTTGTTGGTATTGTTGTGTTTTTATCAATTAATTTGGTCGAGACACCGCCTAATGTTTCAATTCCTAGTGAGAGTGGAGTAACATCTAGCAACAAGACATCTTTAACATCACCCTGTAAAACGCCAGCTTGTATTGCTGCACCCATAGCTACAACTTCATCAGGATTAACTGATTTATTTGGAGCTTTACCAAAAAAATTTTTTACTTCTTCTATAACTTTAGGCATTCGTGTCATTCCACCAACTAATATAATTTCATCTATTTCATTCGCTGACAAACCAGCATCTTTTAAAGCTGTTTGGCAAGGCGGAATTGTTCTTGTAATTAAATCTTCAACTAAAGCTTCAAGTTTTGCTCTAGTCATTTTTAAATTAATATGTTTTGGTCCAGTTTTATCAGCTGTGATAAAAGGTAAATTAATTTCAGTTTGAGTTGCTGAGGAAAGCTCAATTTTCGCCTTTTCCGAAGCTTCCTTTAATCTTTGTAAAGCTAATTTATCAGTTTTTAAATCTATTCCATTTTCTTTTTTAAATTCACTAAGAAGATATTCTACAATAGTATTATCAAAATCTTCTCCACCAAGAAAAGTATCACCATTAGTAGACTTAACTTCAAATACACCATCACCCAATTCTAAGATTGATACATCGAACGTACCACCCCCCAAATCGTAGACAGCAATTTTTTTATTAGCTTTTTTGTCTAATCCATATGCTAAAGATGCAGCAGTTGGTTCATTTATAATTCTTAACACCTCCAAACCAGCAATTTTACCTGCATCCTTGGTTGCTTGTCTTTGTGCATCGTTGAAGTATGCGGGAACGGTAATTACAGCTTTTGAAACTTCTTGTCCTAAATACTTTTCAGCCGTTTCCTTCATTTTTTGTAAAACAAATGCTGAAATTTGAGATGGGGAATATTTTTGACCCTTAGCTTCAATCCAAGCATCACCCTTCTCAGAATTTATTATTTTAAAAGGAGCTGTTTCGATATCTTTTTTAACTGTTGCGTCACTAAAATTTCTGCCAATTAATCTTTTAACAGCAAATATTGTATTTTCGGGGTTCGTAACTGCTTGTCTTTTAGCTGGTTGGCCAATTAATTTTTCGTCCCCATCAGTAAAAGCTACTACTGAAGGTGTTGTTCTTGCTCCTTCAGCATTTTCTAAAACTTTAGCTTGCGTGCCATCCATTATAGCTACACAAGAGTTTGTTGTTCCTAAATCTATACCTATTACTTTACTCATAATTATAATCCTTCATATAAGTGCTATTTTTTTGTCTACAAGTTAGTTTTTCCATTATTTTCTTGATTTTTTTCTCCATTTTTGTCTATTTCATTCTTTTTTTCTGATTTTGATGTCTTTTTAGATACGGCAACCAAGGCAGGTCTTAAAAGCCTATCTTTCATCATATAACCTGTTTGAACTTCTTGAACTATTGTTCCTGGTTCTTTATCATCATCTTCAATTTCCAGCATCGCTTGATGAAAATTAGGATCTAGCTTTTTATTTTTCGTTTCAATCTGCTCAATATTATTTTTTTTAAAAATAGAAATCATATCTTTTTTAATTATATTTAGATGATCAAGGATCTTTTTAAGAAATTCAGAATCTTTCAATTTTTCATCATTTTCTAAAGACGCTTTAGATCTATCTAAATTATCTAGTAAATTTAGAGACTCCTTTGCAAATGAAAAACCTCCATACTCAAATGCGTCATCTTTTTCTTTTTCGTATCTTCGTCTTTGATTTTCCATTTCAGCATACGCTCTTACCAATTTATCTTCCAGCTCTTTTAACTTATCTTCTGGTGAAATTTTTTCTTTATTATCTTCGTTATTAATATTTTTATCTTTATCAGTATCATTTTCTTTTAAAACCTGATTTTCATTATCTGCTTTATTAATATTTTTTTTATCCATACATTGGTATATGGTAAGAAAAATTAAAATTTCCAGATGAAAGTAAAAAAAATTAAAGATTTACTTATAGGTTCAAATAATCCTGGAAAAGTGCGCGAAATAAAGCGATTATTGTCAAAAAATATCAAGGTTTCATCGATAATCGATTATAAACTTAAAAGTCCAGTTGAAAATGGTAAAACCTTTTTACAAAACTCATATATTAAATCAAAATATTTCTCTAAAAAAACAGGTAAAATATGTTTAGCAGATGATTCAGGTTTAGAGATAGATATACTTCATAAAAAACCTGGTATCTACTCAGCAAGGTGGGGAGGAAAAAAAAATAACTTTAATGTAGCAATCGAAAAAGTTTTTAAAGAACTTGGTAAAGTTGATAAAAATTGGAAAAATAAAAAAATTACCGCAAGGTTTGTTTGTGCTCTTAGTGTTTACGGACCAAAGACAAGAAAAATTCATGCAGTCGCTAAAATTGAAGGGAGAATTTCAAATAAAAAAATCGGAAAAAATGGTTTTGGTTATGATCCTATATTTATACCATCAGGAAAAAAGGTTACTTTTGGTCAGATGAAATTTTTCAAAAAATTTAAAATGGACCACAGAGCTAAAGCATTCAAAAAGCTCAAAAAACTTCTATAAATTTTCCTTTTTCAACATTATAAAAATTTAACTCATGGCTAATTTTTTTATTATTGATTTCAAAAATACCAGCTTTACCTTTAAATCTATTTTTTTTATTAAAAATATTTTCGTTAATTTCAAAATTATTTTGTAAAAGAAGATAATATATTAAGCCGACCAAATCGTAAGTTATTAATGAAAGTTGATTTGGTTCATTGTCATAAAAATTATTATAACTTTTTTTAAATTGTTCAAAGTTCTCCTTATTGATGGAAGGGAAGCCTATTGGTTGTGAAGCTGTTTCTTTAAATAATGATTCATCAAACCATTGATTAAGAGATATAAATGTAATTTTTTTTGGAGAAAGATCAGTATATAAAAGAGAAGTTGTTACACTTTTTAAACTTTCATCGAAGTCAGCGATAATTACAGAGTCATACCCGATTTTTCCCAGTGTATCTCTTTTATTTAAAATTTCTAATTTTTTTTCTTTGTTATTTTCTTCAGAATTCTCAACACGTTTAATTTCATCCTCTAAATTCTGTTTTCTAATTTGATATCTTGTTACTTTTTCAATTTGTTTAGTTAACTTAGTTGGTTCAGTGTCATAGTAAAAAACTTTTTTTACTTTAATTTTAGTCTCCTTAATTGCGTTTTCGATTTCTTCTTTATAGTTTTTTTTAGGTATCAAAATTAATGTCTCCTCTAAATTATTAATTTTTTGATATTTTTTAATTGCACTAAATTGTGATCTTGCATTAATTCCAGCACTAATAACGTTTCTAGGATTATTCAAAACTTTATTTGTAAAAGATAAAAAATATGCGTCTTTAAATTTTTCAAGTCCTTTTAAATTCTTATTAAATACTGGGCCAATAAAAATTCTAACTCCTTGAATATACAATTTTTCGACCTGTAAAAGTGTTTCTTTATTTTTTCCTTTAGTATCTCGAGGTAAAATATTTATATTATCATCATTAATCTTGTTTAAGGCCATTCTAGCTGAACTAAATACTGATTTACCTATATCTTCATATTCACCTGAAAAGGGGGCCAGTAATCCAATTTTAATTTCATTATTTCCCTGTGCGACTTTAGGGAAAATTATTAAAAAAAATATTATTAAAAAATACTTAATATCTGCTTTCATTTATTTATCTTTATTATAATTATATTCATTAATGATTCCATTAGATCAAAATGAATTTATAAACTTTAAAAGTGGTTTATATGTGGTCTCCACTCCAATTGGCAATTTGATGGATATAACTCTAAACGCACTTAAAATTCTTAAAATATCTGACTTAATTTTGTGTGAGGATACCAGAGTATCCAAAAAAATTTTAGAAAAGCACCACATAAGAAATAAGCAACTAATTTCGTATCACAAATTTAATGAAAAAAAGAGTCTTCAGAAAGTAGTAAGTTTACTAGAAGATAAAAAAATTGTCTCAATTATTTCAGATGCTGGAACTCCGTGTATATCTGATCCAGGATCGATTCTTATAAATGAGATTGTTAAAAAGAAAATAAATATTTTTTCAATCCCAGGCCCATCTTCTGTTATTTCAGCTGTATCAATTAGTGGATTCTCAGACAAATTTATTTTTTATGGTTTCTTTCCAGAAAAGCTAAAAGATATTAAAAAAGATTTAGAAATTTTATCAAAACTAAATTTAACAATTGTTTTTTTTATATCGGCAAAGAAATTCAAAAAAAATTCAATATATTTAGAAAAATTTTTTTTTGATAGAAAATTACTAATATGTAAGGAATTAACTAAAATGTATGAAGAACATTTTAGATTAGAAGTTTCGGATATCAAAGATTTTAAAGTTGATTTGCGTGGTGAAATTACGTTAGTGCTTTCCGAAAAACTTAAAGACGAATCAAATACTCATTTAGACGAGAAAGATAAATCGAAAATTAGAAAACTTATGAAAAAGTTAAGTATCAAAGACATTGTAACAGAAATAAAAAAAAATAAAGATATATCAAAAAAGGAGATTTATAAATATTGCCTTGATTTAAAAAATGAAAAATAAATTATTAATATACTTGTTACTTTTATTTATTTTGAATGGATGTGTAGGAACTTCATCCCAAGGCCTATTTGGAACAGGTGTAAGTATAGCAATTGATCCAAGATCCCTAGGTACCCAAATCGATGATAATATCATGGAAAAAAATCTGAAAGCCAGATTATTACTTGAAGATAAAAAATATCTTTTGTCAATAAATTCTAAAGTTTTAGATGGAAGAATATTCATTACAGGCAAGGTTGATAATCCAGAGGAAAAATTAAAAATTACTAAAATGGCTTGGGAAACTAAGGGTGTAAGATCTGTAAGAAACAATTTAATTATTAAAAAAGAATTTAATTTCAAGCAATCTGCTGTAGATCTTCTCATCACATCTCAACTTAGAACAGCATTAGTTTTAAATAAAAAAATTAAATCAACAAACTATAATATTGATACCTATAAAAAGAAAATTTATATCTACGGAATCGCTCAAACCAAAGAAGAGCAAGAAGAAGTAGTGAATGAGGGTAAATCTATACCAGATGTTGAAAGGGTAATAGCCAGTATATTGCTTGTAGAAGATTTAAGAATACAAAAAAATTAAGATAGTAGAATTAATAGTAATTTACTCATAAAAGACATCAAAATAATAAAAAGTATAAAAAAAATCCACCACATTAACGTAACTGCCTTGTTTCTTTTTCGCCTAAGTAAAACAAATTCCTTGTCGTCTAAATTTGAAATATCTCTTTTTCCTTTTACAGGATAATCATAACTCCATCTCCAAATTGAGTTACCAAGTCTTTCGTCGAGATTATTAAAGTACTTTATCCATGCAGTTGACCAAATAAATATAAAACCAAAAATTATTAGAAGTAAAATCTCAGTAAGCATTTATTAATTAGCTTTACCATAATTTATCACACCCGCTGAATAGGCTGCTACAGAAGCAAGATTTAATATTTCAGATGTTGATGATCTTAGTGGAACAATTTCTATTGCTCTTCCAAGACCAATAAGCAGAGGTCCAATGACTTTCGCTCCACCTAGTGTCTTCATAATTTTATAAGCTATGGCAGCACTATGTTGTCCAGGCATCACTAAAACATTGGCTTTCCCCACTATTTCTGAAAATGGATATAAATCTCTATATTCTTCGCTCAAAGCAACATCCGGCTGCATATCCCCATCAAATTTAAAATCAACGTTTAATGATTTTAATATATCAACAGCATCTCTAATATGTTTTGTTCTACTTGTAATTGGTTGTCCAAAAGTTGAATGAGATAAGAAAGCAACTTTTGGATCAAATCCAAACAATCTTACAACTCTTGAAGCAGAGATCGCGATTTCTGCCATCTGTTTTGAGGTTGGATATTCATGAACTGTAGTATCAGCTATAAATACAGTTTTACCTTTGTTTACTATCATATTCAAACCAAACATAATTTCACCAGGCCTTGCATCAACTACTTTGATAACTTTTTTGAGAGATGATGAATATTTTCTTGTATTTCCTGTTATCATTGCATCTGCATCATCACATTCGACCATGCATGATGCCCAAACTACTCTATCATTTCTTACTAATTTATCACAATCTCTTTCAAGAAGGCCTTCTTTTCTATGCAATTTCTCAAATAAAAATTTTACATATTTTTCACGTAAAATTTTGTTTTTTGAGTTAATTATTTCAATATCAAGGTTTTCACTGTAACCAATATCTTTTAATTTTTTTTTAATTATTTCTTCTTTAGCAACTATAATTGGAACTCCTAAACCACCCTTTTTAAATGCAATAGCAGCTTTTAAAGTTTCTTCATCTTCCCCGTCGGCAAAAACCACTCTTTTTTGATTTTTCTTAATTTGACTATTTATACCTTGCATAATTGTAACGGAAGGATCTAGCCTTTGCTTTAATTGTTCAGAATAAATTTCAAAATTTTCTATTTTTTTTCTGGCTACACCAGTTTTCATAGCAGCCTTAGCGACAGCAACAGGTATTACACTTATTAATCTTGGGTCGAAAGTGGATGGAATTATATAGTCTTTACCATATGACGGTCTGTCTCCTCCCATTGCAGCGACCACTTCGTCAGGTACCCTTTCCCTCGCTAATGAAGCTATGGCATTCGCTGCAGCTATTTTCATTTCCTCATTGATAGTTTTTGCTCTCACATCAAGTGCGCCTCTAAATATATATGGAAATCCTATAAGATTATTTACTTGATTTGGATAATCAGATCTACCGGTTGCAATAATTGCATCTTTCCTAACTTCCTCCACTTCTTCAGGAGTTATTTCTGGATCAGGGTTTGCACATGCAAAAATTATTGGATTATTAGACATTTTTTTAACCATTTTTTTTGATAAAATACTTTTAGACGAAAGCCCTAAAAAAACATCTGCACTTTCAATTGCATCTTCAAGTGTTCTTTTTTTAGTATCGATTGCATGAATAACTTTCCACTTATTTAAATTTTCTCTTCCTTTAAAAATAACACCTTTACTATCTATCATAATAATATTTTTTGAAGGAACTCCTGTTTTTTTGAGTAAATTTGTGCAAGCAATGGCAGATGCTCCAGCACCATTTACAACCACTTTAATATTTTTTATTGATTTTTTTGAGATATCTAATGCATTAATTAGTGCTGCGGTTGTTATTATTGCTGTGCCATGCTGGTCATCGTGAAAAACTGGAATATCCAATATTTCTTTTAATTTTTCCTCTATTATAAAACAGTCTGGAGCAGCTATATCTTCTAAGTTTATGCCACCAAAACTTCCTGCAATGCTTTTTATACTTTTAATAATCTCCTCTGAATCTGATGAGTCTATTTCTATATCTATTGAGTTAATGTCAGCGAATCTTTTAAACAAAACTGCTTTACCCTCCATAACAGGCTTAGATGCGAGTGCACCAAGATTACCCATACCTAAAATTGCTGAACCATTGCTTATTACAGCAACTAAATTACCCTTGCTGGTGTAGTCGTATGCTGCCTCTGGATTATTTGATATTGCTTTTACTGGTGCTGCTACACCAGGAGAGTAAGCTAGAGCTAAATCTCTTTTAGTAGTCATTGGTTTTGATGATATAATCTCAATCTTGCCTGATTTATTATTATGATGGAAATCAAGAGCTTCTTTATCAGAGTAATGTTCAATTTTATTTTTTTTCATTTTTTATTAAATAGATATACAAATAGAACTAATTTATAAGACTAATATGATTTATGAATCTAATTAAGTCAACAAGCACATATAGTTTCTTTGTTCTTATCAGTAGAATTCTTGGATACCTCAGGGACGTATTAATCGCAATTTATCTAGGCTCAAGCCCAATAGCAGATGCTTTTTTTGTTGCTTTTAGGATACCCAACACATTCAGAAGACTTTTTTCTGAAGGTACTTTTAATTCTGCTTTTGTACCAAGCTACATGTCTGAGTTAGACAAAGGAAAAGAAAATGCTAAAAAATTTGCTAATAATGTGTTTAACTTTCTTGCACTAAGTCTCCTATTTCTTGTCTTGCTGATAGAAATATTTATGCCTGCCTTTGTTTTTCTAATTGCTCCAGGCTTTTCAGACAGCGGTGAAAAATTGGAAACAACTATAAGCTTGACCAGAATTACTTTTCCATTCCTCATATTCGTCAGTCTGTCTTCATTCTTTGGTGCAATTCTGAACTCATTTAATAAGTTTGCAGTAGCATCTGCCGCACCTATAATTCTAAATATATTTTTAATTTTAACACTTCTTTTTTCAAATTATTTAAATGATGTACTTGTCTATTATTTATCTTATGCTGTTACCATAGCAGGTATTGTTCAATTATTATTCTTAATTTTTTTTACTCGAAAATATTATTTTCCAAAATTTTCGTTTAAAATTAGATTTGATAAAAAATTAAAGTTTTTTTTTAAGAAATTAATCCCTAGTATCTTTTCATCTGGCGTCACACAAATAAATATTTTAATCGGCACCATTATTGCTTCTTTTCAAGCAAGCGCTGTTTCATATCTTTATTATGCTGATAGAATATATCAAATTAATCTAGCAATTGCAGGAATTGCTATAGGAACTGTTTTATTACCAAATTTGAGTAAGTACGTTGAGCAAAATAATTTAAAAAAAATAAAATTTATTCAAAATAAATCCTTAGAATTAAGTTTATTTCTGTGTCTGCCTGCAACATTTGCCCTTTTAATTTCTTCTGAACAAATTACTTCTGCACTTTTTGGATATGGCTCATTTGATTATTCTAGTGTAAAAAATTCGTCTAAGGCTTTATTCTATTTTGCTTACGGATTACCTGCTTTTGCTTTAATTAAAGTGTTTTCAAGTTATATTTTTGCAAGACATAACACCAAAGTTCCATTTATTATTTCTATTTATTCAGTAACTATAAATGTTTGTATTAGCTTATATTTTTTTTCAGATATTGGATTTATTATAATTCCAATAGCTACGACGATATCATCATGGTTTAATGCTATTATATTATTTGGATATTTAATAAAAAAAAAATACTTTGTTTTAGATAGTACTTTAAGTTTTTCTATTTTTAAAATAATTTTTTCATCAATTATAACTTCATTTTTATTTTATCAATTAATTAGATATTTTAATGATTTATTGATTTATGAGAGTCAATACAAACTTTTAACAATAATTTTAATTATTTTTTTAACATTTATAATCTACATGCTTATTTCAATCCTTACAAAAGCTTTTAAAATGTCTGATATTAAATTAAAGTACTGATTCACATGTCGAAAAAAATTTTTTCTGGTGTTCAACCAACTGGCAACTTGCATTTAGGAAATTATCTAGGCGCAATAAAAAAATTTGTTGATTTACAGAAAGATATCAAGAACAATTGTATATATTGCGTTGTAGATTTACACGCAATAACTGTTAAGCAGGATCCTAAATTTTTGAAGAAAAATATAAGAGAAACAACAGCCGCATTTTTAGCAAGTGGCTTAGATCCAAAAAAAAGTATTATATTTAATCAATCTATGGTTTCCTCACATGCTGAAGGTGCATGGTTATTAGGATGTGTGGCACGAATGGGATGGTTAAATAGGATGACTCAATTTAAAGAAAAAGCTGGAAAAGATAAAGAGAAAGCGAGCGTCGGTCTTTATATTTATCCAATACTTATGGCCTCAGATATACTTTTATATGATGCAACACATGTTCCTGTGGGAGAAGATCAAAAACAGCACTTAGAGCTTACTAGAGATATAGCTCAAAAATTTAATTCGGATTTCAACTGTCCTAATTTTTTAATTACCCCAGAACCATTGATACAAGAAAATTTTTCTAGAATAATGAGTTTAAAAGATGGAACTAAAAAAATGAGTAAATCGGATCCTTCTGACCAAAGTAGAATTAATTTAACAGACGATAAAGATCAAATTGTAAATAAAATAAAAAGAGCAAAAACAGACAGTGCACAACTTCCACAAAATGATAATGATATAATCAAAAGACCAGAGTTAGTTAATCTTTATGGGATATTTTCTAGTATTCAAAACCAAAATTTAAATAAAACGATAAATGATTTTAGAGGAAAAAATTTTTCAGAATTTAAAAATAATTTAGCTGATATTTTAGTAGAAAAAATCTATCCTATATCGAATGAAATTAAAAAACTCTTAAAAGATGAAAAATATATTGATAATATACTAAAAACTGGATCAATTGAGGCTGAAAAAATCGCTAGAAAAAAGGTAAATGATATCAAACAAAAAATAGGTTTTTAAAAAAAATACTTCAAATTTAAGTATTAATAACTATATATAATTAATATGTTTGTTCAAACTCAAAAAACACCAAATCCAAACTCACTTAAGTTTTTACCCGGTAAAGTAATTTCAAATGCTGAGTCAATGGAGTTTTCTAATAAAGATATTGTAGACAATCATCTGATAACAAATATTTTATCTATCAATGGTGTAGAAAGTATGTTTCTTGGTTCAGATTTTTTATCTGTAAATAAAAATAATAATACCGACTGGGAAGATATAAAACATATTGTTATTTCGTTAATTAATGAATTTTTTGATGAAGGGAATGAATTAATAATTGATAAAAATTTAAATAAAATTAATGACACGAACTATAAAGATATTGAAAAAAAAATTATTCACGTTTTAGAAACTAAGGTAAAGCCAGCTGTAGCAAATGATGGAGGAGATATTAAGTTTTTGAATTATAAAGATGGAATAGTAAAAGTAAAACTCCAAGGTAGTTGTTCTGGATGTCCTAGTTCAACAATTACTTTAAAGCAAGGAGTACAAAATTTGCTAAAGCATTATATTCCAAATGTAAAAGGAGTAGAGGCCGAGTGAAATAATTAAATGCTTAAAAATAAAAAAATAAATTTAAATACAATAAAAAAAATTCTCCTTGAAAAAGGATTTACGATTAAAAAAAAAAAGAATAATTTTTTTTTAAAAGATTTAAAAAGCTTCTATTTTACTACATTGTGCAGTTTGTTTATAATTTTAATTTTTACTTTAGTACCTCTATCAGTGGGTATTAAAGAAAATATAAAAGTGAGCAAACTAACAGTAAATAATAATTCAAATGTTAATTTCCAGAAAGTTCTTGATGGCAAATCAATAGAAAAAAAAAGCGTTGACGAAGGGCTCGATATAGAAAATTTATTTGAAGATGTTTTTTCAATTGAAGAGGTTCCAACAGATACAGTTAGATTAAGTGCTGAAACAATTAAACAATTATTTAAAGATACAAAATATAGCCTTGATAATGTGAGAAAAAATCAAATTGTAAAACCTATAAATCTTTCTTTGTTACCTACTGAAATAAAAAATATTGAAAGTACAAAAAAAAAAAAAAATTTATTTATAAAAATTGTTTTGCCTTTAATTCTTGAGGAAAATAATAGGATAAAGATCGACAGAAAAAAACTTTTTAAAATTCTGAATAAGAACATGAACTCAGACTTGGAGAAAAAATGGTTAAATTCTAAGTTTAAGCAGTACGGGGTTTTAAATAAAGACCTATCAACACTTAAAGTGAGAATGGATATTGTTCCAGTCTCTTTGGCAATAGCACAAGCTGCAAAAGAAACCGGATGGGGCACATCTAGATTTGCGATTGAAGGAAACGCACTGTTTGGTCAATGGACTTGGTCAGGAGAAGGTATTAAACCTGCTGGAGTCGACTCAGAGGATTCAAAACATAAAGTAATGAAATTTAAAGTTTTAAAAGCATCGGTTAGAGCGTATCAAAGAAATCTTAATACACACGGAAGCTATAAAACGTTTAGATCGGAAAGAGCAAACATGAGAGATAATGATGAAGAATTAGATAGTTTATTGTTGGCAGATTATTTGGACAAATACGCCGCTACGGGAAAAGAATATACAAAAATACTAAAACAAATTATCAAGCAAAACAATCTAAAGGACTTTGATAAAGTAAAATTATTACCCACAAGCCTTCAATTGAAAAGTATTATTTAGTTTAGTCTAATAGAGAACTGCAAACCAAACCATCTCCAACCTTCTTTGTCATTAAGAGAACAATTTATTCTTCCTCTTCTAAAAAGAAATTTATCAGAAAAATCTACAAACAATTTATTATCTTGAAATTTTATTTTTGATTGTTTCCAATTGTTACCTTCATCTGAAAAACAATTAATATTTTCTAAATTTTTTTGATCCTCAAAAAAAGTAATTTCTAATTTTGGTGGGTTATTATTTGTAATATATTTATCTTTAGGGATTACATTTTTATATTCCAAGGGCAATAAATCTATAATAAATTCAAACCTTTCTAAATCACCATATTTTTCGTTTATCGGAAATCTTGGAAGTTCAAAAGGATCTTTATTTACATCGATTACTCCAGAATGTTGTCCAAATCCGTATTTAAATTTTTTTTTTATAAATGATAATTGTTTTTTGCTAAACTCTCCAAAAGGATAAGAAAAAAATATTGGATTATATCCCAAGTTATCTTCAAAAATTTCTACTGATTTAATTATATCTGATTTAAATTTCTCAAAGCTTAAATCCAATAAGTAATCATGAGAATGAGAATGATTTCCAATAAAAGCAAAACGCTCTTTTTCAATTTCTTTTATTTCATCCCAATTCATATATCCATTTTTACCTATAGATTCAGTGGATATAAATAATATGAAAGGTATTTGTTTTTCCTTTAAATATGGCCACGCTTTTTCATAAAATGATGAAAATCCATCATCTATAGTAATTAAAATTTTTTTTTTTATTTTCCTTTCAGAAAATTTTTTATCAAAATCTTTAGGATTTAAATAATTATAATTTTTTTTAGAAATAATATCCATGTGCTTTCTAAAAACTTCCATTCGAATATTTGTTGATGGATACTTAATTTCATCAAATCTATGATACATTATTGACAAAATACCTTTATCATTGGAAAAAAATTTGCTTTCATTTTCCTCTGATTTTGAACTAAATGTAAGTATAGATAATAAAATGAAAATTTTAATAATAGATGCAACTGGAAAAAAAATATTATTGGCCCTCATATTCAATAAAAATCTTTATACATCTACTTATATAAATAGTAAAAAGAATTATGATAAATTAATTATTTTAATCGATAAATTTTTATCAAAGTATAAAATTTCTTTAAATAATATTAAGAGAATATACGTCAATAGGGGCCCTGGTAGTTATGCTGGAATAAGAAGTTCTTTATCTATAGTTAAAGCTATAAATTTATCAAAAAAAATTGACTATTATTCATTTAGTTACGAGGACTTTTTAGATCAAGGAAATAAATATATTTCATCAGATAACTCAAATAAAATTTATCATTTTAAAAAATTACCCGATTTATGTGACAAATTTAATATTAAAAAAAATTTGATTAAACCTCTTTATTAGAGTTAAATTAATAAATGTCAGAAATGATAGAAAAAAAATGTATTGAAAAAGGTGTAAAGCTGACTGATCAGCGAAAAACTATAGCCAGAGTTATTTCAGAGTCGAAAGAAACTTACGGTGAGTCAGATCATCCAGATGTTGATGAACTTTACAAAAGAGTATCTAAAATTGACTCAAAAATAAGTATTGCAACAGTTTATAGAACTGTAAAACTTTTTGAGGAAGCAGGAATTTTAACAAAACATGATTTTAAGGGTGGTAAAGCTAGGTATGAAATTAATGACGATCATAATCATTTAATAGATATTAAAACTGGAGAAATAATAGAATTTGTAGACCATGAAATTGAAGAACTTCAAAGAAAAATTGCTGAAAAACACGGGTATGATTTAGTGGATCACAAACTTGAGCTTTACGGTGTTAAAAAAAATTAATTATTAATGTCAAAAAAAGTATTTGTGAAAACATTCGGCTGTCAAATGAATGTTTACGATTCTGAAAAAATTGTAGATGCTTTAAAAATAATTGGGTATGAAAAATCTGAAGATTTAAAGAAAGCAGATTGTTTTATCTTGAATACATGCCATATACGAGACAAAGCCAAAGAAAAAGTCTACCATGAAATCGGAAGAGTAAGAGAATTGTTTCTAAATAAAAATAAACCATTAGTAATAGTTGCAGGTTGTGTTGCTCAAGCAGAAAATAATGAAATGCTTAAAAGAGAACCTTATATTGATCTGGTAATTGGACCACAATCCTATCATAAATTAAATGAAAGTATTTTGAAGTTTCAAAAAAATAAATCAAAAAATGAAATTACAGATTTTGAAACTATAGAGAAATTTAATTACTTGAGCAAAATACAAAATAAAAAAAGTAAAGTTTCCTCTTTTTTAACAATTCAGGAAGGATGCGATAAATTTTGTCATTTTTGTGTAGTACCCTACACACGTGGACCTGAATATTCTAGACCTTATGATCAAATAATAAATGAGGCCGAAATATTGGTTAGAAATGGGTCAAAAGAAATTATTTTACTAGGTCAAAATGTAAATGCTTACAATTATAAAAATGTTAATAAAGAATTTAGACTTTCAGATTTAATTATGTCACTCGAAAAGATCGATGGTCTTGGTAGAATACGTTACACAACATCTCATCCCCGAGACATGACTAAGGATTTATTAGATTGTTATAAAAATTCAAAAAAACTGATGCCGCTTGTTCATTTACCTATTCAGTCAGGTTCAAACAAGATTTTAAAATCAATGAATAGAAAGCACAAAGTAGAGGATTATATTTCGGTCTTTAATTTTCTTAAAGAAATTAATTGTCAAATCGAATTTTCTAGTGATTTTATCATTGGATATCCTGGAGAGGAAATAGAAGATTTTGAAAATACAATTAAATTAATAGATAGAATAAAGTTTATTAATTCGTATTCTTTCATCTTTAGTGCGAGGCCTGGCACAACTGCATCAAAGCTAAAACGCATCGATGACAAAATTACAAAAAATAGACTTAAAATTATTCAAGAAAAATTATTTGGATATCAAAAAATGAAAAACAAGTCTCTAGAAAATAAATACATAGATGTTTTGATAGAAAATGAGATCAAGGGGCAAAATAAATTTTTTGGCAGAAATGAATATATGAATTCAGTAATAGTAGAAGGCAATAAAAATTTAATTGGAAAAATTGTTCAAGTTAAGATTAGCAAATCTAATCAAAATACTTTATTTGGTGAAATTGACAGAAAAAAAACAATTAAGGCAGCATAAAATTGAACAAAACTTCACTTAATCTTAAAAGTAAAATAAAGTTTGTTTACTCAGAAAATGAAAGTGTAAGTGTTATATTTCAAGACAACAGTTTATTAATGGGAGTTGTTGGTGAATTTAATGAAAATTTGAAGCAGCTAGAGAAGATAACAGGAACAAGTTTATATTTTAGAGGAAATTCAATCATCATCAAAAGCGATCAAAAGAAAAATGAAGTTATAAAAAATGCAATCGTATTTCTATCTGACCAATTTATAAATAATGGAACCATAGAAAAAAAAGATATATTATCCTCAGTAAATAGATTCATGATAAACGAAAAAATTAATACTGGCCAAAAAATTGATTATATTATCAAAACACCAAAAAAATCGGTTATACCGAGATCTGAAAAGCAAAAGAGATACTTAAGAGCTTTAAAAGAGAGTGAAATTGTAATTTCCACAGGACCTGCAGGAACAGGAAAAACTTTTTTAGCAGTGGCAGTGGCATTGACTATGCTTTTAGAAAAAAAAATTGAGAGAATAATTTTGTCTAGACCTGCAGTCGAAGCTGGAGAAAGACTCGGTTTTTTGCCTGGCGATATGAGAGAAAAAGTTGATCCATATTTAAGACCGCTTTATGACTCCTTATATGATTTGCTTGATTTTGAAAAAATTCAAAAAAAAATTGAAATTGGAGATATAGAAATTGCACCTTTAGCATTTATGAGAGGAAGAACTTTAAAAAATTCTTTTGCAATTTTAGATGAAGCACAAAATGCAACTGATACACAAATTAAAATGTTCTTAACAAGAATTGGCGAAAATTCAAAAATTGTTATTAATGGCGATCCTTCCCAGATAGATTTACCAAATAAGTCATTGTCAGGATTAAACAGATCTAAAAATCTGATAGGTCATTTAGATGAAATTTCAGTAGTTGATTTTGATCATACTGATGTTGTAAGACATCCACTTGTATCAAAAATTGTAAAAGCTTATTCAAATCAAAAAGATGATTAAAGCTGAAGTTTTAGTTGATAACTCAGCGTGGGGAAAAAAAATAACGAATAGATCTGAATTATTTAATAGAATATTAAAAAATTTACCAAAAAAATATAGATTTAAAAATAAAAAGACAATCGTAACTGTTTTATTATCAAATAATTTAAAAATAAAACAACTAAATAAAATTTTTAGAAAAAAAAATAAACCTACTGATATATTATCTTTCCCGATAAACAAAAAAGTTAATAATAAAATTTTTTATTTAGGCGATATTATAATAAGTTATGAATTTATGAATAAACCCAAAAAAATAAATATTATTGAATTCAAAGAAAAAGTTACAAAGATTTTTATTCACGGTTTTTTACACCTAATGGGATACAATCATAAAAAAAATAAAGATTTTGAAAAAATGAATAAAGAGGAAATAAAACTTTTTAATCTGGTGAAAAATAAAATTTGAAAAAAATTCCCAAAAAAAAATTACTATCCTACATATTTGTTTTATTAATTGGGGTGTTTAGTTCTTTTAGTCTTCCTCCATATAATTTTTTTTTAATTAATTTTGTTACTATTCCATCTTTATTTGTATTGTTGGTAAAACAAAGGTTTAAATTAAAAAAAATAGAAAATTTTTTTTATGGCTGGATTTTTGGTTTTGGTTATTTCTTATCAAGTCTGTATTGGATAACTATATCTTTAACATTTGATGAAACTTTTAAAGTATTAATACCTATAGCAATTTTATTAATCCCATCATTTCTTGGCATATTTTATGGTTTAGCTACATTTATTTTTTCATATTTTAAAAAATTTAGTAACGTTTCATTAGTGCTTGCTTTTTCAACTTTGTTTTCTATATCAGAGTTTTTAAGAGGTCATATTTTATCTGGCTTTCCCTGGAACTTAATTTCATTTTCTTTCTCTGAGTTTTTACCTTTATTACAAATATTATCATTTACAGGAACCTACTCTTTTAATTTATTATGTCTTACACTATTTACTTTACCCTCGTTTTTTTATTTAAAGAAAAATAAGTTTGATATGCATTTTTTAATTTTATTCGGATTATTAACAATTTCAGGGATAATATTTGGTCAACTTTCAATAAATAAGTCAAAGTATAGTTCTATAAAAAAAAATAATTTTGTTATAAAGATTGTTTCTCCAAAAATTGATATTGAAAGATTTTACTATACAGATAATGAAGAAGAAATTCTTAAAAGCTTAATACAATTAAGTAAGCCTGATAAAGAAATTAAAACTATATTTATATGGCCTGAGGGAGTATTTACTAGTACAGAATTGGATAACTTAAAAAGATATAAAAATATTTTTTCTAAAAACTTTAGTAAAAAACATTTAATTATATTTGGCATAAATGATTCGGATAATAAAAAGACCTTTAATTCTTTGGCAGTAGTTAATAATAATCTAGATATAATTAGTTCTTATAATAAAAATAAATTAGTACCTTTTGGTGAATTTCTGCCGTTAGAAAATTTTTTAAAAAATGTTGGCGCGAAAACTATTACCAATTATTATAAATCATACTACAAAGGAAAAAAAAGAGATATAATAGACTTAAAAAAACAAGAATTTGATATAAGTTTCTTGCCTTTAATTTGTTATGAAATAATTTACTCAGGCGATCTCACAAAAAAAAAAAATTATGATCTCATTGTTAATATTTCAGAAGATGGATGGTTTGGAAAATCAATTGGACCCCATCAGCATTTTTCTCATTCAATTTTCAGATCTATAGAGGAGGGAAAAAGTGTAATTAGGTCGACTAATAGTGGCATATCAGCTTTAATAAATCCAAACGGGGTAGCATCTAAAATATTAGAGTCAACTTACGAGGGAGTAATTGAAATTAATCAAATAAAAAACCCTAAAAAAACTTTCTTTTCTAAATATAGGAACAATATATTCTTTTATTTTATCATTATTTATATTAGCTTAATTTTTTTTTTAAATACAAATAGGGAGATTAAATAAAATGAAAAAAGATTATTTGTTCACTAGCGAATCTGTATCAGAAGGACATCCTGATAAAGTTTGTGATAGAATTTCAGATATGGTTGTAGATACTTATTTAGGCATGGAACCTCAAGCAAGGGTAGCATGTGAAACGTTAACAACGACAAATAAAGTTGTATTAGCAGGTGAAACAAGAGGCCCAGATATCAAAAAAGATGAATTAATATCAAAGGTCAGAGATTGTATTAAAGATATTGGATATGATCAGGAGGGTTTTACTTACAAGGAAGCAACTAAAATTGAAAGTCATTTGCATTCTCAATCGGCTGATATAGCTATGGGTGTTGACTCTTCCGGAAACAAAGATGAAGGTGCTGGAGACCAAGGAATAATGTTTGGTTACGCATGTAATGAGACTGATGTACTCATGCCAGCTCCTATTCACTTTTCACATAGAATTTTAAGATTGATGGCCGAAGATAGAAAATCTGGAAAGTTAAAAGGAATAGAACCAGATTCTAAAAGTCAAATAACTATTGAGTATAAAGATGGAGTCCCAAAAGATGTAAAATCAGTGGTGATATCCACACAGCATTCAAAAGATGTTAACTTAGCTCATGTCAAAGAACTTTGCATGCCATATATTGAAAGATCTATCCCAAAAAATTTATTAGGAAATCTTGATGAAAATGAAATATATATTAACCCAACTGGAAATTTTGTAATTGGAGGACCTGATGGAGATAGTGGATTAACAGGAAGAAAGATAATTGTTGATACATATGGCGGTGCGGCACCACACGGCGGAGGGGCTTTCTCAGGTAAAGATCCTACAAAAGTAGATAGATCTGCAGCATATGCTTCAAGATATTTAGCTAAAAATATAGTTGCATCTAAAATTGCAGACAAATGTTTAATTCAACTTGCTTATGCAATTGGAGTTTCAAAACCTTTATCAATATATGTTGACTTATTTAGTAATGATGAGGATAAAAATTTACATGTTGAAAAACTTATAAAGGAAAATTTTGATCTGAGTCCAAGAGGGATAAGAGAAATGTTAGGATTGAATAAGCCAATTTATGAAAAATCGGCTGCTTATGGACATTTTGGAAGAGATCCAGAAAATGATGGCTCATTTTCATGGGAAAAAACTGACAAAGCGTCTGTATTTCAAAAGTAAATAAAGTAAATAAAGTTGATAATTTATTAAAAATACCTATATTCAAATCACATTATTGAAATTTCAAAAATGGGCTTCGGCCCATTTTTTTTTATAAGGTATAAATGCTAAATAGAAGAGCAGATAAATTAGAGCTAATTAGAATTGCTGAGGCGGTTGCATTAGAAAAATCTATTGATAAAGAGATTATTATCAACTCTATGGAAACTGGTATTGCAAAAGCTGCTAAGTCTAAGTTTGGCCAAGAGAATGAAATTGAAGTGAAAATTGATAGAGAAAGTGGAGATATTGGTATTTTTAGAAAATTATTAATTACTGAAAATCCCGAAAATATAAATACAGAGATAAGTTTGGGAGAAGCGCATAACTTAGGCGAAGAATATAAAGATAAAAAAATAGGGGATACTGTTCTCCAAACTTTACCCACATTCGATTTCGGCAGAATAGCTGCTCAAACTGCAAAACAAGTAATAAGTTTTAACGTTAGAGAGGCAGAAAGAGAAAGACAGTTTAATGATTTCGTTGATAAAAAAGATACTATATTAAGTGGGATCGTTAAGAGACTAGAATTTGGAAACGTAATAATTGACCTTGGTAGAACAGAAGCAATCATCCAAAAAAATGAGATGATTCCTAGAGAGAATATTAAAGCTGGAGATCGGGTTAAAGCATACTGTAGTGATGTGAGAAGAGAACCTAGGGGGCAACAGATATTTTTATCAAGAGCACATCCTAAATTTATGGAAAAACTATTTATACAAGAAGTACCAGAGATATACGATGGTTTAATTGAAATTATTTCATCTGCTAGAGATCCAGGCAGTAGAGCAAAAATTTGTGTAAAAGCAATAGATAATTCTTTAGATCCAGTTGGAGCATGTGTAGGTATGAGAGGAAGCAGAGTACAGGCGGTTGTAAATGAATTACAAGGTGAAAAAATAGATATTGTTAATTGGTCAGAGGATCCAGCTGTAGTAGTATCAAATGCTTTATCTCCAGCAGAAGTTCAAAGAGTAAATGTTGATGTAGAAAATAAAAAATTAGATGTAATTCTTACCGAAGAAAATTTAAGTAAAGCGATTGGTAGAAGAGGTCAAAATGTAAGATTAGCAACTAAGTTGATGAACTACGAAATTAACATAATGACAGATCAAGAGGACTCTGAGAGAAGACAAGTTGAATTTAAAGAAAAGACAGAAAATTTTGTAAAAAATTTAGAATTAGATGAAACGCTAGGTCAATTATTAGTTGCTGAAGGTTTTTCTTCAATTGATGATTTAAAAGATTCATCTGTAGAAGATATAGTAAAAATAGAAGGCATTGAGGAAGATACAGCTAAAGAATTATTAGAAAGAGCACAAGAATTTTATAAAAAAGATCAAGAGGAAATTTCAAAAAAAATTAAAGAACTTGGACTTGAAAATGATTTAATAAATCAAGAGGGGCTTACTCCAGGAATGTTAGTTACTCTAGGTGAACAAAAAATTCTTACGTTAAATGATTTCGCAGACCTTGCATCAGACGAATTAACTGGGGGTTATGATATTGTAAAAGGAGAGAGAGTTAAAATAAAAGGCTTTTTAGAGGATTTTGCTCTCTCAAAAAAAGAAGCTGATGATTTAATTATGTCAGCAAGAAGTAAAATTTATAAAGATTGAAAGATGAGTTATGGAAAAAAAAAAAATCAAATTAAAATTATCGGGAAATTTAAAGAAATCTATCTCAAATATTGAGAGAGCAAAAACCCAAGGTAAAAACTCTGTATTAATTGAAAAAAAAAATAATAAGTTTTCAAATAAAAGATCCTCTAACTTTAGTAGACAAGATTTCAATCAAAAAAAACATAATAATGCTCAATTAAAAACATCTAGTTTTGAAAAACCAACTACTCCATCGAATGATTATGAGAAAAGAAAACTTGCAGAGCAAAGAGCAACTAGAAGATTAAAAGCAGATCCTGAAAAGAAAGATATAAAGGGTAAAGCAGGCTCTAAAAGAAGAGAACTAAAATTAACAGTTTCGAGAGCCTTAAGTGGTGATGAAGAAGGACGTGCAAGAAGTATAGCATCTCTAAAAAGAGCAAAACAAAAAGAAAATAGGAATATCCAAAAAGAGAACTCAAGAGAAGATTTAAAACCAGTTAAAAGAGAAGTGCACATACCTCAAGTAATTACTATACGAGAATTAGCAAATAGGATGGCTGAACAATCTAGTAACATAATTAAACACCTTCTGGGAATGGGAGTTACAGCCACAATTAACCATTCGATAGACTCCGATACAGCTGAGTATCTTGTAAAAGAGTTTGGTCATAGCCCTATAAAAGAAGAAAAAGCTGAAGAAATTATTAAAAAAATAAAAGAGGTGAAGACAGAAAATTTAAAAAGTAGACCACCTATTGTTACTGTTATGGGGCACGTAGACCATGGAAAAACATCGGTACTTGATGTTTTAAGAAAAGCAAATGTAGTTTCAGGAGAATTTGGGGGCATCACTCAGCATGTTGGTGCATATCAAATCAAACATAATTCAAGTAAGATTACATTCATTGATACACCTGGTCATGCAGCGTTTACTGAAATGAGAGCCAGAGGATCTAAACTAACTGATATAGTTGTTCTTGTGGTTGCAGCCGATGATGGTGTTAAACCTCAAACTATTGAATCTATAAAACATGCAAAAGCAGCAAAGGTCCCAATTGTTGTTGCAATTAATAAATGTGATTTACCTGAGGCTGATCCTCAAAAAGTGAAAAATCAGTTGCTAGAATATGAATTAATAGCTGAAGAATTATCAGGTGATACTTTAATGGTTGAAATCTCAACAAAGTCACAACAAAATATTTCTAAATTAATTGAGTCAGTAATTTTGCAATCAGAGTTACTAGATTTAAAAGCAGATTATAAAGTAAGAGCTAACGCTGTTGTTTTAGAATCCAAAGTAGATATCGGGAGAGGTCCAATAGCAAATATAATTATAACAAATGGGACACTTAGAAAGGGTGATTATTTTGTTAGCGGTTCGAAATGGGGAAAAGTAAGAGCGATAATAAATGATTTAGGACAAAACGTTGAGGAGGCATACCCTGCATCACCAGTTGAAGTTTTGGGAATTAACGGAGCATCAAAGTCAGGTGATGATTTCATAGTTCTGGAAAGTGAGAAGGAGGCCAAATCATTATGTGAAGCTAGAATTCAAGAGTCAAAGATTGGCAAAAATCCAATAACTTTTGCAACGCAAGACTCCGCGTTTAAAGATAAAAAATCTGAGGAATTAAATATCATTATTAAATCTGATGTTCACGGATCGTCAGAAGCAATAATAAGTGCTGTTATGCAGATTAAACATGACGAGATAAATCCAAAAATAATTTTATCTGACATTGGGATGATTACTGAAACTGATGTAACTTTAGCAAAAGCTTCAAATGCATTATTAATTGCTTTTAATGTTAAACCAACTAAAGAGGCAAAAAAACTAGCAGAGCAAGAGAAAATATCTATATTTTCATATAATATAATTTATGAAGTATTAGACTTCATTAAAAGTAGAATGTCGGGTTTGTTATCACCAGATGTTGAAGAGCAAATTACTGGATCGGCAGAAATTCTTGAAATATTTAAAGTTTCTAAGGTAGGAAAAGTAGCTGGATCAAAAGTAATAGATGGTGAAATCTTAAATGATTCGAATGCTAGAGTTATTAGAGATGGTACGATTATTTACAATGGAAAGATCAGCACAATATTTAGAGAAAAAAATCAGGCAAAACAAGTTTCAGCAGGACTTGAGTGCGGAATAACCCTTAAAGATTTTAATGATTTTCAAAAAAACGATATAATTGAAGCCTATAACTCTAAAATTACAGAAAGACGAATATGAGATCTAAAAAAAATAGTAGAACTCTTTCACAAAGACAATTAAGAGTAGGTGAAATGATAAAACAAGCATTAGGCAATATATTCATGAGAGGTGAAGCAAAATTACCAAACATTGAAACAAGCAATATAACTGTAACAGAGGTTAGAATGAGCCCAGATTTAAAAACTGCAAAAGCATTTGTATTACCGCTAGGAGGTAAAAATGCAAATGAGATAATAGACATTTTAAAAGAATTTTCGTTTATAGTTAGAAAAACTCTTTCAAAAAAAATTTCAATGAAATTTCTTCCAAAATTATTATTTGTTAAAGATGAGTCATTTGAATATGCAGAAAAAATTGAAAACTTAATTAAAAAAACAAACAGACAGGAAAAATATGAGTAAAAAATCTAGAGAATTAGCACTTCATGATAAAGACACAGGTTCATCAGAAGTACAAATTGCCCTCTTAACTGAAAAAATTGAGACTTTATCAAAACACATGAATTTGTTTAAGAAAGACAAACATTCGTCAGTGGGTTTATTGAAAGCTGTTAATAAAAGAAAAAAACTTTTAGATTATCTGAAAAAAAATAAATTAGAGTCATACAAAGGTGTAATTAGCAAACTAAATATAAGAAAGTAAAAAATGTTTAAAGAATTTAAAAAAGAGATAGAGTTAAATGGTAAAAAAATAAAATTAGAGACAGGAAAAATTGCACGACAGGCCGATGGAGCAGTTATAGCAACATGTGGAGAAACAGTTGTTTTAGCGACAGTTGTTGGATCAAAAAAAGTAAATCCAGAAGTTGATTATTTTCCACTATCTGTAAATTATCAGGAAAAATATTATGCAGCCGGAAAAATTCCAGGAGGATATTTCAAGAGAGAAGCAAGACCCACTGAAAGTGAAACATTAATTTCTCGACTAATAGATAGACCTATAAGACCGTTATTTCCAGATGAATTTAAAAATGAAGTACAGTTACTACCAACTGTTATTTCTTATGATAAAGAAAATGAAGCAGATATTCTTTCAATTATTGCCTCCTCAGCAGCTCTAGCAATTTCTGGAATGCCATTTCTTGGGCCTGTTGGTGCTTCAAGAGTTGGATTTATAAATGGTAAATACGTTTTAAATCCATCTAAAGTAGATTTAGAAAAATCAAAGTTAGATCTTGTAGTAGCAGGAACAAAAGATGCCGTACTTATGGTTGAGTCTGAAGCAAAAGGATTATCCGAAGAAGAAATGTTAAATGCAGTAAAATTCGGTCATGAAAATTTTATTCCAATTATTGAAATGATAGAGGAACTCGCCAAAGAATGTAGAAAAACTGAATGGGCAGTTGAAAAGAAAGATTTATCAGAGGTAAAGAAAAAGCTGGAAGAAGAATTTACGAAAGACTTGAAAAAAGCATTCTCTACAAAAGATAAACAAGATAGATCAAATCAAATTTCTGAAATTTCTGAAAAAGCAAAAAAGCTTTATGAGGAAAACGAAAACTATTCTGAACTAGATGTTAACTCTGAACTTAAAAATCTTGAAAAGAAAATCGTCAGAACAGATATTCTTAAAAATAAAAATAGAATAGATGGAAGAGGTCTTGCTGATGTAAGACAAATTGTTTGTGAAGTAGGTATTTTACCCAGAGTTCATGGATCTGCTCTTTTCACAAGAGGTGAAACCCAAGCTATCGTTACAACAACTTTAGGAACTTCAGATGATGAACAAAGAATTGAAAGTTTAGACGGTCTTAAAAGGGAAAGATTTATGCTTCATTACAATTTTCCGCCATTTTCTGTGGGAGAAACAGGAAGAATTGGAACTGGTAGAAGAGAAATTGGTCATGGTAAATTAGCCTGGAGAGCAATAAGTTCTTCACTTCCTTCACAAGAAAGTTTTCCATACACATTTAGAATAGTTTCAGACATAACTGAGTCTAACGGATCATCTTCAATGGCAACTGTATGTGGATCTTCTTTAGCATTAATGGATGCAGGAGTGCCGATTAAAGAACCAGTTGCTGGTATTGCAATGGGACTGATTAAAGAAGGTGATGATTTTAGTGTTCTATCGGATATTCTTGGTGATGAAGATCACTTAGGTGATATGGATTTTAAAGTTGCTGGTACTAAAGATGGAATTACTTCACTTCAAATGGATATTAAGATAACTGGAATAACATTTGAAATTATGGAACAAGCATTAAAACAGGCAAAAGATGGAAGAATTCATATTTTGGGAGAAATGAATAAAGCTTTAAATAAATCAAGAGATAGTGTTGGAAAACATACACCTAAGATGGAGAAAATCACTGTTGATAAAAAAGATATTGCAACAGTAATTGGAAAAGGTGGAGCTACTATAAGAGAGATTGTTGAAAAGTCAGGAGCAAAAGTTGACGTATCAGATGACGGTACGGTGACGGTTGCAGCACCAGATGAAGACTCGAGAAATAAAGCAATGCAAATAATTAAAGACTTAACTGCAAAAGCTGAACTAAATAAAATTTATAATGGAAAAGTTATGAAGATTATGGAATTTGGTGCATTTGTAAATTTCTTAGGCAAACAAGATGGTCTTGTTCATATTTCAGAGCTAGCTAATAAAAGAGTTGTAAAGGTAACAGATGTTGTAAAAGAAGGTGATGAAGTTAAAGTTAAAGTAATTGGCTTTGATAGAGGAAAAGTAAAACTTTCAATTAAACAAGCTGCGATATAAGATGCAGAATATGCAAAATCAAGAAATACTAAACATAATTGAAAATCTTAAAGGCCGAAGAGGATATGAGGAAAAAAAGGCATCTAAGTTAGGCTTTTCTTCGCTTTATGCGTATTTCGAGGATAAAATTTTAAAAGAAAAACAGGCTATTGAAGATCAAAAAAAAGACTTAAAAGAAATTAAATCTGATAATAAAGAAAAGAAAAGCTGCAGTTGCTGTTAAGCACCCTTAAAAAATAAAAAAAGTCGCAGTGATTTTTCTGTCTTAATCACTATCTCTACTAAAATATAAAAAGAAAGGAATATTAATGAAAAAGATACTATTAGCTTTAATTTTAATTATATTTTCAACTTCTGCTTTCGCTGGCTCATGTCCAATGTTAGGTGGAAAGGTGAAAACAAAAATTGAACAAGCTCAAAAACTCCATGATGCTGGTATGAAAGCACATTCTGATGGAGACCATTCAAAATCAGAAGAACTTTTAAACGAAGCACTTGATCTCTTTAAAAGTTAATTAAATACGGGGTTCGGGGCACCTGGCAACAGAACGCCCCTAAACCAATGGAAACCGTTATTCCAATTCAAATATCAAATAAGAAACGGCACGAAGTTTATACGAAGTTTTAAATCAAAAATTTACGAACTTATTTTTTATTTTTTATTTTAAAACCTTGAGATTCAAGCACTTTGATCAAATTTTTTAACCTTTGCTCTCGTGATGTGTTTGAGTCCCCTATTTTTTCAAAAAATATTGGTTTTAAACCTCTATCTTTTTTTGATTTAAAATAGTTTTTTAGTGATTGTATTTTTAGTTTCATTTTTCTCCTTTAGCGTTTTGTTTATAGTCCTAGCAAGTAAAGTTTTTTTAAATCAGGACTAATTTAATAATAACAAATCAACAAATTTTTGCCACTATTATTCAATAATATAAAAATTGTTAAAGTTGATATCAAAACTATAATAACTTCAAAATATGCAACAACTAGAACTGTTTGATTTCAGGAGAGATGTTCTCTTTGAAAGAGATAATCAAATCGCTCGTTTTTATGACGTCCTTAGTGAAACTAAAGATGGAATAAGTTATGCTGAACATATAGACCCAAAAAAAAAATTTTCTATATGTGGTATGGATTATGAAGAGTATGTTGATGTTAAAAAGAGATACTTAAAGGGTTTGACTTATGATCAAATACTCAACTACTTAAGGAAATTTAAGAAGGAAGAAAGATTAGAAAAATATAAAATTTTACTTAAATTTAGAAACATACCTTTTGATGCTGATTTATTCACTTGGAACAGCAACTAATTAAATTACAAGTGCAAACAGAACGCCCCTACTTATTTATTTTACGTTTAATTTACCCATAATTTAATTCAGCCCCTTCAAGTTAGAATTTTTACATAGTCTGGCTACAAAATAAGGCGGTGTTTTGCTAGTCATCGGTACAGTAATTTCGGAGGTCATCAAATTTGTAGTATCAATACTAATACGCTTAATTGAATGATTTAAATTATCATCTTCTTGATTGAATGAATAAAGATAAATATATGTTTCAAAGTCTTTAGTTAATGCTGGAAGATCTAATGCTTTATCCCATTTTTGAAAAATTTTTATGGCTTTTGATATCAAATTAAGATCGTGACTTGGTAAATCTATACTCAAGAAAGATTTATATGGTATGAGTTGTTCAAAGCTTCTATTTTTATTATTTTTATAAAATATATTCTCTTTATTTAAAATGAACTGTGTAGTAGTTAGTTTGTCTATAAATGGCGTTCTATCATCATCATGTTCGTTTTCGAAGTAATACTTACCGCTATCTAATTGAAGTCCTGCTATAGTAGGTTTACAAACAAACACTTTATCTTCAGCGTAAACATAAGAAGTAATTAATATTAAAAATACAATTAAATGGAGAAAAATAAAAAAAAATAGACGCTTCATATATTAAATTTTTTATTAAGTTTTTTGATTTTTTTATATTGCCAATGAATAATTGTTATTAAAAAAATAACAAATAATGGATATCCGATCACAAATATTAAAATATTTATAAATTCATAAGAAATTCCAGTTATTTTTGCTAGCCAGATAAGAATATCAACACATAAATAAAAAATGTAGTCGACCATACTAAGAAGTTTTATTTATTTAGTTGTTTTTATTTAGACAGAAATGTGTTTTTAAGATGATATTTTTAATTATTCTAAAAATTAATAATGGCAAGTATCCTAGTAGTATAATTTCAGCAAGCATTGCTTATTATTGAGATATATACCATGCTAATAAAAATGCAGCTACTTCGATGGTAATAAATGTTTCAAGCATTATTATGTGTAAATATATTGAGTGTTAAAAATTCTCTCCTAGAAATTATTTTTTTAATTTTTGGTATTTTTAACTTTAAAGACCTGCAGTACTGAATATATTCGAAAAATCTCAATGAACTAATAGTTTTTCTAACAATTGCTGCTATACAAATTCCAACTAAAAAACTTATTAAAGAAACTCCCATAGCTTTAACGGTTAAAGCAAAAGCACTAACAGATAATCCACCTTTAATAACACCCCATTTTAAGTTTCTTAACTCACTTTTATTATTAGAATTTGAATATCTATAAGCAAGAATTACTATAGATGTAACAGTACCTATGGGATCACCATGTATAAAACTAGAAGTTAATGTGCCTGATGCAATTTCGGCAAATTCTTCTTTATGTCTTTTCTTCCAACCAAAATATATAGCTAAAGGTCCAATAGATGATGCTAATAATTCATTAAACTCAACGTGTTTAATATCCTCTAGCCATTTTTGTGGAACTTTTATTATTCCATAAACTTGGTCATGAATAACATTATAAGATTTTGCGTAAGTGCTATGTACTAAACTTGATACATAAGGCGCATAATTTAAAATATTTTTTTTCAAAATTAGTTAAGTTTATTTTTTAGGTATTTACTTGTTAATTCAACGTATCTAAACCATTCGGCTATATATTTTCTTTCTTCGTTTTTTCTTTCTTTTTCGATTTGTTTTTGAGCTTTTTCAGTTGCTTTGTCGATTATGTTGATTTGATTATTTTTTTCCACTTTATTTAGATACTTTTACCGATATATAAGGCTTAAATATGGCTATAAAATCCAACAATTCAAAAGTAAATCTCTTAGTTTTCTTCAGAGATTTTTTTTAACATATCTATATTTTTCTCAGTCCCAATTATATCCAATATTAACTTAGGACGCGAAAGTCCAATATACATTTCTTCCGGATTATTTAGTGCATCCTCTAAATCAAATAAGATAACAATCTCTCTTTCTAGGCCTTTATATCTTCTGACACTATCAAAAACAATTTCATCTTCATCATTTTGCTCAGCTTTAACAAAATACAGATTATCTTTTTTTTTACCATTAGATTCTTTGGAAAAGTAATTCCCCAAAATACTGGTACCAGTACCATGGTTATTACCAGTAAGCACAGCTATTTCTTTTTTATCTATACCTTCATTAATTATGTATTTATTTATTAAATTTATAACTTTTCTTTCTGCTATTTCTCTAGTTGGAGCAATAAAATACTTTACACTTTCTCCTTTGGGGCCTTCTGAAGTTGTTGATTCACCTTTGTAGAATGATTTTTGAGCTGCAAAAATATCTTGAGTATTTCTATAATTTTTTTTCAATATAAATGGATGTTTTGGAAAATCTGGTAAATCTAAATTACTTTCATGATAGACTTTTTGATTGTTATCGTGAAATATATATACAGGACTTTTAAATGGATCATTTAAAATCATTAAAAGTGAGTCCCATTGAGATTTGTTTATATCCTGACCCTCGTCAACGACTAAAGCATCGTATTTAATACCTGTTTTTTCAATTGATTTTTCAAGTAATCGCTGATGTTTCTCATAAATTGGTAGATCAATTAAATTTTTATCTTTTATTACTTCTTCAATCTCTTCTGCTGTAATTTTTGCCTTATCATACATTTCTTTGCAAAGACCACTAAAATGAAATACATCAACATTTTTAATATCTTTCATTATTTGACTTAATTGAACCTTGAAAGGTTTATTAGCTCCACAAACAAATAATACTGTTTTAAATTTTTGAGCAAATTTTTTAGAAGTTTCCTCTGCTAATTTACTTTTTCCTGTACCAGCTCTACCTTCTATAATTAAACGATCTTGCTTTTCAACAACTTCTAATATTTCTAATTGATGTTTGTCATACTCAATAATTTGCTTATTTTGATGTTTGAGTTTTGATTTTAGAGATAATTCAAATTTAATTTTCTTAGCAAACATCTGCTTTAAAAAAAGTCTTACGCGTGAACCTGAAAAATCTTCTTGTTTATTTTTTTCCAACATTTTTTTTATTATAATTTTACCCAAATTATTTATTTCATCATGAGCAACATAATTTGAAATATTATCTCCAGCACCTAATGAATTAGGCAATCCAGAATCTGGAAAAATAGCTAAAATACCATAAGGAATATAGGGTGTTTTTTTTCCATACATCTCCTCAATTTTTTCTTTTAATGCATACTTGTTATCTCTAGCTTGTTTAATTGGATTTTTGATTTCATTTCTATTGCCGTGTCTTGTCGTAGAATACCATTTACCTTCGGAAGGAATCCATTCAATTGGATTTCCGCCTTTTACCTCAATAATTAAAATACCTATTTTTTCGTTAAAAATGATAAAATCTATTTCCCAGTCATCTCTATATACATTTGAACTAGAGCCATGATCTATTTCTACATTATAATAAATATCAAAATCTTTTTCATTACCAAAAATTTCTTTTAATTTTTCAAAAACAATTTTTTCAGCATCTCTGCTAGGATTGTCTGTATAAGGAAAATTTTCAGGTATTATCATTCGAAATCAAAAAAGGATTTAAATTCATCATTTATATCGCCTCTAAGCATTGCTCTATCCAAAAATCTATTCCAATTTTGACATGATGTTTCAGGAAGAAGCATGCAAGCATGACATGCTGCGTGATTAAATTGCTCAGAAGCAGATTTAATTCCCATTATACAGTGTGGGTCTTGAGAACAATTATGTTTAGATTTTATTGCATTTAGAAATATATTTTTAAATCTATTTAAATCAGCCTGTCTTGAAAGACCTCCCAATGTACCTTCTGAGTCACTTGAAGATGTATAAATTAATATTCCAGACATCTTTTCATCTTTTTTGTCTGAAATATATAATCTCTCTCTTAAAGAAGCTTCATTGTAACCACAGACTTTTGCTAATTCAGATATTAATGAATGAGCAAGTGAGTGAACTAATAAGTATCGAGGTGTAATATCAATAATATTTTCAGTTTTTTTACCTATACTTGCAATGTATTTTTCATTAATAATTGATGCTCTTTTAATAAGTGCTTTATTTTTTTCCCATTTTTCTAATCTTTTTTCATTTAGTGAAATAAAAATTCCTTCACCTCTAATTTCTATTGCTGGTAACCAATTAATTTTTTGATTATCCTTGTTAAATAGTTTTCCCATTTTGAATTCTTCTCCAGTTGTGGGATTTTTTTTATTAGTTTTATAATCTTCAGCGTCAACAATTCTTGTAAAACCCACCAAAGATCTGGTTTCTCTTAATCTTACTACTTTAACTAATTTACTTAAATATTTTGATAGATGATCGTCAATTTTTTGTTCTCTGATTTCAAACATTTCTCGATCTGGTGAGTAATCTTTCAAACTTTCTGAAATTTTAAATTCTTCCATAAATCTTAGATATTCTTCCCAATATATTGCTCTATCTTTTTCGAGATATTCTTTAAACCATTTCAGCTTTTCGTTTATTTTTTTTATTTCGTTATCATCTATATCAAAACTTTTTAATGAAATTTTTAAGAATGAGACTCTATCCTCATCATTAAATTTAGGATCAAAAAGTTCGTCCATTGTTAAATTTGCGTCGTATAATATTTGTAAACATTTTTCATCAAAAGGAGGTATGGTTAGCGAAGATAAATGAATAGGTTTGTATAAATCACCTGCTCCTCTCTGACGAGCTTCTACTTCTAGGTCACATTTTTCTGAGTGGTCTCTAATACCATCCTCATGTTTTATCCATGGCATTTTACCTAAACATTTAATTCCTTTTAATTGTCCAGAAAAAATACCATCTAAAGATCTTTCGGTATTACATTTCATACATTTAAGTACTAGACCAGATAAACCCATATCTTCACCAACTGATGAAAGTTTAAAAATATTTTTTTTATAATCAAATTTACAATCTCCACTATTTTCTTTACCATGAACCCATAAAAACCATGGAAAATCATCTAGATGGCCATTTTTGCAAGCAACGACAAATCTAGTGGGGACAGCAAATATATTATTTTTTCTGCCCTTTTTTCTCTCTTCATCGCTACAAGAAGTACAAATTTTTTGTGGATCTCCATAAGTTAGGCTTTGCCATTCTGAATACCATTTAATTGTTCTACATCTTGGACAAATTAAATATCTTGGAAATCTAAATCCCCAAAGTTCTCGGTTTTCGTTATACTTGTCATTATCATCATTTACTGGTGGCAATCTGAATCCAATAACACCTAGTTTTTTTTTTAACCTATCTTCACGTATTGTTTGTTTGTCAAAGGAAAATTTTTTTTTTGAACTTTTATCCCAGTATTCTAATCCTGCTGAAACTACCGAGATGCTTCCAGCTCCAGTACTATCTAATGTAAAATCAATTATTGAACCTGGGCCATATTCTAAAACCCTACTTCTTCTAATTTTACTTAATTTATTATTTCTAGTCATTTAAATTTATTCTTCCTTCTTTACATGAATATTCAACACCAGGTTCAACTCCTCTTAAAGAATTAGGAGTTGGTTTTGCATCTGGAGTGAAAGATCCTGATGCTTTTTTAGCTACAAAACTTTCAAAAGAAATTAATAATGACTCATTCTGTCTTTGTTGGTTCCAAAAATATTTTAACTCTTTAGTGTTGGCTCGCTCTACCCATGTATCCAAAAATATTTCTAGCTCTTTCTTAGTTGGCTCTAATTCTGATGGATCATTTTTTTTAACTTTATCTAAAATAATAGGTATTATCTCATTTCTTGCTCTGTCCACTTTATTTTTTATGTCTTTTGGACTTTCTAAATTAAGCTTCGTTTTGCAAAGTATAACAAGCAATACATGCAAAGCTTTGTCCCTAGCATTAGGAGAAAATGGAGTAACGCTAGTGTTTTCTACACCTTTATAAATTTCATTGTGCCAAAAACTAAAATTCTCGTATCTATTTCTGTCTCTTATTTTTGCATGATTATATAAAGAAACTATTATGCCTGAATTTTTGTCTCTACCCACTCTACTTGTTGCTTGTATATACTCTGACATTGATTTTGGTTGCCCATTAACAATCATTAAATTTAATCTTCTTATATCAATACCAACACTAATCATATTAGTTGCTAAAACTATATCTATAAAACCTGGTTTTCCAAAATCACGAGATAAAAGTCTTTGTCTAATAATGGGAATTTCTGAAGATTTTTTTCTACCACTAAGTTCCTCTGGTGGAGATAATTTTTCAAGTCTTGCTTTTTCTTTTCTTCTATTTGCAATAATTTGAATTGTATCACGGACTTGCTCATTCATCATAGGTTCTGATGAGCTTAAAATTTTAAGTGAATTAAAATAAGCTACAACGGTTCCATAATTATTTATAAAATTTTCCTTATTTATTTCCTGATCCATTCCACTTTGCAAAAGTGATGTTGCTACCATTTGTAATAAATACTTATCTGACCTTCCGTTTGAAGATAAGGCTACATATTTTCTATGTGATGAGGTATCAATTTTTGAAAAAAAAGAATTTTGATAATCAATTCCTGGTGGTGGAAATTGAAAGGATTTCCTATTAAATAAGTTTTTAACCTGATTTGTTGCACTTTTTATTGTTGCTGTTGAACCAATAATTTTTATCTTTTTAGATCCATTAGTACACAAATTGTCTACAGCAGTTTCATATAAAGCGGTAAGAGTTCCAAGTGGACCTGATATTAAATGAAGTTCGTCTTGTATAATAAGACTAGGTGGAGATGATATATCTTTTTTTCCTAAAAATCCCAGCGCCTCATCTTTTCGGATAATTTGTGCAAATTTATCAATAGTCGCAAGTAGAAAAGTAGGTAAGTTACTATAAAGACATTCATCAACTGTCATTATTGGAATTTTTTCTAACTTTTTTTGAATTTCGCAGGTATCTCTTGTTTCTGGTTTAACACATTCAACTCTAATTTCTTTATTGTCATCATCTGATTTATATAACAATTGTTCTTTACAACACGGACATTCAATTAATTGTCTTGGGGTACTTTCTGCTAGAGAGTTTGGGTTATTAATAACTTTTGCAGCTTCCGAATACCAATTTGGCGTTTGTTTTTGTCCAACCCAAAGACCCAGCGTTATTTCTTTTTCCCCAAATAAACTGGAGTTTTCTTTTCTTAAAATTTCTGCTGCACATATTGTTGATGCTATCCTACTAAACTGATCAATAGTAAGTGCTCTTAATGTATATCTCATTATAATTTGTGTTCCATTAACATTTTCAAATTTTTTATTAAGTCTAGAATAGAAAATCAAAAAAACTGAAATAAACAAATAAGCTTCTGTTTTTCCTCCTCCAGTAGGAAACCAAAGTAAATCAAAAAAATCTCTATCTTTTGATTCCTCATCAACTATAGATTCTAAATTTAAAAGAAAAAAACCTAATTGAAATGGACGCCATGAAAATTGAAAATCACTCTTATTATTCCATGAATATTGTTTCTCAATAGCAGAATTTGCAAATCTAAAAGCTTCTAGAATATTCTTATCATTTGCTAATTTTTCTAAACCCTTTTTCATTCTAGATAAGGCTAATTCACAATTTGAAAGATTCTTTTTGCCTTGATTATCCAAAGGTTTAGATAAATCTTTGATCTTTTTTTTTTCAGAATTAATCCAATTTTGATAACTTTCTATCAAAACATTAAGCTTTTTTTTAATTGTATTTAAATCTTCTTCTTTAAAAGATTTTGCAGTTAAAAGATTTGCATCTTTAAAAAAATCTTTGTCTCCTTCTGTGCTAACAGAGTAGATGTTTTTTTCAGTAAGCCATAAGGCCTTTATTAATTTTACCTCGTTATTTTTTAATGCCCAATCAGCGGTGCAATTAAAACCAGAACAATAATCTTTATTATTTCTGTATATAAGTTCATAAATTTTTTCATCCTCATCATCTGGATCATAATTTATTACTGGTCTAGGTTCAAAGCCATAGCTACAATGTAATTCAAAACTTGTTTGAAAAAAACTTCTCTCTGTTTGATCTTTTTTAGTATCAGAGCCCCCTAATGATTTTGGAGTCCATTTATTTTGGTTTACTATTGCAAGAGTTACGTGCGTTAAATTATTTAACTCTTTTTTTTCATACCATATTTCTAAATTATTTAAACTTTCATTTTCTAATTTTAAAAATTCAGTTTTTTTAGTTAAATTAATTATTTGATTATGATTTATTTCTTTTCTCTTCCATTTTATTTTTTTGTCTTCATTAGAATTTTCATCAATTTCTTCTTTATAAACTCCTAAATTAATTTGTATTTCTAATTCCAACTTTTTGTTTTTTTTATGATCTAAACAAAAAGATAATCCCATAGAAGACGGTTTTCTTGTTTTATTGCTTGCAATTCTGTCTTTTATTTCATCATATGTATCTTCATTTTTAGTTATAGGATCTGTCTCATCATCATGTTCGTCAGGTTCACATTCGTTTGCAGGATATAAAATACCATTTAAATATGTTGTATCTGGATTATAATTTAAAGTTTCTTCTTTATTAAGTGGACCTATTAAATCTTCTTTAAGTCTTTTAATAAATATTTCTCTTTTATCTTCCATATCTTCTTTGAGTATATTTTGCTTTTGTTTGTACATATGCCCAACCAGCAACTATGGGTGAGAGAAAAAAGCCAGTTTTTCCATATGGTTCATAAACACTTGGCAACATAGAATTGCTTTTTGATATAACGCAGGTCTTTGAACCAATCATATAAACATCATTTATAGGTCTTGAGGTTCTTCCACTTGCATGATTGTTAATAATTTTTTGCAAACCTATTGTAAAGCTTGGGCTCATATAGCCAAAATTATGTGTTAAATTAAACTTTCCATACTTATCTACTTCGGATTGTTTTCCAAATGCCATCGCATAGTTCATGCCAAGGCCTACCTGATGTACTAAACCAATTTTTATAGGGCTATGAATTTTAGAAAAAAATTTTTGGTTATTATCAACTTCTTTCTTATTTTTAAAACCCCAATTTTTACTAGAGGGATTTGCAACCAATCTTACTTCATCAATATCATCCTTAAGTCCAACTTGAATCTTGAAAAATGGATTACCATATGAATTTTTCCTATATATATAAACACGTTCAAACATTTTTTTGTTCCAATCTCTGTATCCAATTTCTTCCTCTAAATCTCTAACACTAAAATCATTTCTGCACCTAGTTATAGCAACATACATTATTCTTGTTTCTTCACGAAAATCAGAGTTTTTTTGAGGCTCTTCATTTTTAAAAGTATAATAAGAAACTTTTTCAGATTCTTTTCCTTTTGAAGCGTGAATAGTCCCTAGAACATTTTGGGATTCTCCATAATCCCTCATGCACAAATCAAGCAAAGGTTTTCCAGATGATAGTTTTTCTCTTAATGTTTCTATACTTACATCTTGATTAATTGGTGCTTCTCTATGAATTTTTCTCCACGCTTCTTCTGGATCCATCGATGATACTATTTTTATGTTTTGCCATTTTTCGATAAAATATTTTTTAGATATATTTTCATCCATATGATCGTAAAATATTCTTGCTAACCATGGATAATAACAAGTTGAACTACCTCCAAATCTTAAGCTTACATTTTGTTTATTTTTAAAAGCAGTGTTTGCGGCATTAAGCATTTCAACTTTTTTTCTAAACAAAAATAGATGCTTTTGTCCTTTTCTAACACTTTCAATAATATCCTCAACAATTCCATTGGAATCCTCTTCAGCTTTTTCAAATAATACTTCTTTTTTTTTTAAATAATCTTTTTGTCCATCAGAATCTTTTTTTGAATCAACAAAATTTTTTCTAAATTTTGTAAATAAATCTAAAAGTTTTTTAGAATCAGTTCTAAATATTTTAGTTAATTCTTTTCGAGCAAATTTTTTATTTTCAATTAATTCATCTAAAAAATTTTCTTGTTCTTCTGATTGATCTCCATCATCTAAAGTAAAATTATAGATTGCTTGGTTTGGATCACCAAAAATAGTAACTCCACAATTTTTATTAATTTTTTTAATTATTATCAATAAAAGTTTTGATCTTATTCCAGTAATATCTTGTGCTTCATCAATTATGATATGCTCAAAACTTTTTATTACAGAAATTACATCTTCATTTTTTTTTTTAATTAAATCTATGAAAGCTTCTATATTTAATTCATAATCGCCAGTCATATAATCTTTTGCTTCTTTGCCTATATCGCCCAAACCATACAAAAATTTAAATGTTTGTGAGTCAATAGTGGAAAGTTGAATTGATGTAACATTTATATTGCTTCGTTTCTCAATTCTATCTTTCAACTCTTTAATTGCTGCATTTGAAAATGATAGTACTAACAAATTGGAAGGGTTTACATTTTGTTCAGTAATTAAATTATTACATCTTAAAGCCGCAATCGCTGTTTTTCCACATCCAGGAGGAGATATAACTACAATTCTTTTTGATGAATTTTCTTCAATTATTTCTTTTTGTTCTTTAGAGGGTACAAATATTGATGAAGCTTCTTTTTTAATATTCCAAATTTTTTGAAGTTGGTCTAATAATAATATCTCTTTGGAATGTAAATAGCCGTCTACTTCTGCTAAATCTGCAAATAACTCAAAATAATATTCTTTCTCATTGTCTGGAACTTTTTCTGTAAATTCGTAAAAAAAAGTTTTAAATTGATCAATTCCTTTATCTTTGATTTCATCATGTACATTTTTAACTTCTTCTACACTTAATTCCCATTCCTCCTCGCATATATCCTCTAAATATTTTTTTTCATCTTCATGAAATTTATCATCTATAAGACAAAGAGAAATACATGCTATTAATGGACTTTTATCTGACATTAATTTAATACTAATTTTAAAAAAATAATTTTTCAATCAATTATCTAAGAGTCAAGTGACTAATATTTATATTCTGATATTATAATTAACTTCCTTTGATTCTATAACTACAGTATGAATAAAAAATTAAAATTTATTGATTTGTTCGCTGGTATTGGAGGTTTTCATTTAGCATTAAAATCAATAGGAATGAAATGTGTATTTACATCTGAAATAGATGAAAATGCTAGAAAGACTTACTCAGCAAATTTTAAAGATAGTTGCATAAATAATCCAGAGTTTTTTGCAGACGATATATGGAAAGTTAATTTTAAAAAAATACCAAAATTTGATATTTTGTGTGCAGGCTTTCCTTGTCAACCTTTTTCACAAGCTGGTCATAAAAGAGGATTTAAAGATAATAAAGATGGTAATTTATTTTTTTCAATTGAAGAAATTTTAAGAATAAAAAAACCAAAAGCTTTTTTTTTAGAAAATGTGAGGCATTTAAAAAATCATGACAAGGGCCGAACTTTTAAAAAAATTTACAAAACTCTTCAAAATCTTAATTACACTTTTGATTTTGAGGTTATTAAAGCTTCTGATTTTGGCCTTCCCCAACATAGACCCAGAATTTATATTGTTGGATTTCATAAACCTAAATTAAAAAATATGTATAAAGAATTAGCCTTCACTTTTCCAAGAGAAATTCCACTCAAAAAAACTATGTCAGATATTTTTGGTGGATTTGTATCAAAGGAAATAAATAGTAAGGAAGAAAGAAAAATAGGTTTTACATTAAGAGTTGGTGGTGGCCGATCACCTATTAATGACCGAAGAAACTGGGATGGTTATATTGTAAAAAATAAAGTGGTTAGAATAAAACCCACACAAGGTTTACAAATGATGGGTTTTCCAAAAAATTTTAAAATGCCAGTCTCAGATAACCAAGCAATGAAACAGTTGGGTAATTCAGTGGCAGTTAATGTGGTTAAAGAAATAGGGAAGGAGATTCAATATCATATTGATAATTACTCTAAATAATTACTTTTTAAAAAAAGTAACAGATCTCAATATTTTTTCTGCCCTAAGCAGATCCTCATTCAGCTTTTCATAATTAATTACTTTTTGCTTATCAAAATTTATTATCATATTGGATATTTCTGAAATGTAATCATCTGAATATAAAAACCAACCATTAATAATGTCTAAATATTTGGTCTGACTTTCAATTTCTTTTATTTTGACTTTTATATTTTCAATTTCTTCTACTTTTTTATTTATTTTGTTTTGATGATCTTCAATTTGCTTTTTAGTTTTTTTATTTTTAAGATCTAGCTTCCACTTATTTAATCTTTCTGTTTGAGTATTAAGTGATTTTCTTTTATTCAAAAGAACATTACCCAACTCAGTACTTATTGGACATAATATATGAACTCCATTTTGCAATTCTCCTCTTTGCCCTGTCACTCTTTCTATTGTATGTGGGTATATAGCGTTCTTTGAAGCCTGATATGTCCATAAATTAAACTCCTTAGATTTAAATATGAGTTTGATATCTACATGAGATTTTGTATCCTGCTCAGGATCCATCAATACTTTTACAGAATTATCAATTTTCTTTAAATTTATTTCTAATTTATTGGCAAAATCTTGCTCACGAATTAATGAAGCAAATGTTCTTAATCCTCTAGACAATAATCCATTTAGTCTTTTTTCATCTAAATTGCTTTCAAGGTAATCATTGGTAAATTGAGCTAAAAAAAGCGCTGGTGAAAAATTTTTTTTTGTTACAAGCTTATGAAATATAGTTGAATAATTTAATCCACTTCCAGTTTCAGATGTTTTTGGAAGACCTTCTGTACAAAATCCATCCATTTTAGAGTTAGAAATATTTAGACTATCAAATTCTTTGAAAATTCTTTTTTTAATATCAGCTTTTAATTTTAAGCCATCATAATTAGCTTTTAAAAATACTAATTCAGACCAACTAGGAATTAATTTTTTGATATCCACTAAATTATCTTTCCAATTTTTGGCAAATCAATTTTGCTATCTTTTAAATAACAAAAATATATTTTAATGAGATATTCTTCCCTTTCATCATATTCTCTATCCACTGTGGCACTCATACGTAATTTAAAGATAAACCCATATGTGAACCTTTAAGTTTTTTATAAAATCTTTAGTATTCAAATTTAAAATCCTTATAAAAAGTAAAAATTATTTATATACATATATTTCACAAAATTAGTCTACACGGTTTAATTTGTCATTTTTAAATTCCCATATTTCTAGATTAACCTTCTCTTCCGGGGTTTGATTGGTTCCATCTTTGTATTTTTCTGTCTTTGTGAAGTTTAATATAATGCCTTTATTTATTCTTTTCAGTTGTTCTAAATTGTTCATTGGAGCAGATTTTAGATAATTTCTCAGTTGTTGCCTATGTTCATCTGAGATTTTAGAATTTACTTTAACCTCTATTATAACATGCTCTTTAAGATCATCATTTGGCGTGATTAAAAAATCTAACTCAAATCGTCTTAATGGATGACCATCGTAGTAGACTTGTATTGTTGTTTCTCTTAAATGAGAGATATTAAGTTTAGCAAGCTCAATTGATAAAGCAACTTGTATACTATCTTCATCAATTGTACCTAATTCGTCATAAATTTTTTCTGAAACTTTTTTAATCTTGGAGATAAATTTTTTCATTAAAAAATTATAACTTTTTAAGTAATAGCTGTCTATTAGACTTCTTTTTTTCTGCGATTATACCAATTCTGCTATTTTTGTAATAAAAATAATAATGAAAAAGAAGATAAATATGAGAAAACCTACACTACAGTCAATGATTTCTCTTTATAAAAAAAGAGGTATTAAAAACCCCGTTACATGTGCAAAAATCTATATGAAAGGTTTTAAAGATTCTAAGAAGTATAAATAAAAAATTTCACTTGATTAATATTTTTAATCTGTTATTTATGTTTTTAGTTAATTGATTTACTTGTTTAGACAATTATTTAACTGATCAGATCGTTAAATTATTTCAGACAGTTTTATCATATTAACCAAACAAAACATTAGTTTTGCTTTTGGATAATTGATAAATTTGCATTTTTCCATGGCAAAGCTTTAATTTGAAAGGAAAAATATGAAAAAAGGAAATAAAATAGTTAAAAGTGAAAAAAATGATCACAAAAAGCTAATATATTTGCTTAGTGAATACACACCCCTAGAAAGACAAAATTTTTTAAGAGAGGTGGATGAGCAGATCATTAAGTTTTTAAAAATAGACCAATCTGACTTACCCTGGCTCGATTCACATAAAAAAGGTAGTAAAAACTGGGTAAAACTTTCAAGACGAATAAGATTAATTTTATCTAAAATACATCATGAGCATAAAATTCATGAAGAAAGAGTATTGCACTAATGGATAAAATTTCTGAAATTAGAATAGAGCATGTAATTGATGAAGAAAATGATCAAGACTATTACTGGATATATTATTATAAAAATGGAAAAATTAAAATAATTGGCAAGTCTTCAGTCAAACCTCAGTGTTACAAACAAGAAGCGAGGTATTTAAAATGAGAAATTATTTAAGGAACAGGATGAAAGATCGGTTACAGTATTGCTTAAATTGGAGAAAAAATGTTGATATTTATTTAGCAAATAAAGAAATATTTAAAAAAACTGACGATGAATATTACAGAACTAGACCATTACTTAAATTGATTTTAGATATATATTTTATCCCAATAAATTTTTTAAAATTGTTAAAATTTATCAGAATGATTCATGAATATAATAAAAACCAAATTGAGATTAAAGTTCTTACAAAAGAACTTTTCCATGAAGAAATTAGGAAAGTAAATGATTGATTATATTATTATAATTTTGATCTCTATTTTAATATTACTTGTAGGGTTATTATTATTTAATATTAGAAAGAAAAATGATGGGGATGTTTATAGCAAATCAGATCACGAGGGATTCAAAGAAGATATAATTAAAGATATTCAAGACAAGGTAGACCAGGTAAAAAATGATCTTTCAACTACTTTAACAACTATTTCCACTGATGCTGGAACAAATAAAGGTGTACTTGAGACTAAATCAGATCAGATTTTAAAGGAGCATCAAAGGTTAGTAGATAGCCTTACAGGAAGCAAAAGATTTGGTAAAACCGGTGAATTATTATTAGAAAATTTGTTTAAAAATTCTGGTCTCGTTTATGAAAAACAATGGGTAAAAAATCTGACTATAAAAAAAGATGGTAAAAGTCTTAGTGTTGAATTTGCACTTAAGCATCCAACAGGTTTATATTTGCCTATTGATGCACATTGGCCAAAAACATCATATGAAAAACTTTTGGAATTAAGAAAAGTTGAGACTACAGACGAGATAGAACAGCAAAGAATAAACAAAGAAAAAGAAGATTTATTTAAAAAAATAATGAATGATTACCGAGACAAAGCTAAAGAGGTAAACAAAAAATATATTGATAGTTCAATTAGTGCTGGTTTTGCCTGTATTTATATTCCAGCCGAAGGTCTTTATCACGAAGTAACAACACATGTGAATGAAGAAAAGGAATTATGGATATCTAAAGTACAAGATGCAACTAAAGTTACTTTTATGGGGCCTTCAACTTTTTCAGCTTATTGTAGCGCAATTCTTTTGGGTTTTAATCAAATCGAAGGAGATCAAAAAGCAAAAATGTTTGTTAAACATCTTGAAGCTTTAACTAACTCGATAGATCAACTAAATGAGACAACCTCAAAGCATGAGAATAATTTGAAAAAAGCTTATACGGATGCACAAGCAGTTACATCTTCAGCTGAAAAAATGCAAACTAAAATGCAAAGAATAAAGGAAGAACTTAACAATTTAGAAAACAAAGACTAAAAAAATATGGAATTTGAGGATTTTTTAAAAATTCAAATCCAATCAGGAAAAACAAATTGGAATAGTAAAAGTGAACTTATAAGAGCTGCAAAAATTAAAGTTAATGGTCAAAGCAATAGAATATTAAAGAAGTTTAAAAAACATTTTTGTTTCGACGCTGCACTAAATATAAAAAATAAAGCTATAAAAAATTACTTCGATAGCCAGATACCAAATAGTCTTATTAGTGTTGAAGGAGCAGTAAATATCATAAATCAAGAATTACCTAAAAATTTAAAAATAGGAGAGACAATAATTTACAATCGATTAAATGATACAAAATTTAATACGGGTAAGCTCAAAGGACAAACATTAGATAACCAAGTATCTAAAACCAAAAATTATAATGTAAATATATCATCAAGTTTTCTGCAAAAAATAGATCAAATTAATTCAAAATCGGAAAAGTTTTATTTAAACATTGAAGATACTCAGGCAGGTAATAAATGTTTAAGACTGAAAATTTATAAATTTGATAAATCTGAAAATACCGTTAATTCAAGCAAAAAAATCATATCTGGTACTAAAATTAATACAACTTTCCCACCTAATGAAGATAGTATTAAAGAAATAAAACAGATTATAAATGAGCAAACAAAGTAAAGATCCTTTCCCAATTACAGATGTCTATCATGTTACAGATACTTTAGTTGATGCTGCAACAGTAGTTGTAACTGATCTATGCGAAAATCTATCTAGCTCGATAGACACTTATGACGAGTCAATACTTGAAGATATAAAAAAAATAAATACAAAAAAATATAATTCGATCTCTGTAGGTAACGGTGCAGACGGAGCTTATCCAGTTTGGGTTGGGGTTGATAAATCAAATAAGGTTAGGAAAATATTTGCTAGTGTAAATGGGGGATTAACAGGTGGATTTTCTTTTTTTGATAAAGAAATAAAAAGAAAGTTAGTTTCTTGGAGCTTTAATAAGACAGATATAAATGATCAATTCTTTTTTAAATCTAGTAACAAAAAAAAAAGAATAAAGATATTCGATATGAATATTAATTCAGGCGCAATAGCTATTGCAGACCATGGTGGACATTTTGGTTTTGAACATCATGATTTTGTAACCGAAGCGCTGAATGAAAAGTATTTTAAAATTGGAAATATTTATCAAAATAACTATCCAATTGGGTTATTTAATTTCCACTATGGAGAAAAAAAAGCATCTTCTTCTGCATCATTTCAATCATCAAAAATTCACGATAAAAAAGTCGTAAGTTTAAGTGAGTTTAAAGAAATTAAGTTTACAGAATTTTTAAGCAGACTACTAGACGAAAATTGTTATCCAACAAGATATATATTCGAAAAATATCTTGAAGAGGAAAACAGCTATAAAGATCACATAGTTGATTTAAAAATTAAAAACGAGGAACTATCAGCAAATTATTTGGCTGATAGATTGCCTAAAGCTTTAGAAATATTAAAAAAACAGAACAAAATTTTATTTGGTAAAAATTTCAAGGAGGTTAACAATTTAAGGAAAGTTCAATTTGAAAATTTTATTCAATTAATAATAAAAGATATAAAGTTTCCTGAATTAAATGCACAAACCTCGACCATTAAAGGAAAAAAAATAGAAGAAAAAAAAAATAAACTTAGTGTGGAAAAACCAGGATTACCTTATATCCAAGATACATTTTTTAGCGGGTATAAATTAAAACCTGAACCATCATTAGAAGAGTCAGCTACAATTTCAGTTAAAAATGGAAAATATCCTTGCTACGTTCATTCTTACTCTCAAAAAAGTGAATATGATGATTATGATTATGAAAATGTCTTTGTTACAATTGAAGGTATAGAGGGCTGTTATTTAAACAGAAATAAAGATGGAGAAATTTTTTTCGACAAATCTTTTAGAGAAAGCCTCTCATTAAAAGAGCTTATACAAAAAAAATCAAAGACCATATCATTAGACAAAATCGACTTAAGAAAAACGAATAATTTAGATGAATTAAAAAAAATAAATTTTGTTGAGGATCTTACACTTCACGGATTTCAAGATTTTGAAAATTGGAATGGGTTATCAAAATTAAAAAAACTTAAAAAACTGAAATTAGTCTCATGTGATATTAGTTTTACAACTGCAGTAAATTTTTTTAAGAATCTTTATTCTCTACCAAATCTTGAAAGACTCGTTATAGATGACTCTAGCAATATACCAACTCCAGGTTTATCTAAATTTCCAAAAAATCTATATTTTAAAAAATTAAAATCTTATGAAATTAATTTTCGAAAAGATTGGATGAAAGCTGAGCATGAGAATTACCAGAACTATCAGGGGTATGGTGGTGAAAATTTATGGTTTTTGACTGCACATCTCCCAAATATCTATCAATTCCCTAATTTTGAAAAATTTAAATCTTTAGAAAAAATTAATCTTTATAATTATTTTACAGAAGATCAAAGAGAAGGTCAGCTATTTAATTTTGAGGATAATTTTTTCAGTGATTATATACCTAAAATTAATCAAGTATGTAAAAACTCAAATGTAAAGGAAATTATAATACATGGTTATAGATTTAAGGATTTAAATGAATTAACTAGCACTAGATTTTTGGATGCAGCAATTAAACTTACCTCAAATACTAAAGCAAAGTTAAATGGAATTAATCAAAGTTCTTTAAATAAAATATTAAAAAAACCATTATCAGCGTCGAAAGAAAAAATTAATAAAATTATTTTATCAAATAAAGTTGAAGAAATACATGACCAAAAGCTAACTTCGCTTAAAGATAATTGTGCTACATTAAATTACTTTTCAATACTTAATGACAAAGAAAATAAAACATTATTAAATGATGTATTCAGTAAACCAGTTGAAGAACTAACGATAAAGTCAGCATATCAATTTTTTAGGAGTGAATTGATGTATTCTGATACTTTTGAACCTGTTGAAGAATTTATTGGAGAAAACAAACATTTGAGAAAATTAATAATAGAGGAAGATGGACTGTCATTAGATGATTATGGTGATATGGAGGGGATGTTTGGACACCAAGAAAGTCAATATTTAAATAGATTTGTTTTAAGAAGTATAAAAAAAAATAAAAGACTGAAAGTTATTTTCAGACATACAAAACTTAAAAGTGATCCAAACCAAAAATTAGACTTAGACAAATCAATAGACTGTGAAAGATATATTAAAATTTTTGAGATGTTTAGAATACTAGATGACAGTAATGATTTGAAAAATCGATTTTCCATCGAAAACTTAAATAGAAAAGAAATAGATATGATAGTTGAAAAATTCTTTATCGAAAAAGTAAATTCGATTATTGTAATCGATGATAATTGGGGATGGAATGATAGTAAATTTGTCAGAGATGTTGAATTTTTTGATAAATTTATAAATTTTGAGGATTTAAATCCATTTTCTATTAATCAAGAAAAAATTAATTTTTCATTAACTTATGATGGAGACAAAAATTATCCAAAAGAAAGTAAGTTCATGAACGAAATGTTTGATGGAGAAAAATTTTACAAATTTTCTTGGGTTAAATTCACTCACTTCCTTAATCGAGAAAATAATTACGATGAGCCCATCATAGTTGTAAAACAAAGTTTTTTAAATAGTTTAAACAAAATAATATTTAAAAATATTAAACATTATTATTATTTTTGTGAACCAAGTTATTACTTTGATGACCACGAAAATATTATTTATAATAAATTTTGGAAAGAAGAAGATAAATTTGAGTTTCCAAAATCAATAAAATTTAATCAAATAGAAACTTTAAATATAATTGGCGGACGAGACGTTAATATAAAAACATTATTAAAAAATATTAATACTTTAAATTTAAAACAAATAGTACTATCAAATTGTATAGGTACTAAAAGAGAAATACCTTACTTACCAAATTTAGAAAATTTAATTCTTGAAGACAAATATACAAAAAAATCAAAAAGTTTTTCAAAGTTTTCAAACTTACCAAATCTTAAAAATATAGAGTTATTACAACTATTCAATCGCGAAGATAATGGACATAGGTGGATGACAACGGAATTTGATTTTACCGATATTTATAAATTATCAAAAATAGAGTATTTAAAATTGGATAATATAAATCCTGAATATTTACCTCCATTGAAAACCTTGACCAACATTGAAGAGCTCAACATATCTTTGAAACTTATCACCGGCGATATGTACAGCGATGAAGGTACAATTGATAAAAATTTAATTGATGAGGATTTTGAATTTTTAAATTCTTATAAAAATCTTAAAAAATTAACAATACTCATACCAAGAAATACTTCATCTGTTGAAGGTCCAAAGTTATTCACATTTGTTAGTAAAAATTTAGAAGAATTGGAATTGGAGATTTCTTATTCTGATGAAAATATAGGGAAAGGAAATAATACTATTAAATATATTTGTAAAAAATTTAAAAAATTAAAAAAATTAAAATTAAAAATTTTTAGAAATGAAAATTTTGAGGATAGCAAAAAATCTAACATCACTTATTTTAGAAAAACGGGAGAAAAATGGGAGTATAATAAGGATGGACCTAGACCATTCAAACTAGACATGAAAATAGTTTCTAAATTAAAGCATTTAGAAAACTTTACATTTAGACAAAATTATAACGATGCAATGGGTTATAAAATTTTAAATCCAATTAGCATTACAAAAATGAGCAAGATTAAAACACTAAATATCGAAAATAAAAAATTTTCCTCTAAAGATTTAGAAATTATTAAAAAAATTACTACTGGTAAAAGAGATAAGTTTTTAAATGAAAAAAAGAAAAAAGATAAATCTATAACAAGCGAATATAGTTTATCAGAGAAAGACAAAAAAACTTATGACAAACTAGATAAAGAAATTAATTTTGGGAGCCCTTATACTGATTATGCTTATGATCAAATTCAAGATATTCTAAAAGAAAGAAAGAAAAAAACTAAAAAATAATATTTTTAAACTTTCCTTCAAAAGAACGAGCTATTTATTTATTTTATGTTTAATTTTGCTTATTAGGAAAATAGCAATAGCACTTACTACAGCAAATACTTCAAGCGCGTGACCAGAGTCGCCAAGTATCATTTGAACAACATAAAATATAATACAAACAACAAACCATACTAGAATCAGCATTTTTACTTTTCTATTTGCGAAAGTTTGTTTTTAAGTTTATTTGATAAACTTTTAAACCATTGCCCTTCTTTACCTGATTCTGGTAGCACCGCACCATATTCAATCATCTGAGAAGGTGGTAAATCAATTATATAAACCCACACTTGTGTTTCATCCAATTTTGTTTTTTTTATTAAGATATTTTTCAAATCAGAAATTAATCTATCCTTTGTTTTTTTTGGTCTACCCGCTCTTATTTGACCAAGCAAAAATAGTGAGGGTTCTTTCACTTTTTTACCACCCATGAAATGATTATTTTTTTTGGTTTTATTAAATATAACTTGAGCAAAATAAGTATTTGCACCTGTTACTACATTATGAACTTTGGTTATTCCTTTTGCTAAATTATTTTTTTGTTTGGCAGTTAAATTAAAGTTTGAATTGGTAACTGTATATGTTGGCATTTATTCACTAATATTTTTTGGGTCAGGCATTCCAACTTTGTTGTATCCAGCATCTACATAATGAATTTCACCTGTTACTCCACTTGCCATATTACTTAATAAATATAACGCTGAATTTCCAACATCAAGATTGTCCACATTTCTTTTTAAAAAAGAATGATCAGCATTCCATTTGTATAAAAATTTTGCATCACCAATTGCAGATGCTGCTAAAGTTTTAATTGGACCTGCACTTATAGCGTTTACTCTTACTCCTTTAGATCCAAGATCTCTTGCAAGATATTTTACACTTGCTTCTAAAGCTGCTTTACAAACACCCATTACATTATAATTAGGTATAGCTTTATTGGCCTCATAACTAAGAGTTATCATGCTTCCACCTTGCCTCATTATCTTCGAAGCTTCTTTTGCAACTTCTGTAAATGAAAAACATGAAATTAACATACTTCTTAAAAAGTTTTCTCTTGTCGTATTTAGATACTCTCCTGAAAGTTCTGATTTATCTGAAAATGCTATAGCATGAACTACAAAATCAATTTCTCCCCATTTAGATTTAATATCTTCAAACAGCTTTATAACTTCCTCTTTTTTTTCTACGTCACAGCTGAAAGTTACATTAGAATTTAATTTTTCAGCTAGAGGAATTACCCTTTTTTTAAGTGCATCTCCTAAATAGGTAAAAGCTAATTCTGCTCCTGCCTCAGATAATTTTTGAGATATTCCCCAAGCGATAGATCTTTCATTAGCAACACCCATGATCAATCCTTTTTTGCCTTTCATTAAACTCATTTTTAAACTTTCTCAAAAACTAAGGTTGCATTTGTTCCGCCAAATCCAAAGCTATTAGACATGACAGAGTTTAGTGAAACATTTTTTTCGACTTCTGTTACTATCGAATATTTTTTAGCCTCATCATCCATATCAGTAATGTTTGCTGATGCAGATATGAAGTTATTTTTCATCATTATAAGACTGTAAACAGCTTCATGAACTGAAGTTGCACCCAATGAATGTCCTGATAATGATTTAGTTGAGCTTATCTTGGGTTTGTAATCTTTAAATACTTCACCAACTGCCTTAAGTTCAGTAATATCCCCAACAGGAGTAGAGGTCCCATGAGTATTAATATAATCAATTTTATTTTTTGAGGTTTTTAGAGCCATCTGCATGCATCGAGCAGCCCCTTCCCCAGACGGAGCAACCATATCATAACCGTCTGATGTTGCGCCATATCCTGTTAATTCTGCATAAATTTTTGCGCCTCTCGCTTTTGCATGTTCGTATTCTTCAAGAACTAAAACACCACCACCGCCTGAAATAACAAATCCATCTCTTGTTTTATCGTAAGGTCTCGATGCCTTATCTGGCGTATCGTTATACTTAGATGATAACGCAGTCATTGCATCAAACATTGCAGTCATTGCAAAGTGAACTTCATCACTACCACCTGCAAAAATGACACTCTGTTTTCCTAATTGAATTAATTCCATTGCATTTCCTATACAGTGACCACTAGTAGCACATGCAGAACTAATAGTATAATTCACACCTTTAATTTTAAATGGCACAGCAAGAGTTGCTGATGCAGTACTAGCCATTGTCCTTGGAACAACAAATGGTCCCATTTTTTTTGGATTTTTTTCCCTAGTTTTATCTGCTGCTAAAATTACATTTTCTATAGAAGGACCTCCTGATCCCATCACCATTCCGGTAGAAATATTACTCACATCTTTATCTTCTAATCCAGAGTCTTTTACAGCTTCACTCATAGCTACATAATTATAAGCTGATCCTTTACCCATAAATCTTATCACTTTTCTATCGACATGATCTTCTAATTTTATATTTGGTAATCCATGAACATGGCTTTTAAGATTAAACTCCTTATATTCCTCAGAAAATGTTATACCTGATTTAGAGTTTAAAAGTGAATTATAAACTTCTTCCTGATTATTTCCCAAACAAGAAACAACACCAATTCCAGTGATCACCACCCTTTTCATTATTTAAATAATCCAACTTTTAAGTTTTCTGCAGAGTATATTTTTTTATCATCAGCTTTTAATGTACCATTGGCTAATCCAACAGTTGTGCCCTCTTTAATTAAAATTCTTTTCATATCAATTTCATAGGTTGCAAGTTTAACATTTTTTAAAACCTCACCTGTAAACTTAACTGTACTAACTCCTAATGCCCTTCCCCTGCCAGGGTTTCCAAGCCAACCTAAATAAAATCCAACTAGTTGCCACATTGCATCAAGTCCTAAACATCCAGGCATAACAGGGTCTTCTTTAAAATGACAATCAAAAAACCATAACTCATTTTTAATGTCTAATTCAGCCTTTAAAATTCCTTTTTTAAAAGTTCCTCCATTTTCTCCAATTTCAGTAATTCTGTCAAACATGAGCATAGGTGGCAAAGGAAGTTTTGCATTTCCTGGCCCAAAAAGCTCCCCATTTCCACATTTTATCAAATCATCGTAGCTATATGCTGATTTTTTTTCCATAAAATTTGTTCTTTAATACTGTATTTATATAATTTACAATATACAATCAGAATTGAACTGATAAATTAGGCAAAATAATGAGCATTATAAGAAATTTTGATAAAAAACTTAGATCTGTAGGCCTGAGACCTACAAGACAAAGACTAGATATTTGTGAAGTTCTTTTTGATAGAAAAGAAACATTTCACTTCACTATTGATGATCTTAGAAAAATTCTTAAAACAAAACTACATACTAAGATTTCTATTGCAACCATTTATAACACAATTAATTCCTTTAAACATAAAGGTTACATAAAAGAAATTTCATTAAATTCCGAAAAAACTTATTTTGATACAAATGTTACAAATCATCATCATTTTTATAATGAGACAACAAATGAACTTATCGACTTTCATGACAGTGATGTTGAGCAATTAAAATTAAGAAAAAATCTACCTGGAAAAAAGATTAAATCTATTGAAGTTTTGGTAAAAGTTGCAAATAAATAACAACTATATTCATTAAGTTTTTTAAAATAGGACAAAAAAGCACTTTAGAATCGTTCTAATATATTGACATATTATTTAAACTCTTTAAATTAGGATTGTGAGTAAAGAAATTTTAAAAGAAAAATCAAAATGCCCTTTTACGGGCGTGGGAACTCCACCTAAACATCCTACTGGAAAAGGAACTTCCAATAAAGACTGGTGGCCAAATGGTCTTAATTTAAAAATGTTAAGTCAGCACTCTAGTTTAGTAAATCCAATGGATAAAAAATTTAATTATGCAAAAGAATTTAAGAAATTAAACTATAAAGCTCTTAAGAAAGATCTTCATAAGTTAATGACAGAATCGCAAGATTGGTGGCCGGCTGACTATGGTCATTATGGACCGTTATTTATAAGACTTGCTTGGCATGCAGCTGGTACGTATAGGACTGGTGATGGAAGAGGAGGTGCTGGTACAGGAAATCAGCGTTTTGCTCCATTAAATAGTTGGCCAGACAATGTCAATCTAGATAAAGCAAGATTATTATTGTGGCCAATAAAGAAAAAGTATGGAAAAAAAATTTCATGGGCAGATTTATTTATCTTAGTTGGTAATGTTGCTTTAGACTCTATGGGTTTCAAAACATTTGGATTCGGAGCAGGTCGTGAAGATATTTGGGAGCCAGAAGAAGATATTTATTGGGGATCAGAGAAAGAGTGGCTTGGTGTTAATAGATATAGCGGAAAAAGAGATTTAGAACAGCCCTTGGGTGCTTCACACATGGGTCTTATTTATGTGAATCCTCAGGGTCCAGATGCAAATCCTGACCCACTATTGGCAGCTCATGATATAAGAGAAACATTTGGTAGAATGGCAATGAACGATTACGAAACAGCTGCATTAGTTGCAGGTGGACATACCTTTGGTAAATCACATGGTGCTGCACCAGAAACTCACAAAGGTCCAGAACCAGAAGGTTCAAAAATTCATGAACAATCTACGGGTTGGAATAGCAATTATAAAAGTGGAATTGGTGTTGACACTATAAGCAGTGGAATTGAAGGTGCTTGGACTCAAAACCCAACTAAGTGGGATATGGGATATTTAGATTGTCTGTATGATCATGAATGGGAATTAACCAAAAGTCCAGCTGGTGCACATCAATGGACACCGAAGAAAAACGGTCAAAAAATTAAGATGGTTCCAGATGCACATGAAAAAGGAAAAAAACATCCTCCAATGATGCAAACTACAGACATTTCATTAAAAGTTGATCCAAGTTATGGACCAATAACAAGACACTTCCATAAAAACCCAAAAGAATTTCATGATGCTTTTGCAAGAGCATGGTTTAAACTAACTCATAGAGATATGGGACCAAGAGTATGTTACTTAGGTCCGGATGTACCAAAAGAGAAATTAATCTGGCAGGATCCAATTCCTAAGCAGAAATATAAAATTAAAAAAAACGAAGTTGAAAAACTTAAATCGAAAATTTTAAAATCAGGTCTAAAAATTTCAGAGTTAGTATCAGCTGCTTGGGCGTCTGCATCAACTTTTAGAGGGTCTGATAAAAGAGGTGGAGCTAATGGCGCAAGACTGAGACTTGAACCTCAAAAAAGCTGGAAAATCAATAAAGTTTCAAAAACTGACAAAGTGATAAAAGTTTTAGAGAAAATTAAAAATAATTTTGATGGTAAAAAGAAATCAGTCTCGGTTGCCGATTTAATAGTTTTAGGTGGGTGTGCGGCAATAGAAAAAGCTGCTAAGAAAGCAGGTCATAATGTTAAAGTTCATTTCTCACCTGGTAGAGGAGATGCTTCTCAAGAGCAAACAGATATAAATTCATTCGGACTGTTAGAACCTAAAGCAGATGGTTTCAGAAATTATTTAAATAGTGATATAAATATTTCAGCAGAAGAAATGCTAGTAGATAAATCACAACTACTGAGGTTAACAACTACTGAAATGACAGTTTTAGTCGGAGGAATGAGAGTGCTTAATACTAATTATGATGCATCAAATTTTGGTGTATTTACAAAAAAACCAGGCTCCCTATCTAATGATTATTTTAAAAATTTATTGGATATGAATACAACATGGAAAGAAATTGATAAAAGAGAGCAGGAATTTGTCGGGAAAGATAGAAAAACAAATAAAGTTAAATGGAGAGGCACTAGAGTAGATTTAATATTTGGCTCAAATTCACAATTAAGAGCCATAGCCGAGGTTTATGCATGCGAAGATGGAGAAAAGAAATTCGTTAGTGACTTTGTGGCAGCTTGGGCAAAAGTTATGAATTCAGACAGGTTTGATTTAAAATTTAACTAATATATGATTGTTAGATGACTGAATTAACGCAAGGAATATTTCAAACTGGAAAATCATTTTATACCACTAACAAAGGTTCACTACTCAGAACTTTAATTTATACTATTGGTCACTTTGCAATTGCTATCACAGTTTTAATGTTAATAGCGGATGTAGCTTTTATGATTGCTCTTACAGACGCTATTGTAGAACCTTTGGCTAACGCAGTTTGGTATTTTGTTCTGGATAAAATTTGGACAAGTAAATATAAAAAAAAGTAGTAATTAATTTTTACCCCAAACATTTTCTGTCGTAATCCAACCAGAATAACTCTGACTTGAAACTTCGCACCAATTTTTTTTACATTTTTCTATAACAAATAATCTCCCACTTTTAATATTTGCTAATGGTTTAGAGTTGTAAGTTGGTTTTTTAAAAAGGATTCTGTCAGATAAAACCAATAGCGAATTAATTTTTTTTAATTGAGTCCAATGTATCCATCCACTGTTTTTTTTGTGATCGATTATTTTTTGAAAATTATCTTTTTTATCTATAATTTTAACTGGTAAATATTTCTTTTTATAAATGAATTTTATAGGGTAATCCATTCCAGGGCCCATTCTTACATTTACCTTAGAATTTTTAAGCATTAAAAAAAAATCCTCGCTTGAATGTGAATTAGTACAAAAAAAAACTAAAATCAAAAAAATTATTTTTTTCCACATACACAATTCTTTTTTTTTGAGAAACTAGATTGTCTAAAAGATAGATTTAACAGATCAATTATTAAAATTTTATTCTTTAATTCATTTTTTAGATTTAAAATATTTTTAAGAGCCTCGTTTGCTTGTATGTTACCCACGATACCTGCAACTGGTCCCAAAATCCCGTCTGATTCACAATTTAAAACTTCCGCATTAACTTCAGATTGATAGAAGCATTTTAAACATGCTTCATTATTTCTTTTAAAATTAAATGAAAATACATGTCCATCGTATTTACTTATAGCCCCTACAATTAAGGTTTTTTTTAATTTACGTGCAAATTTATTTAATAAAAATTTAGTTTTAAAATTGTCAGAGCCATCAATAATAATATCAAATTGATTTAATATCTTATCAACATTTTTGATTGTTATTTTACTCTTAAAAATTTTAGTTTTTACATCTGGGTTAATATCCATTATTTTCCTTTTTAATACATTAACTTTATATTTTCCGACATCCTTAAACGTATAAATTGACTGTCGGTGAATATTAGATGGATCTATTTTATCGTAATCAATTATACCTAATCGACCTACTCCAGCTCTCGACAAATAATCAATAACTGGACATCCAAGACCACCCGCGCCAACAACTAAAACATTTGAATTTAGAATTTTTTTTTGACCAATGGTACCAACATTTTTCAAAACTATTTGTCTTGAATATTTTTCAATTTGTTTATTTGAGAGATTTTTCTTCATTTACCTGTAGATCCAAAACCTCCAGACCCTCTTACAGTTTCAGGAAGTTCATTTACTTCTTCAAGCTCAATTTTTAGAATTGGTGTAAGAATCATTTGTGCTATTCTATCATCACAATTGACAATAAATTCTTTTTCTCCGTGATTAAAGATTATAACTTTAAGCTCACCTCTATAATCACTATCAATCGTGCCAGGACTGTTAAGAACTCCAATACTTTGTTTAGCTGCTAATCCAGACCTCGGTCTTATCTGAACTTCAAATTCTTTTGGAAAAGCTAATGAAATCCCAGTTGGGATAAGAGCGGATGAACCAGGTTTGATACTAATTGGATTTTTGATGAATGCCATTAAATCCATTCCAGAAGAACCATCAGTTTTATATTTTGGCAATTTAACCCTTTGACCAAGTCTTTTAACTAGAACTTTAACCATTGATCAGTCCAAGTTTGAAATAATTTTTCTTACTATTTTATTAGCAATTACAGATTTTTTATCTTTTGAAATTTTTTCGATCTCTCCACTTTTATATAAGATGCTTACTTCGTTAAAGTCTGAGTCAAAGCCTATTTCTTGATTTGAAACATCATTTGCAATTAGCCAATCACAATTTTTATCGGTTATTTTTTTTTGTGAGTTTTCTATTATATTGTTTGTTTCAGCTGAAAAGCCTAAAACTAATTTGGGCCTTAATGAGTTATGATTTGAAACATGTTTTAAAATATCAATATTTTTTTCTAAACTAAGACTATAATTTTCTTTATTTTTTATTTTATTTTTGGATACATACTTGACTTTAAAATCTGCTACTGCGGCAGAAAAAATTGCTACATCTGCTGGAAGGTTTTCAATGACTGAGTCAAACATTTCTTTTGCTGAACTGATATTGATTGTATTAATACCTTTGATTGGATCTAGTTGTGTAGGGCCAGATATAAGCGTTGTATTAAACCCACTTTTTTTAAGTGAATTTGCAATCTCATATCCTTGTTTGCCGCTTGATCTATTTGTTATATATCTTACAGGATCAATAAACTCTTTGGTAGGACCAGCAGTCACAATTGCCTTTAAGCCATTATTTTTTTTTAATTCTTTATGTTTTATCTCTAAATACTTAACTATTTCTTCTGG
>CACLWL010000004.1 GCA_902610655.1 uncultured Pelagibacteraceae bacterium
ATCTATTGATAGGCACTCATTCACTATTTCAAGACAAAATAAAATATAAGAAATTAGGACTTATAATTATAGATGAGCAGCATAAATTTGGAGTCAAACAAAGAAAAAAATTATCTGATAAAGCTGGCACAGATTCCGATGTTCTAGTCATGTCAGCAACTCCAATTCCAAGAACTATGATAATGACTATTTATGGAGATATGGATACTTCGATTATTAAATCTAAGCCAAAAAATCGAAAAGATATAAAAACTTATAGTAAAAATGAGAAAAATATAAACGATATAATTAAGTTCGTAAATAAACAGATTAATAATGGTAATCAAATTTTTTGGGTTTGTCCTTTAATAGAAGAGTCAAAAAAAGTTGATCATCAGTCATCAATTAAAAGATATGAAATCTTAAAGAAAATTTTTAAGAATAAAGTTGGATTACTGCATGGCGGAATAGATAAAATTGAAAAAGAAAAAATTTTATCCCATTTTTTAAGCAAAAAAATAGATATAGTCGTATCTACAACAGTAATTGAGGTAGGAATTGACTTTCCAAATGCAAACTTAATTATAATTGAAAATGCTAATAAATTTGGTTTATCACAATTACACCAATTAAGAGGAAGAGTTGGTCGTGGGTCTAAAGAGTCATTTTGTATACTGATGTTTAAGAGTAACTTGAGTGAAAATGCAAAAAAAAGAATAAATATTTTAAAGTCTAGCAATGATGGTTTTAAAATATCTGAGGAAGACATGAAGTTAAGAGGTTATGGAGACTTATTGGGTTTTAAGCAAAGTGGTCTAAAAAATTTTAAATTGGCTGACCCAATTCATCACGAGGATTTATTTATACTAGCTGAAAAAGAAATCAAAAAAATTGAGGCAAAAAATGAGAATTTAGATAAATATCTTACATTATTAAAACTCTATGATAGAGCTGATATTTTAAATGATATTATTTAAACTATTTTGTATTTGAAGTTCCTGCAGAAACAATAAATTTTGAGGCCTCTTCGAATGACATATCCAAATATATAATTTCCTTTTTCGGAAACATTAAAAGAAAACCACTAGTAGGATTTGGTGTTGTTGGCACAAACACATTTACAAGATCAGATTTAGTTTTTTTTGAGATTTCACCTTCATTATCCTTAGTAGCAAAACCAACTGCCCAACTTCCTTTTCGAGGATATTCAACTAAAACTACACTTTTTTTACTGTTATCTTTTTTTGTAAAACTTTCAGTCATTTGATTTATTGCTGAATAGATTGTTCTTAAAAAAGGTATTCTTTTAAATAAATCATTAATTAATTGTAATATTTTCTTTCCAACAAAAGAAACTGAAAGACCACCAATAAATGTAATTATTATGATTGATAAAATAATCTCTAATCCTGGAATTGAGAAAGGTAAATAGTTGTTTGGATTTATTTCTTTAGGTACTAATTTCGAAGATACATCAATAATAAACATCGTTAGATACAATGTTATTCCTATTGGTATTATAGCTACAATACCAGCTATAAAATAATTTCTTAATTTGTTAAAAATCGAAATTTTTTTTTTCATTTTCCTTTTCAATGATGATACTGATACTATAATATTATGATTTTAAAATCTAACTCAAAATGAATAGACGTAAGTTTATAAAGTATATTGGATGTAGTTGTGGTGGTTTTTTATTAAATTCGTGTACCTCAGCTCCGATAACTGACCGAAAACAGTTAAAATTGATTCCTGAGTCTAAGTTAAATGCTCAAGCAGCTCAAATTTACGATAAAGTAAAAAGTAAAGAAAAACTTATTACTAGTGGAAATACCCTTAAAGAAATTAAAGAAATTGGTAGCAGAATGGAAGACTCGATTAGCGAATATTTTTATCAAGAAAATTTAAAAGATCCTACATCAAATTTTCAATGGGAATATATTCTTATTGATAATAAAAAAATTAAAAATGCATGGTGTATGCCAGGTGGTAAAATTGCTGTTTATACTGGCTTATTAGATATTACAAAAAATAAGAATGGTCTTGCGGCTGTAATGGGTCATGAGGTTGCTCATGCTGTTGCAAAACACTCTGTAGAGAGAGCAAGTAGAGGTGTTTTAATAAATACTACTTTTCAAATTACAGATATATTAACAGGAGGCAAAATTAGTCAGGTAAACAGAACAACTGGAATGGATACAGTTGGCTTATTAGCGCAGCTTGGATTGATGAATCCATTTAATAGAAAACAAGAGACTGAGGCTGATTATTTAGGATTAATTTTTTCATCATTGTCAGGTTTTGACGTCAGAGAAACTACAAAAATTTGGGAAAGAATGAGAGAAGCTAATAAAGGCAAAGAACCACCTGAGTTCATGAGTACTCATCCATCATCAACCAACAGAATAAATCAAATAAATGAATGGTTAAACGAAATAATATTGAAGTACCCACCCATTAAAATAAGTTAGTTACTCACCATAATCATAATATGGTGAGCCGTGTTGGACTCGAACCAACGACCCATTCCTTAAAAGGGAATTGCTCTACCAACTGAGCTAACGGCCCAAAGTGTTTCTTATATATTCTTTTTTAAAATTTAATCAATGTTTAAAAAGTATCATAATTTATTAAAATACTTCCTGTGAAACCTTTCTAATGTTCCCTTTTTTATATTGTTCCTTATTGATTGCATCAATTCCTGATAGAAATTAATATTATGAAGTGTAAGTATCATGGAGGCTAATATTTCATTTGTATTAAATAAATGATTTAAGTAATTTTTAGAATACTTATTTAAATCAAATTTTTTACAATTTTTGTCTAGAGGTGAATTATCGTATTTAAACTTCGAATTTCTTATATTTATTCTTCCATTCCAGGTAAAAGCAAGACCTGTTCTGCCTGATCTTGTTGGCAAAACACAATCAAACATATCAATACCTCTCATTACAGCACCCAAAATGTCAGAAGGCGTACCAACACCCATCAAATACCTAGGTTTATTTTTAGGAATATGCTTTTTAACCGCATCTAGAACTTTAAACATTTCATTTTGAGTTTCGCCTACAGCCAGTCCACCAAGGGCATATCCATCAAACTTTATATCAATTAGTTTACTTAACGATTGCAATCTCAAATCATTAAAAAGACCTCCTTGAATAATGCCAAATAACGCCTTTTGTTTATTTAAACCAAACTCATCTTTTGACCTTTTTGCCCAATACATTGATAAATCTAAAGACTCTTTTATCCTTTTTTTGTCTTTAGTTTTTTTTGGACACTCGTCCATAACCATAACTATATCTGAATTAAGGCCTTTTTGAATTTTAATACTTTCTTCTGGACTTAATATGAATTTTTTTCCATCAATATGAGAATTAAAAATTGCACCCTTATCTCTATCAATTTTGTTTAACTTTGATAATGACATCACTTGGAAACCACCAGAATCAGTAAGTATAGGTAGCTTACAATTCATAAATTTATGTAGACCATTACTTTTTTTAATTCTATCTAACCCAGGTCTAATCATTAAATGGTAAGTGTTAGCTAAAATAATTTCACTTCCTGTTTTTACTATATCGTTAATAAATGCAGCTTTAACAGTTGCTTGAGTGCCGACTGGCATAAAAGCTGGCGTATGTATTTTTCCTCTATGTGTATTAATTACGCCAGTTCTTGCATATTTTTCTTCCGCTAATACTTTAAAAGAAAATTTTGTTAATGACATTAATCATTTTATTTTAATTTAAAACTAATGATCATATCTGGATCAGCTACAGAACCGTTTGGTTCAGCACCACGTTTAATTTTATCTACAAATTCCATACCCTTAATTACTTTTCCAAAAACTGAATAATTACGATCTAAATGAGGTGCATCCTCAAAACAAATAAAGAATTGACTATTAGCACTGTTTGGATCAGACGATCTTGCCATTGAAAGAGTACCTCTAAGATGCGGAATATCACTAAATTCAGCTGGTAAATCTGGAAGCTCTGAACCTCCCATACCCGCTCTCTCTAGATTAAAGTCTGATGATGAAGAATTTCCAAATCGAACATCGCCAGTTTGAGCCATAAAGCCATCGATAACTCGATGAAAAACTACATTATCATATTTTCCTTCGCTTGCTAATTTTTTAATTCTTTCAACATGTTTAGGTGCAATATCATCAAATAATTCAATTTCAACATTGCCGTCTTTAAGTTCTAATATCATTATATTTTCCTTTGCTATTAAGTTGTTAGATGTAAAAAAAAATAAAATTATAAAAAAAAAATATTTACTCATATTTATTTTTTAATGCTTTGATAGTGCTTTTAGTTGTAAACTTTTTAATATCACCATTAAGTTCAATTATCTCTTTTACAAAATTAGAAGATATTATTTGATTTTCGATATCGGACATTAAAAATATTGTTTCTATATTAGAGTTTAATTTCTTATTCATTCCTGCAAGTTGATATTCATATTCAAAATCAGATACTGCCCTTAGACCTCTCAATATAATGTTCGATTTCAATTTTTTGCATAAAGATGTAGTTAAAGAATTAAAGGTTATAATCTTAACTCTTTTTTTACTAAAATTTAAATCTTTAAATAAAGCGTTTTTAACAATTTCTAGTCTTTCAGATGCTTCAAACAAATATTTTTTATTGCTATTCTCAGATATTGCAACAATAACAGTATCAACTATTTTTAAAGCTTTTTTAATTAAATCTATGTGACCATAGGTTATTGGGTCAAATGTGCCTGGATAAAGAAGATTTTTTTTCATTATTTTAAATTATCATCAATTTTATTTGCAGAAACTACTTTCTCATCACCGGAAAGCTTTATTATTCTAACTCCCTGAGTATTTCTACCTGCTATTCTTATTTCCTTAACAGCAACTCTTATAACTCTACCGGTGTTAGTCGAAATTAGTATTTCATCTCCTTCTACTACTGGAAATGACGATGAAACATTGCCATTTCTCTCAGAATTTACAATACCAATTATACCTTTTCCTCCTCGGTTTGTTACTCTAAAATCATAATGGGTTGTTCTTTTGCCATATCCATTTTCTGTAATAGAAAGTATAAATTTTTCTTTTGCTTTAATTTCTGCGCTATTATCAGCACCATTTTTTCCATTTTTTTTAACTTTTAAATCATGATCAATTATAGATAATGATACAATACTATCATTATTACCAAGATTTATTCCCTTAATTCCTTTTGAAGATCTTCCTTTAAATGTTCTTAACTTCTTTGATTCAAAACGTATACATTTACCTAATTTCGTACTTAAAACTATATCTTGTTTGTCACTGCAGATTTTAACACCAATAATTTTGTCATCTGAATCAAGCTTCATTGCAATTTTTCCAGATGTATTTATTGAAGAAAAGTCATCCAAGCTATTTTTTCTTATCTTGCCTTTGCTTGTTGCAAAAACAATATGCATATTTTTAATATCTGCCTCATTATCTGGGTAAGGCATAATTGAACTAATAGATTGATGATTTTTCAGTGGTAAAATATTAAATAATGACTTTCCACGAGATACAGTTGATCCCTCAGGTATTTTCCATGCTTTTACTCTATATACTAAGCCCTCAGTAGAGAAAAAAAGTACTGGTGTATGAGTATTAACTGAAAGTGTCTGAACAACAGAGTCCTCATTTCTTGTTTTAATTCCTGATTTACCCTTTCCTCCTCTTTTTTGTTTTTTTACATTACTTAGAGAACTTCTTTTAATATATCCTTGTAAAGTAACTGTTATTAAAACAGATTCTTTTTGAATTGTTTCTTCAATATCGTAATTTAAAACTGCATCAATTATTTTTGTTCTTCTAGGTTCGGCATATTTATCTTTTATATTTGTAAGCTCACTACTGATAACCCTCATTAATTCTTTCTTTGAATTTATAATTTTTTTGAATTGAACAATTAATTCTGATAATTTATTTATTTCTAATTCAATTTCTTGAATGCCTAGTGCTGTCAACTTCTGCAATCTTAAATCTAAAATTGAATTGACTTGGTTTAATGTCAATGTATACAAGCTTGAGCTTTTTTTATTTTCAATAAGTTTAATAAATTTAGAAGCTTTATTTATTTTCCACTTATTTTTTAGTAAATGATTACGTGCATCATCAGGGGTTTTGGAAGTTTTTATTATTTTTATAATTTTATCAAGATTTTCGATTGATACTGTAAGACCAATTAATATGTGTGCTCTTTCTTCAGCTTTATTTAAATCATATTTAGTTCTTTTAACAACAACATCTTCTCTAAATGACAAAAAATTTTCTAAAAAATCTTTTAATGAACATGTTTGTGGTTTTTTGTTTACTATTGCCAAAGTGTTAAAGCCAAAAGAACTTTCAATTGATGTATATTTATAAAGTTGTCTTTTTACAGTCTCTGGCTCTACACCTCTTCTTAAATCAATAGATACTCTAATTCCCTCTCTGTTAGACTCATCTCTTATATCACTTATTCCCTCAATTTTTTTATCTCTAACAAGTTCAACTATTCTCTCATTAAGTGTAGATTTGTTCACTTGATATGGAATTGAAGTTATTACAATTCTTTCTTTGCCGTTTTTTCTTTGTTCAATATTAATATTTCCTCTTATTTTGAATGATCCTCTTCCAACTTTATAACCCTCTTTAATAATATTTTTTCCGATGATTGTTCCACCAGTAGGAAAATCTGGTCCAGGAATATGTTTCATTAATTCATTCAATTTAATATCTTTGTTCTCAATTAGGGCTAAAGTTCCATTTATAATTTCTCCTAAATTATGTGGCGGTATGCTTGTTGCCATTCCAACAGCAATACCACCAGCACCATTAACTAATAAATTTGGATATTGCGCAGGTAGTACTACTGGCTCATTTTCAGTCTCATCATAATTGCTTTTAAAATTTACTGTATTTTTCTCTATATCGTCAATTAAGTATTGTGATATTTTTGATAATTTTGTTTCAGTGTACCTCATTGCAGCTGGAGGATCCCCATCAATAGATCCAAAATTACCTTGTCCGTCTATCAAAGGTAAACTCATTGAAAATTCTTGAACCATTCTTACCAGGGCATCATATACAGCTTGATCTCCATGTGGATGATACTTACCAATAACATCTCCAACTATACGTGCAGACTTTCTAAATTGCTTTGTCCAATCAAATCCACCTTTATACATTGCATATAATATTCTTCTATGAACTGGTTTTAGTCCGTCTCGAACATCTGGAAGAGCTCTACTAACAATAACACTCATTGCATAAGATAAATACGATGAGCTCATTTCATCATACATTGCTATTGATTTAATATTAGATTCTTTTGGGTTCTGGATTTTTTGCATAGAAACTAAAAGGGAATATCATCATCAAGATCTTTTGAAATATCTTGAGAAGTATCTTCAATTGTTTTGCTATTATCTTGTGTAGAAATATTATTACTTTGATTATTACCACCGAGCATAGTTAATGAGGAATTATAACCCTGAATTAGTATTTCTGTTGAATATTTGTCTTGACCAGATTGTTCGTCCTTCCACTTCCTAGTACTTAATTGACCCTCAACATATATTTGAGCACCTTTCTTTAAATATTGTTGGACTACATTGACCAAACCCTCATTAAAGACAACTATACGATGCCATTCAGTTTTTTCTTTTTTTTCACCCGTATTTTTATCTTTCCATGATTGACTAGTTGCTAGGCTCAATCTTGCTACACTTTTGCCATTCACCATTTGCTTGATTTCCGGATCTGCGCCCAAACGGCCAATTAATAATACTTTATTTAAGCTTCCTGCCATAATATTTTAATGAAGATATAAATTATCTTTTTATATTTATATCATAGTATAGGAGTGATTATTAATTTTATTTGGTGAAAGCAACAAAAATTATGCTCAAAAACATAGTTATTAAAGGCGCAAAAGAACATAACTTAAAAAATATATCTTTAACAATCCCTAAAGATAAATTCATAGTTATTACAGGACTATCAGGGTCGGGAAAATCATCTCTAGCATTTGATACAATTTATGCTGAAGGACAAAGAAGATATGTAGAGAGCCTATCTGCATATGCCAGACAATTTTTAGATAAAATGAAAAAACCAAACGTAGATCTTATAGAGGGGTTAAGCCCCGCAATATCTATTGAACAAAAAAATACATCTAAAAATCCAAGATCTACTGTAGCAACAGTTACGGAAATATATGATTACATGAGAGTTCTTTATGCTAGAATTGGAATTCCCTACTCTCCGTTTACAGGTAAAAAAATTGAGTCTCAAACAATTACTCAAATGGTTGATAAAATAAAAGAACTACCAAAGAAAAGTACTATTTATCTCTATTCACCCGTAGTTCGAGGAAGAAAAGGCGAATACAAAAAAGATATACTTGGATATAAAAGAAGAGGTTTTAGAAAAATAAAAATTGATGGCACATTATATGAGATTGATAAAGTTCCTGAATTAAATAAAAAAGTAAAACACGACATCTATGTTCTAGTAGATAGAATCGTTCTAAATTCTTCCCTCGGCAACAGGTTGGCAGAAAGTATAGAGGTTGCAATAAATCTTTCAAATGGTCTTCTATTTGTTGAGTACGAAAATGAAACTTTACCTAAAAAGTTAAGAAAAACCGAAAAATTAATATTTTCTTCCAAGTTTGCGTGTCCTGAAAGTGGATTTACAATTGAGGAAATAGAACCGCGCCTATTTTCATTTAATAGTCCATACGGTGCATGTGAAGAATGTGAGGGTATAGGTATAAAACTAAATGTCGATCCTAATTTAGTAGTTCCTAATGAAAAAAAAACTATAGCAGATGGTGCTATAGAACCATGGTCTAAGTCTTCGTCTCTTTATTATGCTCAAACACTCTCATCTTTAGCAAAACATTATAATTTTTCATTAAATGAAAAGTGGCAAAAAATTCCAAAAAAAATAAGGGAAATTATTTTATATGGTTCTGATGATGAAGAGATAAAGTTTTCATATGACGATGGTTATGAAAAATATTCACACAAAAAGACTTTTGAAGGGGTTATTAATAATTTAGAGAGAAGATACTTAGAAACAGATAGCGACTGGAAGAGAGAGGAAATAGCTCAATATCAATCAGATACAAAGTGTGAAGTATGTAAAGGTCATAGACTTAAAGAAGAGGCTCTATGTGTTAAAATTAATAATTCTCATATAAGTGAAATTACCAATAAATCTATAATTGAAGCCCAAAAATGGTTTAATGAACTTAAAATGTATTTAAATATGAAAGAGCAAAAAATTGCTCAACATATTTTAAAAGAAATAAATGAAAGATTAAGCTTTTTAATGAATGTTGGATTAGACTATTTAACATTATCAAGGGAATCCGGAACTTTATCTGGTGGAGAGTCTCAAAGAATAAGGCTTGCATCGCAAATAGGATCAGGACTTACAGGTGTATTATATGTATTGGATGAACCATCAATTGGTCTACATCAAAAAGATAATGTTAAATTAATTAACGCTCTAAAAAGACTTAGAGATTTAGGTAACACAGTAATAGTTGTTGAGCATGATACTGAAACAATGGAAAATGCTGATTACATAATCGATCTTGGTCCAGAAGCTGGAAGCAATGGAGGAGAAGTAATTGCAGAAGGAGAATATAAAAAAATTTTAACGAATGAGAATAGTATTACAGGCAAATACCTTTCTAACAAACGTTTTATACCCATACCTAAAAATAGAAAACTTGCAAAAAATGGTAGATTTTTAGAAATTGGAGGCGCTACTGGAAATAACTTAAAAAATATTAATTTAAAAATTCCATTTGGTTGCTTTACTTGTGTTACAGGTGTATCGGGTAGTGGAAAATCAACTCTAATACTTCAAACTTTGTACAATGCTTTAAATTTAAGCTTAAACAATAATAAAACTAGAAAAATACCAATGCCTTTCAAAAGCTTTAAAGGTATTGAGTTAGTAGATAAAATAATAAATATTGATCAATCACCTATTGGAAGAACACCTAGATCAAATCCAGCAACTTATACAGCAGCATTCGGGCCAATAAGAGATTGGTTTACTGGTTTACCAGAATCTAAAAGTAGAGGTTATAAACCAGGAAGATTTTCATTTAACGTTAAAGGTGGTAGATGTGAAGCTTGTGAAGGAGATGGTGTTATTACTTATGAAATGCACTTTCTACCTGATGTTTACATAACTTGTGATGAATGTAAGGGTAGTAGATATAATAGAGAAACTTTGGAAATTAAATTCAAAGATAAAAGTATAGCTGATGTATTAAATATGACGGTTGATGAAGGATGTGATTATTTTGAAAATATACCTTCTATAAGATCAAAATTACTTACTTTGAAAAAAGTTGGATTAGGCTATATTAAAATAGGTCAACAAGCGACAACTTTGTCTGGTGGTGAGGCTCAAAGAATAAAATTAGCTAAAGAGCTATCAAAACGCTCTACGGGAAGAACAATCTATATTTTAGATGAACCAACAACTGGTTTACATCAACATGACATAAAAAAGCTTTTAGAAATTCTACATACATTTGTAGCTACAGGTAATACAGTTGTTGTGATAGAGCATAATTTAGATGTAATAAAGACTGCTGACCATATTATTGATATGGGTCCAGATGGTGGTGTAAAAGGTGGAAATATTATCGCAGAGGGCAAACCAGAGGATATTGTCAAAATAAAAGAGAGTTATACTGGGCAATTCTTAAAAGACCTTTTATTGAATAAAACAAAAAAAATAGCTTAATAAATAATTTTTGTTATAATAAAATTAATTATGGGTAAAATTTTAACATCACTACCAAAAACAATTCACACATCTTTGGCAATAAGCATACTTTTATTTCTAGGATTATTTTTCAATAATGAAGGTTTTGATATTGATAGAATTTTTTGGAGCTGGTTATTTAGATATATTCATGTTGTAGTTGGAATTATGTGGATAGGTTTACTTTGGTATTTTAATTTTGTTCAAATTCCAAATATGCCCAAAATTCCAGACGAACAAAAGCCTGCTATTGGTAAAGTTATAGCTCCAGCTGCATTATTTTATTTTAGATGGGCCGCTCTTGCCACAATAATTTCAGGTCTAATATTAGGATGGTTAAATGGATACCTTCATGAGTCAATGACTTTAGGGATAGGCTCAGGAGGAGGAAGAAATACAGCGATAGGTATTGGAATGTGGTTAGGAGTAATAATGGCCTTTAATGTTTGGTTTGTTATTTGGCCTAATCAGAAAAGAGCTTTGGGAATTGTTGAGTGTGATCCAGATCTAAAAGCTAAGTCTGCTAAAACTGCAATGCTATTTTCAAGAACTAATACGCTACTTTCTTTACCTATGCTTTTAACAATGGTAGCAGCACAAAACCTTTATTAATTATTTTTCTTCTTTTACAACTGTTTTATAAGATACTTTTAAATATACTAATGTTGGATTAGCAATATAAATTGATGAATAAGTTCCAAAGACTACCCCTAAAATCATAGCTAAAGAAAAACCCTTTAGAATCTCACCACCAAAAATAAAAATTGAAAGTAGTGCTAGCATTGTTGTAGCAGAAGTAATTATTGTCCTAGAAAGTGTTTCGTTAATAGATAAATTTGTTAGCTCAAATATTTTCATACTTAGATGCTTTTTTAAATTTTCTCGCACTCTATCGAAAATTACAACTGTATCATTCATTGAATAACCTACTATCGTAAGTAATGCAGCAACAATAGATAAGTTTATTTCAATACTAAATAACGAAAATATACCAATTGTTAATATCACATCATGAAATAAAGCAATTATAGCACCTAAACTAAATTGCCACTCAAATCTTATCCATATATAAAAAAGCATAGCACCTAATGAAGCGGCAATTGCTATTAATCCTTTATTAAGAAGTTCCGCACTTACTTTGGGTCCCACGCTTTCTACTCTTCTAAATTCGAATACTGGACCAATAGTTTTTGTAAGATCTTTTTTAATATTTTGTATGAGGTTTTTATCTTTTTCTTTTTTTACAAATTTTATTAAAAAATCGTTATCATTACCAAAATTTTTAATTGCAACATCACCAAGATTCATATTATTAAATGCACTTCTCAAACTTGAAATATTTGTTTGATTGTCATTTATTCTTAATTCAATAAGTGTTCCGCCTTTAAAATCTACACCATAATTTAAACCTTTAAATAATATTGAAAGAATAGAAAGGATTACCAAAATAGTAGATATGATATTAAATAACTTATAATATTTATTAAAACTAATATTTAAATTCATTAAATTAATTGCTCTTTATTTTTATTTTTTATTACATATAAAGACGTAAAAAGTCTTGCTATAAAATATACTGAAAACAAGGTTGTAAATATTCCAATTCCTAGAGTTACTGCGAAACCTTTTATTGGTCCTGATCCAAGAAAAAATAAAATAATAGCTGCAATTAGTGTTGTAATATTTGCATCTAATACTGCATTTCTAGATTTAATATACCCTGAGTCAAAAGCTATAATTTGATTTTTTTCATTTCGTACTTCTTCTTTAATTCTCTCAAAAATTAAAACATTTGCATCAACTGCCATACCAACAGTTAAAATTATTCCAGCTATACCTGGTAAAGTCAAAGTTGCCTCAAAAAGAGTTAATATACCCATTAAAAAAAATAAATTTAAAATTAATGCAGTATTAGCAATAATTCCAAATATTCTATATTTGACGATCATAAATGAGATTACTAAAACGAAACCAATAACTAGTGCTAACAATCCAGATTTAATGGAGTCTTGACCCAATCCTGGACCTACTGTTCTCTCCTCAATAATCTCTAAAGGCGCGGGTAATGCTCCAGATCTTAATAATAAAGCGAGATCAGTTGCAGATTGAAATGTAAAATCACCTGAAATTTGTCCTGAGCCAGCAACAATAGCTTCTTGAATAACTGGTGCGCTAATCACTTTTCCATCAAGCACTATAGCTAATCTTTTTCCAACTCCTTTTGTAGTGGCTCTTCCAAACCTTTTTGCACCTAATCTGTCAAAATCGAAAGTTACTACTGTCTCATTAGTCTGATTATCCATACGAGGTTGGGCATCCACAAGATTTTCACCGCTTACAATAATACGTTTACTAACATTAACAACTTCAGAGCCATCCTCAAATTCAAGTTCTTCCGAACCAAAAGTTTCTTCAGTAGTTTTAGTTACAAATCTAAAAGATAGATTTGCTGTTTTGCCCAAAAGATTTTTAATACGCATTGGATCATCCAATCCAGGCAGTTCTACCAAAATTCTATCATTACCTCTTTTTAAAATATTTGGTTCATTTGTACCTATTTCATCAACTCTCCTTCTTACAATTTCAATTGCCTGATCCAAAGAAGATGTTTTCAATCTAATCAGTCCATACTTGGAAAATAACATATTAAAATTTTCATCTTGATTAGTTACATCAAATTGAAATGATTTAAACTGGTCAAAATATGGATTAATTGTCCCGTCCTTATCATTAAGAAATTCATTAACTTTTTCTCTATCTTTTTGATTAATTGAAAAAGTTATTTTTTTTTTATCAGTTACTTTAATATTAAAAATATTAATTTTTTTATCTTTAAAAAATGCTTTAATTAAAACAGCCTTATTCTGTAGTTCTTTGATTACAACAGGATCATTGTCAATTTTTAGTAACAGATATGATCCACCTTGTAAGTCTAAACCTAGATTGATTTTTTTATTTAAATATTCATCGTCGAAAGTAGTAAAATTTGACAATGTAAAAAAAATCACCAAAGTTGATAAGAATGCAGTTGTTAAAATATTTATTTTAGAAAATTTGAGCACTTTTTTAGAAACTTATTTTTTAACTTCTTGAGTAGTAATAAGTGCCTGAATACCAGTTGCTCGCACAACCTCAACTTTTACATTATCTGAAATTTCTACTTCAACTTTTTCATTATCTATAATGCGATCAACTTTACCCACGATACCACCCGATGTAATAACTTTGTCCCCTCTCTTCAGATTTTCAACCATTATTTTATGATCCTTAGCTTTTTTTTGTTGAGGACGTATTAAGAAAAAATAAAATATTACAAAAATAAGTATTAAAGGTATAAATTGACCAATTCCTGAATTAGACATAATTTTTATTACTATTTATACTAATTGATATTTGAAAACAACTTCTATTTGATTGAAATTTTATCTAGATTTTTCATGTAAGGTATCAGAACCTTAGGAATTTTTATCGAACCATCTTCTTGTTGATAATTTTCCAAGATCGCAATTAAAGTACGACCTACAGCCAAACCACTTCCATTAAGAGTTCCAACAAATAAAGTTTGCTTTTTATCGTCTTTGTATCTAGCTTTCATTCTTCTTGCTTGAAAAGATCCACAAGAAGAACAGCTGGAAATTTCTCTATATTTATTTTCTGAAGGTATCCATACTTCAATATCATATGTTTTTTCAGCGCTAAAACCCATATCTCCTGTACATAAAACAACTTTTCTATAAGGTAATTCTAATGCATCTAAAATTCCAGTAGCACAATTTGTCATTCTTTCTAGTTCGCTTTTACAATTTTCTATTTCAACTATGCTTACTAATTCAACTTTGTAAAATTGATGTTGTCTTATCATTCCTTTTGTATCCTTGCCATAACTCCCAGCTTCTTTTCTAAAACATGGAGTCGATGCTACAAATCTTAATGGTAATTCATTAATATTTAAAATTTTATCCCTAACTATGTTTGTTAATATTACTTCCGCTGTAGGAATTAAAAATTTTTTTTCGGTTTTTTCATCAAGTTTAAGTTCAAATTGATCATCAATAAACTTTGGTAATTGTCCAGTACCAAACATGGTACTTTCTGAAGCTATTAAAGGTGGTGATATCTCTGTATAGTCATTTTCGCTCGTATGTTTATCTACCATAAAATTAGATAAAGCTCTTTCGAGTAACGCTAAGTTATTTTTTAAAAATACAAATCGAGATCCAGATGTTTTTGATGCTAAATCAAAATCAATCATTTCAAGATGATCACCTAATTCACTATGAGATTTTGGCTTAAATTTAAATTCAGGTATATTACCTTTTTTCTCAACTTCTGAATTATGATTTTCATCTTGACCTACAGGAACATCGTCTAATGGTAAATTAGGAATGTTAGATAAAAAATTATCTAATTCACTTTTAACTTTTAATTGTTCAGAAGAAATTTGGTCAATTTCATTTGATAGTTTTTTTGATTTTTCAAACAATGATTTATCTCCACCCTTAGAAATAATTTTTTTTTCTTGCTCTAATTTTTCTTTTTTTTGAATTAAATCGCGATTTTTTTTATCTAAAGATAATAATAATTTTTCATCTATTTTATAATTCCGTTTAGAAATACTTTTTACAAAAAATTCTAAGTTTGATTTAATATCTTTGATATTATGCATGTTCTTTTTCTTTAATTCTTTTCTCAATTAAACTAACTGAAAAAATTGATAATTCGTATAAAATTAATAAAGGTACTGCTAATCCTATTTGTGTAATAGGATCTGGCGGCGTTAGCAATGCAGCTGCAGCAAATATAATAACTACTACATACTTTCTTCTTTGTTTAAGAAATTTTGCATCAATGAAACCTATTCTTGCTAGTAAACTTAAAACTACAGGTAACTGAAAACTGATCCCAAAAGCAAAAATTAATTTCATTACTAAGGATAAATACTCATTTACTTTTGCCTCAAGTTGAATTGGCAAATTTGTCGATAATCCTGCGCTCTCAAAAGAAAGGAAAAATTTAATAGCTAAGGGCATTATTAAATAATAAACCAACATTCCTCCCAATAGGAAAAGTATAGGTGTAATGACAAGATAAGGTACTATAGCAGATTTTTCATGTTCATATAATCCTGGGGCTATAAACTTCCAAATTTGAATTAATATAAAAGGACATGTTAAAAAAAAGGCTGCAAAAAAAGATACTTTTAAATAAGTTAAAAAAGTTTCTTGAAGTGCGGTAAATATTAATCTTCTTTCTACACCATCATTTTTAACTGCATTAGCATAAGGTTCTACTAAAAAACCATAGATATATTCAGAAAAAAAATAACAAATTGCAAACAACGAGAAAAGAAAAATCAAGCAATGGATTAACCTTTTTCTTAACTCGGTAAGATGGCTAATAAAACCTATTTTTTCTTCATTTTGATTCATTTTTTTCTAAACTTTTCTTTTCATCTTTTTCAACAGAGTAATCTTCTGTTTCAAGAGTAGTAATTTCGTTTTGTATGTTGCTAAAATATCTTTTTGCTGAACCAATCCATGATCCAACCTTTTTTAACATTATAGGAAAATCCTTAGGACCAATTACAATAATAGCTATTGAGACAATAATTAGAATTTCTAACCAGCCTATTTGTGGCATCAATTTTACTCTTTTTTATCTGAGTCTTGATTATTTTCAGAAATATTTTTCGTCTGGCTATCATCAGTAACATCAGTAGCCATTCCTTTTTTGAAACTTTTAATACCTTTGGCAACATCACCCATTAAGCTAGATATTTTACCTCGTCCAAAAAGTAAAACTACTAAAATAACTACAATTGCTATTTGCCAAAATCCTATACTCATGGCTATTTTATATATCCTTTATGTTAAATTTGAAAGAGCAATTTTAGTCACTATCTTTCTCTTTTAAAGTACTACCCAGCATTTCATCAATATTTGAATAAATATTTTCTTTCTTCTCGTCCTGCTTCTCTTTATAAAATTTGCCAGTTCCAAAAACTGATGCATCTATAGAGCTTGAATCAATTAAACCTGCAGATCCAAGTTCATCGACAGTAGGCAAATCACTCAATTTTTGTAAATTGAAATGACTTAAAAAATCATCAGTTGTACCGTACTGTATTGGCTTACCTGGAACATTTTTTCGACCTTGTGGCTTAACCCAATTAAGTTCCATTAATATTTCAAGCGTGTTAGTACCAAACGCTACTCCTCTGATTTCTTCAATTTCAGCTCTTGTGACAGGTTGATGATAAACAATAATTGATAAAGTCTCTACTGCTGCCTTTGATAATTTTTTTTCTACTGTTTTTTCTTGGGACATTAATTTAGAAAGATTCTGTGCTGTCCTAAATGACCATTTGTTAGAAATACAAACAAGGTTAATTCCTCTATTTGAATATGTATGTTCAAGTTTTTCTAATATTTTTTTAACATTTACATTTTTTTTTACTTTTGCTTCTATAGTATCTAAGTCAAGTGGTTCGGCTGCAGCAAACAAAATTGCCTCTACTTCTCTTTCACCATTTATAGAATTATTAGGAAAATTAACTACGTTATTTTTATTATCTTTTTTCATTTATTCTCTCTTATATAGATATCACTAAAAAGTTTCTCTTGCTTAATTTTCAATTCCCCTTCTTTTACAAGTTCTAAAGAACCAGCAAAAATTCCTGCTTTTCCTGTCCTGTTTAATTTTTTGTTAATAAAATTTGCAGGCACCAATTCATCAATATTTTTCCATTCACTTAATTTACCTAAAAATTTTCTTATCTGGTTTATACCTTCTTCTGTCGTAAAAACTGGTAATTTTGGAATATTCATTCTTTGAAAATCTTTAGTCATTATAATTGTTGCATAGGTTTTAAGTAATTCAAATAAAGATAGTGAATATTTTGAACTATAAATAGATCGTATTTGTCCTTTAACTCCTCTTAAAAAAACATCTCTACCTAATCTTTTTCTTTTTAACATTTGGTCAGATAGTAATCTAATAAGTTCTAATTTTTTTAGTTGTAATTTTAATTTTTCAGCAACTTCGAGTGCCTTAAATTCTTCTTCATCACTTTCTGGTAAAAGTAATTTAGATTTTAAGTACGCTAACCAAGTTGCCATTAATAAATATTCAGAAGCAAGTTCTAAATTAAGATCTTTTGAATTTGTAATAAAATCGTGGAATTGGTCTGCTAATTTAGTAATTGATATATTCTCCAAATTAACTTTTTGAGATTTTGCTAAATCTAATAGCAAATCTAAGGATCCGCTAAAATCGGAAAGATTCACATTAAATTGTGATTTATCATTTTCTAACATCTAAATTACTAATTTATAAAATTCTTTTGTTTTTTTCATCAAAAAATTATTTAATTTTGGTGAGTTTTTTGCAACCTCGATCATTTCAGACAATTTACCGTTGCAATGTAAAACTAGATTACAACCTGAGTTAAATGATTTTATCGTGTTATCTTTTATTGAGTACTTCAAAGCTTTCATTGAAATATCATCTGTAATTAAAACATTTTTAAATTTCATTTTATTTCTAATGAGCTTAATAACCTTCTTTGAATGGGTGGCTACATTATGCGGGTCTACCGATTTAAATATAACATGAGCCGTCATAGCAAAGATTACATTCTTTCTTTTAAATGGAAAAAAATCATTTTTTTCTAAATATTTGAGGCTTTGACTTACGTTTGGAGTTTTAAAATGGCTATCTGATCTTGTGAGTCCATGGCCAGGTATGTGCTTCATAACGCAAGATATTCCATTTCGCTGATAATTTTTTATGAATATATCCCCTATTTTACTAACCACCTTAGGGTTTTCTGAAAAGGCTCTACTTTTAATAATTTTATTTGAAAATTTTCTTTTTAGATCAAGAACAGGGGTGTTATTTACATTTATTCCTAACATTTTTAATAGATAAGAAATTTGATCTACATATATTTTTACATAGGTTTCAAAGTTTTTATTATCCTTTTTAAATAATTGTTCGTAATATGATGAGGTGAAGGGTTTAGAGTTTAAAATATTTTCTAGTCTTGAAATAACACCACCTTCTTGATCAATCGATATTGGATAATGCTCATCCTTGAAAATTGACTGAATCTTTTTTGTTAATATTCTGGTTTGATCTATATTTTTAATATTTCTTGAAAAAAGAATTATGCCCCAAGGTTTGTATTTTTTTAAAAAAGAGATTTCCTTATTAGTTAATTTGTAACCCTTAATACCAACAATGAAAGATCTTCTTTGACTAATCATTATCTAAAAGTTCCCAAAATTTATATTTTTTTTTTGAAGCATTATTGTTTTCTACATAAGTAATAATTTTATCAGTATCGTTATTTAATACTGGCAAGTTTTTGGCATATTTAATAATTTTATTTTGGTGTGACTCTAATCCTCTAAAATATTTTTTTTTATAATCATCAGAGATATAGTATCTGATTGAGAAAATAAAAAAAAATAATATTACAATTAAATAAATTAAATATTTTATTTCTTTAAACATTACATTTTATCAGGTGTACTAACACCAACTAAGTTCATCCCTGTTTTAATTACGTTTGATACAGATTTTAACAAAACTAGTTTTTCATCTGAAATTTTTTTATCTTCGCTAATAAATCTTTTGGTTTTATCTTCTTTACCCATATTCCAATATGAATGAAATAATGATGAAAGCTCATACAGATATGTTGGAACTCTATGAGGTTCAAGTTTTTTTGAAGAAATTTCAATACACTTTGGCCATTCTGATATTTTTTTATAAACATCGATATCTTCAGAACTAAAATTAAAGTTATATTTTTCTATTTTTATTTCTTCATTAATATCCTTATTGATATGTCTAAATACTGAACAAATTCTGGCATAACAGTATTGTACATAATATAATGGATTATCTTTTGACTTTTCTTTGACTTTATCAAAATCAAAATCTATCTCAGCATCGCTACTTCTATTTAACATAATAAATCTTGTTGCATCTTTGCCAACCTCACTAATTAAATCCTCGACCGTTATATAATCGCCTTTTCTTTTTGACATTTTAAATGGTTTGCCATCCTTTATTAATTTAACTAACTGACTTACTTTACAGATTAATTTATTTTTCTCACCTGATAGGGCCTCAACTGACGCGGTAATTCTTTTTATATAACCAGCATGATCTGCACCTAAAATATTAATATATGTGTCGTAATTTCTATTTAACTTATTTTCATGGTAAGCAACATCCCCTGCAAAGTAAGTCCAACTATTATCGGACTTTTGAAGTGCTCTATCTTTATCATCACCAAAATCAGTTGATCTAAATAAAAGTTGTTCTCTTTCAACCCATTTATTTTTATCTTCCCCTTCTGGAGCTTTTATTTTTCCATTATATACGAATTTATTTTTAATTAATTTATCAATAGTTTTTTGAACCTCATTATTGTTTACAATTTCTCTTTCACTTTGAAATTTATCATGAACTATTCCTATGTTTTCTAGATTTGATTTAATTATTTTTATTGATTCATTGACTGATAAAATTGTTAATTTGTCGGATATTTTATCGAAACTGTCAAAATTTAAATCTTTATTATCATTTATAATATTTTTAGCTATTTGGATAATGTACTCACCAGGATATAAATCCTCTTGATCTTTGGGATAAGGCTTATTTTCAATTTGCTCTTTAATACGTAAATAAACTGACTTAGTAAAATTGATTATTTGATTTCCATAATCATTTACATAATATTCTTTATGAACTTTGTGTTTATTAAATTTTAAAATATTAGCCAATACATCCCCAGATACAGCACCTCTACAGTGACCAACATGAAGTGGACCAGTAGGATTGGCAGAAACAAATTCTAAGAAATAACTTTTTTTATTATTTGATGAGCTAGAACCATATTCATATTTCTCATTTATTACCCCTTGGATAAATTGGTTCCAAAAAATATTTTTAAAAGTGATGTTTATAAATCCTGGCTTTACAATATCGATTTTTTCAATACTTTGATCTACCTTTCCTAATTCAGTTTTAATTTTTTTTGCAAGATCCATAGGATTAGTTTTATTTATTTTAGATAGGATCATTGCAACATTTGTCGATATATGTGACTTAAACTGATTGGGCGGTATATCCACACCAATAGAGTCTAGATTTTCTGGAATTTCAATTTTTCCATTTTTATTAATATTTAAAATTAGGTCTTTAATTTTTTTCTGGTAAATTTGAAATATATTCATTTTATTTTTTTATATACACTTATTGCATATCTATCAGTCATACCTGATATAAAATCTGCAATAGCTCTTTGTTTATCAGATTTATTATTAAGATTGCTTATAAATAAACTCGGTTTTTTTTGAATTTTATTAAACAATTTTTTAATTATTTTCTTTCCTTGGTTATTTTTGGATAAAACTTTCTTATTATTGTACATGCTGATTCTTAAAAATGACCTTATTTCATTAATTATTATTTTATAATTTTTTGAAAAATCTACTAATATAGCATTGTGCTTATAGATATTATTTTTAGATGTAATTTTATTTTTTTTAATATTAAGAATAGTATTGTCTATGATATCTCTGACCATCAAATTTATCGAGTCTCTTATTATTTGATTTAAAACTATTTGCAGATTATCTTTTTTTATCTTTGACTTATATTTTTTGTGTATTTGTCTGAAAAAATCAATTTCTAATAATTCATTTAGATTGAAAATATTTGCTTTAATACCATCTTGAATGTCATGATTATTATAAGCTATATCATCTGCTATAGCTGCAATTTGTGCCTCGATAGATGGGTATGTATTTAGATTTATTTTATTTTTAAGGTTATTAAGTCCAACTAATTTATCAAGTTTTAATTTATTTTTAATTGGACCATTGTGTTTTATTAGGCCGTCTAAAGTTTCAACGGTTAAATTAAGACCTTTAAATTTTAAATATTTATTTTCTAAAAACATAACAATTCTTAAAGTTTGAATATTGTGATCGAATCCACCATATTTAATCATACACTCATTTAAAGCATCTTCACCAGCATGCCCAAATGGTGTGTGACCTAAATCATGAGCAAGACTTAGTGTCTCTGTTAATTCCTCATTTAAGTTAAGATATTTTGATATTGTGCGGGCTATTTGGGAAACCTCAATAGAATGTGTAATTCTTGTTCTAAAATGGTCTCCATCTGTATTAACAAAGACCTGTGTTTTGTGCTTTAATCGTCTAAATGCCTCACTATGAATTATTCTATCCCTATCTCTTTGGAAAGGTGTTCTAAGTTTGTTGACTGGCTCAAACAATAAACGCCCATTGCTTTTAAATTGACCAAGTTTCATGAAATTTTTCATACTTTAAAATTAGAAAAAAAATATTATATTACTAATAACAGTGATTATATATGAATAAAGAAATTAAATTTACAGATAAAGCTATAAAACAGATAAATAATCTTCTTGTACAAAAAGCAAAAGGATCTTTTTTTAGAATCGCTATTAAAGGTGGTGGTTGTTCAGGCTTTCAGTATGATTTCTCTTTTGACAATAAAGCAGAACAAGATGACATTGTATTTAATAATGTCTTGATAGACAAAAAATCAGCAGAACTTTTAAACGGGTCAGAAGTTGATTATGTATCTGAATTAATCGGTGAATCATTTAAAATCACAAATCCACAAAGTAAATCTTCTTGTGGCTGTGGCGTTTCTTTCTCTCTTTAATGAAAATCAGCTCTTGGAATGTTAATTCTGTAAGAGCAAGAATTGAAAATATAAAAGATTATCTTAATAAATTTTCACCAAATATTCTTTTAATGCAGGAGATCAAAACAGAGGAAAAAAATTTCCCTTTTAATGAGTTTGAAGATTTAGGTTATCATAGTTATGTATTTGGTCAAAAAAGCTATAACGGAGTAGCTATTATTTCCAAAAAAAAATTAGAAAACGTAAGTACTGATATAATCAAGGATAAACTTAAACAGGCAAGAACAATATCTGCAGAGTTTGAATTTAAAAAAAGAAAAATATTGGTAATAAATATTTATACTCCAAATGGAAATCCAGTAGATACAGAAAAATATGATTATAAAAAAAAATGGTTAAATGATCTTACAAAGGTACTTAAAAAATTAGGTCAGAAAAACGAAAATATTATTCTATCGGGTGATTTTAATATCATTCCTGCTGCAGAAGATGTTTATAATGCAAAAAGTTTTGAAGATGATGCATTATTTAGATTGGAAATAAGAAAAAAATATAGAGAAATATTAAACATGGGTTATGTAGATAGCTATAGACATAAATATCCTGATACTGAGGGTTACACATTTTGGGACTATATGAGGGGTGCATGGCAAAAAAATAATGGGATGCGTATAGACCATTTTCTATTATCAAATTCACTTATAAATATTTTAAAAAATGTAAGTATTAATAAGACACCACGTGGAAAAGAAAAACCATCAGATCACACACCTATTGAGATTGAATTAGCTTAAAGATTTTATTTTTTTTACTAAATCTTCGTTTATATTTCTTGGACCTTTATCTAATCTGTTTTTATGGCGTCTTTCACCTGGTAATCTTACTCCCTCTAAACCTTTCATCTTTTCAAAAAAGTTATTTGAATGATCTTTCCAATTTTTCTCAGATATTTTGTCAGGTGACATTGCTAATATAAATTCACCGCCACTAGGTGGGCCACCATCGTTATTATCTTTTGCAGCTGTTTCATAACTAAAGTTATCACCTACTAAAGCTCCAGCTAATAACTCTACCATCATAGCAATACCTGATCCTTTGTAACCACCGAAAGGTAAAAGAACACCTCCGTCAGCAATCTCTGCCGGATCTGTAGTTTCTTTTCCCTCTTTACTTAATCCTGTACCTAAAGGAACTTTATGACCTTCTCTTTTAGCAACTTGCACTTCTCCCATTGCCATTGATGCAGTTGCCATATCATAAACAACTGGTGTCATCCCAGGTCTTGGCCAAGCAAATGAAATTGGGTTCGTACCAAATAAAGGTTTTTTCGCCCCTGCGGGAGCTACAGCAGGTTTATACGATGTACATGCAAAAGCGACCAAACCTTGTTCAGCAATCATTTCTGTTTCAGGCCACATGGCTGCCATGTGATGCGAGTTAGTTATGGCAAGTACAGCTACTCCATTTTCTTTTGCTGCAGAAATTAGATCTGGAATACTTTTATTTAGTACCATAGGAGCTAAACAATTTTTACCATCAACTTTTATCACGCTTGATGATATTTTTTTGATTTCAGGTCTACCCTTCCCATTAATCTTTTCACTTTTTAGACCAGATACATAAGCAGGAAGTCTAAACAATCCATGAGACATTGATCCATCTCTTTCCGCATTTGTAATTAAAGTACTTAGAATTTTTGCGTTTTCATCATCACAACCATTGGCTTTAAGTGTGTTAAAGGCAAGATCGTATATTTGGTCTAATGAAAGTGGAACTGTGGACATTTATTTATATTTGTACCACTATTTATATTCTTTGCTAGATTATTATTTAATAAAATCTTTAAAAACTAAATATAAGAAACAAAAGGAGTAAAATGTTTTTAAAAAAATACTTAAAATGGATCAGTACATTCCTTGTATTAACCGGAATATTACTTACAAACTTAAACATCTACCCCATTAATATTTACTTTCATGGATTAGGAGTTGTTGGATGGACTATCGCTGGATTTGTTAGCAAAGATAAAGCGATACTAACTAACTTTGGACTACAAATACCATTGTTCTTAATAGGAATTTATAAGATTATTATATAGTGGAAAATATATTATTTGTTTGTACAGGAAACTCTGCAAGAAGTATCATTGCTGAATCTATAGTTAATAATAAATATAACGATAAATTTAAAGCTTACAGTGCTGGTAGTAACCCTTCTGGCGAAATTAATAAAGATATAAAACGTTATTTAAACAATAAAGGATTTAATCTTCAAGACTACTCGTCTAAAAATTTTAGTATGTTTATTGATGGAGAAATAAAAATTGATCATGTTATTACTGTATGTAATAATGCTAACAATGAGCTGTGCCCTATTTGGCCTAAGAAAAATCAAATCATTCATTGGAATATTGAAGACCCAGTAACAAAACTTAATAACATAAATGAGGATGAAAAATTTCAGATAATTACTGATACTTTTAATAATATTGATAAAAGAATTAAAAATTGGATTCTAAATGAAAAATAATAACAGAATATTTCTAGGTGAATTTATTGGAAGTAGCTTTTTAGTAATGGTTATTGTTGGGTCTGGAATAATGGCTGAAAATCTAACAAATGATAATGCTTTGAGATTAACAGCTAATACACTCGCAACTGGTGCTGGCCTATTCGTCTTAATAACTGCTTTTGCAAATATTTCAGGTGCACATTTTAATCCTCTTGTGAGTTTATCAATGTTTTTAAGAAAAAAAATCAATGGAAAACTTCTGATCATTTATATTCCTGCCCAAATACTTGGTTGTTTGGTTGGTGTTATGTTGGCTAATGTTTTTTTTGAACACGATATTCTTGAGTTATCGACAAAAAATAGAGATGGCTTACATATTTTCTTATCTGAAATAATTGCTACTTTTGGTTTAATTTTTATTATTTTTGCTACTCAAAAAGATGGCAAAATAATAATAGCTGCTAGTGTTGCAACATATATTATGGCTGGTTATTGGTTCACATCATCAACATCTTTTGCAAATCCAGCTGTTTCAATAGCTAGAACTTTTACTGATTCTTTTACGGGAATTAATTATTTGAATACGCCTACATATATTTTAGCTGAATTTTTAGGGGCTCTAATAGCTGTATATTTTATTAAAAAATTAATTAAATAAATACAACTTTTTTTAGAATAAAAAAATATTTTAAAGTAGACATCAGTACTTAATAGTTTATTAGTTGACGAATCCTCACCTTAATTCTGATATTAATTTATTCTTTAATAGTATTTTTTTTATTATCACATTACATAGATCTTAAGTCATGAATCGATAGGAACCGAAAACAATAATATAAAGGAGAAAAAAATGGATATGACTTTAATTTACACGGTTATAGGCTTTGCCCTTGCCGGTTATAGCGTAATCGCTAACGACTCAATTCAAACACTAGGTACATTTATTGCCTCAAAAAAGAAGTGGTTTAAATGGTATACACTTGCAGGATCTGCATCAGCTGTAATGATTATTGCGTTAGCATGGGGATGGTATTCGTATGATGGTGATATATCTTATGGAAGATTAACTAGAATACCTTATCAAGAAATTCAATGGTATCACGCAGTAGCGCCTGCAATACTATTATTATTAACTAGAATTGGAATACCAGTTTCAACTACCTTTTTAGTTCTTTCAGCATTTGCCTCAACGGTTGTGCTTGAAAAAATGCTTATGAAAAGCGTTGTTGGTTATGGTTTAGCTGCAATGGTTGCTTACATCGCCTGGATATGTGTTTCTAAATTCATTAATGAAAAATTTGATGAAGTAGACGAAAAATGGGTAGGCTTCTGGAGAAATGCTGTTTGGATCTCTTCAGGTTGGTTATGGTGGGTTTGGTTATCTCACGACGTGGCTAATATTGCAGTATATCTTCCTAGACAATTAGACTTAACATTACTCTTAATTGTAATGGGTTACTTTACAGCTCTATTATTTTATATTTTCTACATTCAAGGTGGACCAATTCAAAAAGTCGTTCTTGAAAAAACAGGAACAAGATACGCAAGATCAGCAACAATTATTAATGTAATTTATGCTGGTGTCTTATTCTACTTTAAAGAACTAAACGATTTACCTATGTCTACAACATGGGTTTTTGTTGGTTTATTATGTGGAAGAGAACTTGCTATAGCTAGCATGAACAAAGAATATAAGTTAGGTTACGTCTTTCCATTAATTGGAAAAGATTTCCTAAAAATGGTATTCGGCTTAACTGTTTCAGTAGGTATAGTGCTTGCAATACACTATGTAATAATACCAAACAATTGGTTTTAAATATATTTTTGTGGTCGTATTAATTATTTAATACGGCCATATATTTCTTGATACCTAGCTATATCAATTTCTTTTTTTTTTAAAAGAAAAAATAACAAAATAGCTATTATGATTAACAAAACAAATGTTAAGAGTTCCATATAAAATTATCTCATTTAAATGTTACAGATTTGTTAAAACCTTTTAAGAACTTACTTTTCCTAAATAGTTTACTAGTATCACACCTATAATTATTAGAATTATACCTATTGTTCCATAAATATTGGGCAATTGATTATATTTTAAAATTCCAAAAATAGTTACAGCAGTAATGGTTAACCCTCCGTAAGTTGCGTATGTAAATCCAACGGGTATAGTATTCATAGCTTTAGACAGACAGAATAGACAAAGTAGGATTGAAATAGCACAAAAAATTGTAGGCAACATGGTAGTAAAACCATTAGTAGTTTTTAAGAATCCATTTGCAGCAATTCCCAACACAACAGCTAAAATTAAATAAATATAACCAGATGAAATACTCATACTATTTTATTCTACCATAAATATCTTGGTATCTCACAATATCGGTTTCCTTTAATATTGAACCAAGTTGCGCTTCAATAATTTTAACAGGTTTTTTAAAAGGATTTTCAATTCTATGAATGGCCCCTAGTGGAATGAATGTAGCTTCATTTACTTTTTTATAAAATACCTTTTTATTCAATGTTATTTTAGGTTTCCCTTGAGTAACTAGCCAATGTTCTGATCTATGAAAATGCTTTTGAAGACTTAGAATCCCCTTAGGTTTAACATACAATTCCTTCATTAAAAAATTTTTACCATTATATAAATTTGTATAGCTGCCCCATGGTCTATAAAAAACATTTTTCTTTTTAAAATATTTTGATTTATTTTTCCCATACATTTTACATATTTCTTTCCAGCTTCCTAAATCAGACCATGGAATATCCAATTTAATAGCATTTATATTTTTTGTTTTTTCTAAAATTGCATAATCAAAAGATTTTTCAATTGACTTAATGAATGAAGATTTATTTAGATAATATATGTTATTTCGATATTTTGACTTATGAACTGATGCCAAACAATTTTTGTAAGTTTTTGGTTGAAACTTTTTAAAATTATTAATGATTGAGTCTTTTCTTAAAAAGAACATACCAGAATTCCAGTATCCCTTTTTTTTAATAACTTGCTTTGCTTTTGCAGGCTTTGGTTTTTCAATAAATTTTGTGACTTTATTAATATTTTTTTTATCTTTTTTGGTTAAAAAATATCCGTATTCACTAGATGGATTTGTTGGTTTGATGCCAAAAATAAATACATTTTTATTATCAAGATTAGATTTATTTTTGTTTATTTCTCTATTTAATTTATTTGGATTTTCAATTAAATGATCTGCAGTAAAATACATCAAAGGCTGATTGTTTGGGATGTCTTTTATTAGTGCCGAAGTTAATATAGCCGGGGCTGTATTTTTTTTTGCCGGTTCTAAAACAATCTTAAATTTTTTTATTTTACTTTTTTTTAAAGCCTTTTTAACTTCCTTAATATACTTAGCATTTGTGCTGATGATGGGATAATCGTAGATATTATTTTTAATTCTCTCAAAGGTTTTGTTAATTAGTGTCCAACCGCCAAAATCGATAAATTGTTTTGCTTGATGTTTTGATCCTTTGGGCCAAAGCCTAGTACCAGCTCCACCACATAAAATAACAGGTCTTATTTTCATTAAATATCTGCGTATGTCCTGACTTCTTCTTTTGCACCTGGATGTGTAGGCGCTCCGAGATATGCTGGTCCAACAGTTTGTGCGTACTTCCAAAGTGTTCCATTACCAAAATTAATTTTCTTTGGTTTCCATTTTTTTTTTCTTTTTGCTAATTCTTTTTTAGACAAACGAACATTTATTGTTCCTTTCTTAGCATCAAGATCAATAATATCTCCATTTCTTAATAGAGCTATTGGTCCACCAACTGATGCTTCTGGCCCAACATGTCCAATGCAAAATCCTCTTGTTGCTCCTGAAAATCTTCCATCTGTAATTAGTGCAACTTTTTCACCCTTCCCTTGTCCATATATTGCTCCTGTTGTTTGAAGCATTTCTCTCATACCTGGACCACCTTTAGGACCTTCGTATCTAATTATAATGATATCACCATCTTTATACTTTTTATTTTTAACAGCTTTGTAAGCAGCTTCTTCTGTATCAAAACATCTTGCCTTACCAGTAAATTGTAATCTTTTTAAACCAGCAACTTTAACAATAGCTCCATCAGGTGCTAAATTTCCTTTTAATCCAACTACACCACCATCTGGAGATAATGGTTGATTATATGTTCTCATAACTTTTTGATTTTTGTTAAATTTAACGTTTTTTAAATTTTGTCTCATAGTTTTACCTGTAACAGTCATGCAATCACCATGGATGTATCCACCATCTAAAAGTGTTTTCAATAACATTGGAACACCACCTGCTTTCCACATATCTTTAGCTACATACTTTCCACCTGGTTTAAGATCTGCAAGATAAGGTGTTTTTTTAAATATTCTTGCAACATCCATTAAATCAAATTTAATTCCAGCTTCATTTGCAAGTGCTGGTAAATGCAGTGCTGCATTTGTAGATCCACCTGTTGCAGCAACGATAGTGGCTGCATTTTCTAAAGATTTTTTTGTAACAATATCTCTTGGTCTAATTTTTTTTTCTAATAAACTCATAACTGCTTTACCACTTTTTAAAGCATATGAATCTCTTTGGGTATAGGGCGCTGGAGTACCTGCTGAATAAGGTAATGCTAAACCTATTGCTTCAGAAACACATGCCATAGTATTTGCTGTAAATTGACCACCACAAGCACCTGCACTTGGACAAGCTTTTAATTCTAATTTTCTTAAAGCATGAGCTGACATTTTGCCTGAGGAGTATTTACCAACACCTTCAAAAACATCGACAACAGTCACGTCTTTACCATTAAATCTTCCTGGTAGAATTGATCCACCATAAATAAAAACACTTGGAACATTCAATCGAACCATAGCCATCATCAAACCTGGTAATGATTTATCGCAACCAGCTACACCAACTAGTGCATCGTAACAATGTCCTCTAACTGTTAATTCAGTAGAATCTGCAATTACATCTCTTGAAATCAATGATGATTTCATACCTTCGTGACCCATTGCTATACCATCTGTAACTGTAATAGTGCAAAATTCTCTTGGTGTACCGCCCGCTTGATGGACACCTTTTTTAACAGATTGTGCTTGTCTCATAAGAGCAATGTTACATGGGGCTGCTTCATTCCAAGTTGAAACAACACCGACAAAAGGTTTTGCAACATCTTTTTCTGTGAGGTCCATTGCATAGTAAAAAGATCTTTGTGGTGCTTTATCTGGACCTAATGAGGTATGTCTACTTGGTAATTTTTTTTTATTAAATTTTGGCATTATAAATTTTTTACTGTTGCTGATATTTTTTTTATATCGTTTTCTAAATTAGTATAATTACTTTTTTCTTGTTCAACAATATGTTTTGGTGCACGTTTTACAAAGTCTTTATTATTTATTCTTGATGATATTTTATCCATTTCAGCTAGATATTTCGATTGTTTGCTCAATAGATTATTTTTAATCAAATTTAAATCAATGTTTTCATCAAAGTAAATCTTAAATACATTGCCTTTAATAACTAAAGAGGCAGATGGTTTCGCTTTATCTATTTCAAGGAAACTTGATATACGTCCCAATTTTTTAAGCACAAGGTCATTTTTATTAAAGAAAGTTTTATTTTTTTTATCAACATTTGAGAAAGATATTTCAATAAAAGAACCAGGACTTACACCCAGTTCATTTTTAAAAGACCTAATTTCTGTAATAAAATTAATAATTTTTTCAACATCATCGAAACTTTGTTTCTTGGCTTTATCTCCTATCCAATTGGAATACATCAGATAATCTTTGCTATTATTATCCAATTTGTTCTTTAGCCAAATTTCTTCTGTTATAAATGGTATGAAGGGATGTAAAAGAACTAATATCTCTTTAAATACGAAACTTGCGATTTCTTTCGTTTCTTTAATGTCACCTTTTTTACCAGAATTAAAAATGGTTTTAGTTAGTTCTAAATACCAGTCACAATATGAGTGCCAAACAAATTGGTAAATATTTCGGGAAGCCTCATCAAATCTGTAATCTTTTATATTTTTCTCTATTAATTGCTTATTCTTTATTAATTCTGAATAAATCCATCTATTAATATTTAATTTAGCTTTTGGTGCCTTTTTTGCATTCTTAATAATACACTTATTATGCAATAAAAAATTATTTACATTCCAAAGTTTATTTAAAAAGTTTCTGTTACCTTTAACCCTATCTTCCGATAATTTAACATCTCTTCCTGGCGAGGCCATTGATAATAAAGTGAAACGTAAAGCGTCTGCACTATATTTTTCTATGAGTTCTAATGGATCAATAACATTACCTTTTGATTTTGACATTTTCTGACCTTTTTCATCTCGAACAAGTGCGTGAACATAAATATTTTTAAATGGTTCTTTATTGAGAAATTCTGTTCCAAACATAATCATACGAGCAACCCAAAAGAAGATAATATCAAATCCAGTTACAAGAACTGATGTAGGATAAAATTTTTTTAAATAATCATTGTTTTTAGGCCAGCCTAAAGTTGCAAAAGCCCAAAGGCCAGATGAAAACCAAGTATCAAGAACGTCGGGATCTCTTTTAAGATTAATATTTTTTTTATATTTCTTTTTTGCAATTTTTTTTGCTTCGCTCTCATTTGAAGCGACTATAATTTTTTTATCTGGTGTGTACCACGCAGGTATTTGGTGACCCCACCACAGTTGTCTTGAAATACACCATGGCTCGATATTGTTCATCCACTGAAAATAAGTCTTTGACCAATTTGCAGGAAAAAAATTTGTTTTTTTATTTTTAACTACTTTTTTGGCTTTTACTGATAATTTTTTTGCATCTGCAAACCATTGATCAGTTAAGTAAGGTTCAATAACTGAATTGGATCTATCACCATATGGAACTTTATTTTTAATCTTTTCCTCTTTAACAAATAAATCACCTAAATCATTTAGAATTCTTTTTCTTGCCTCAAATCTATCTAAACCTTGATAAGAACTAGGTGCATTATTATTTATTTTTCCATCATCAGTAAAAATATTTATTATTTCTAATTTATTTCTTTTTCCAACATCATAGTCATTAAAATCATGAGCTGGAGTAATTTTAACAGCACCTGTGCCTTGCTCAGGATCGGCATATTCGTCAGCTATAATTTTAACTTTTCTTGTTGTGAGTGGTAATATCACATTTTTCCCTAAATATTTTTTAAATCTTTTATCCTTAGGATGAACAGCAACAGCAGTATCCCCCAACATCGTTTCTGGTCTGGTTGTGGCGATAGTAATAAAGTCTTCAGTATCCTCTATTGGATATTTAATATAATACAATTTTGAATTTACTTCTCTTTGATCTACTTCTAAATCTGAAATCGCTGTTTTTAAAACTGTATCCCAATTAACAAGTTTTCTGGATTTATAAATTAATCCTTTGTTATACATCTCAACAAAAACTTTTATTACAGATTTTGAAAGATTTTCATCCATAGTAAAAGCATTTCTTGACCAGTCGCACGAACAACCTAATTTTTTAAGCTGATTAATTATTATGTCGCCATACTCATTCTTCCACTCCCATACTCTATTGATAAATTTCTCTCTTCCTAAATCCTGTTTATTAATATTTTCTTTAGCTAATTTCTTCTCAACTAAAGCCTGGGTAGCAATACCGGCATGATCAGTTCCTGGTTGCCATAGGGTTTCATAATTATTCATTCGGTGAAATCTTGTAAGTAAATCTTGAATTGTATTATTTAATGCATGTCCCATATGAAGACTTCCAGTAACATTTGGTGGTGGTATAACTATTGAAAATTGCTTTTTATTTTTCTTTGGTTTGAACAAATTTTTCTTTTCCCAATAAGCGTATATTTTGTTTTCTACCTGGGTATGAATATATTTATCTGAGCTCATAAGCTGATTTGTAGTTTATAATTTAATAAACGTAATTAACAATGATCAAATTAAGATTGAATTTGAGGGGCTATTTACTATAAGCATAATATAAAACGAATAATGGTAACGTGGCGGAATGGTTACGCAGAGGATTGCAAATCCTTGTATCCCGGTTCGATTCCGGGCGTTACCTCCAAAAAAGTAGTTGTTTTACATTTAAAAAAAAGTAAATTCTGAACTTTACATTCCTCGGTAGCTCAGTTGGTAGAGCAGTTGACTGTTAATCAATTGGTCGCAGGTTCGAGTCCTGCCCGAGGAGCCATTAATTCTTTTTTAATTTAAAAGCAACAAAAGCATCTCCTTGTTCAACTAAGTCAGGATAAATTCTTGCTAGACTCATTCCTCCAGTAGCTGGAATAATTATAAATTGCTCTCCATTGACTTCATAAACTGTGGGTGGTGCTGATCCTATATATGGCAACTTATATGACCAAAGAACTTCCCCACTTTCAGAGTCAAAAGCTCTAATTAATTTATCTAAGGTACCACCTGCAAATACTAAATTACCTGCAGTTGCTGTTGCACCGCCAAAATTTGCTGTTCCAGTATCCTCTAAACCTCTATTTTTAAGTTCATCAAAATACCCTAAAGGAACCTGCCATATTATTTTTCCACTGTTTAAATTTAGCGCTGTTAAACTTCCCCATGGTGGTGTAATTCCTGGGTATCCCTCAAGATCATCCAGTTTATTGTTTTTTCCTATATCTAAAATATTTGTTTTAAATTCTAAATTTTTAGCAATATCAAAAGAACTAAAAACTTTAAATTTCGTTGGTAAATCGTGTGATGTCACGTAAAGAATATTTTTATCAGGATCAACTGATCCTCCAGGCCATTGAGCTCCTCCCCATAAATTATATGAAATTGTAAATTTATCTACTTCAAAAGTTGGATAAAAACCGTAATTAGAAGAATTTAATTGTTTCATTACATGATTTTTGTCTTCTAAAGATTTATTAGTAACATGTTCTAATTTAAATTCATTTCTTGAAAATGGTTCTGGTAATTTTAAAGATGGTTGATATTCACAAGTTCTTTGACCAGGTAATTTTGAAACTGGTGCTTTTTTTTTAATAAAATCAAATATAGGTTTACCAGTATTTCTATCCAATATCAGAGTATTACCAGTTTTTGATACTGCTACAACAACATCAATTCTTTTTCCGTACTTATTTATAGTCGTTAATATTGGAGGTCCTGCAATATCATTATTCCATAAATCATGACAAGTTTCCTGAAAATACCATTTAATTTTTTTATTTCTTACATCAAATGCAATTACACTATCAGCATAAAGATTTTTGCCTGGTCTTTGAATTCCAACAAAATAAGGAGCCGCATTACCTGTTGTAAGAAATAAAATACCATTTTGATTATCAGAAGATATGCCTCCCCACGGTGAACCTCCTTTAAAATCTCTCGAATTTACTAAATCATTGTTTATTTTTCTAAGATAGTATTTCCATTTAAGTTTACCTGTATAGACATCATAAACTTCTACAGCGGGTACAACTGATCCAATAACAATTTGTTCATCAATTATTGTGGGTGTAGTAGGTGAAGAACCTATTTTTATAATACCATTTTTTCCAAATTCTTTTATTGGTTTACCTGTTTTAGCATTAAGGGTAATTAATTGATCGTCATTAGTAAAAATAAGTCTCAAAAAATCATTTTTTTGATCTTGCCATAAAAGAAGGCCTCTTTTCGCCGCCTGAAAACCTCTTTTAACTTTGTATTTCCAAATCTCCTTACCTGTTATTGCATCTAAACAAACTATAAAATTTCCAGGTGTCGGAAAATATACTCGTCCATCTTTTACAACTGGATTTGCTTGTATACTTTTTTTATTATCTTTAGAATTATATATCCAGGCAACCTCCAAATTTTTAACATTAGATCTATTTATTGTATCAAGGCTAGAAAAACGTATGTTAGAATAACCACCATGACTTCTAAACCAATTTGAGTAATTTTTTTCTATATTTTTAATTTCAGTCCCCACTTTAAAACCATCTTTTTTGGCAGGTATGATTTTTAAAAGTTCTAAATTATCTCTTGCAACAGAATCTTCGACTTGCCAAAATTGTTTATGGCTATCAAGAAAAAGATATCCTAGTTTATATGGAATTTTTTCTATGTGTGAATAAAGTTTTTTTATTTTTTTACTATTAATATTTTGCTTACTAAATGTTATAGAATTTCTGTTAACATATGATGGATCATAATAAGCCAAATCGTATATAACAGCAGCACATGCAAGTAGAATAATTCCAAAAGTAGTGTAAAATAAATATTTTATAATTTTCATTAATTTAAATTATATAAGTAATATTTAAATTAAATCTTATTTACTAAATTTAAACTAGTTATCTAGTCTCAGCCAGTTTTAGATATTCCGGGTTGAGCTATTTGTAAATTCTTGCTAAATTTTAGCTTTTGATCTTGTGTTAATTCTGAATAAAGTTTTAGAAGAAAATTATAATTAACATTCATATGATTTTCTTTTATTTTCTCAGAATTTATAGCGTACTCCGAATAATCCTCAAAAAAGTAATTAATTGGCACCTTAAGATAATTAGATAATTGAAGTAATCTTATAGAACTTACTCCGTTAGTACCCTTTTCATACTTTTGAATTTGTTGAAAAGTGACATTAATTGCTTTTGCTACTTTTGTCTGCGTTAAACCTAGTGCTAATCTTCTAAGCTTGAGCTTGTTGCCCAAGTGTTTATTAAAATTTTCTTCCATTAAGACCCCTCTTAAAAAAAAGATTGAACTCTATCCTGAGGGTTTATGCAAGCCCTAAAATATTTTTTTTTAGCCTATTTATTGGCTTGACAGTAGCCTAAAAAGACTAATCTATATTTATAAATAAAGTAAACAAACTTAGACTGATTATAAAATTTGACTTAAAAATAGCTTGGTTCTATCACTTTTTGGATTAGCAAAAAATTCTTTGGTTTCAGCTTTTTCTATTATCATTCCTTCATCCATAAAAATAACTTCATCAGCAACCTCTTTAGCAAAACCCATTTCATGAGTTACTACAATCATGGTCATTCCACCCTTTGCAAGATTTACCATAGCATCTAACACCTCTTTTATCATCTCGGGATCCAATGCCGATGTTGGTTCATCAAATAACATTATTTTTGGCTGCATACATAATGCTCTAGCAATTGCACATCTTTGTTGTTGACCACCAGATAATTGTCCAGGAAATTTGTTTGCCTGATCTGAGATTTGAACTTGGGTTAGTTGTTTCATTGCAAGCTCTTCAGCTTCCTTTTTAGGCATTTTTTTAACCCATATTGGTGCAAGAGTACAATTGTCTAAAATAGATAAATGTGGAAAAAGATTAAATTGCTGAAATACCATTCCAACCTCTGCTCTTACCTGTTCTATATTTTTAGTATTTTCTGATAACTCTGTACCATCGACAATTATTGTACCTTTTTGATGTTCTTCCAATCTATTAATACATCTTATTAATGTGGATTTACCTGATCCAGACGGTCCACACACAACAATTTTTTGTTTAGCACCAACATCAAGGTTTATATCCCTTAAAACTTGAAAATCACCGAACCATTTATTTACATTTTCAATTTTTATTATTGGTTCAGACATTTATTATCTCTCTGTTTTATATTTGTTTTCAAGGTTATAACTATATTTACTCATTGCATAGCAAATTATCCAAAAAATTATAGCAGCAAATATATATCCCTCCATTGCAAAACCAAGCCATTTAGGATTTGTTTTAGCTAAAGCTAACATTCCTGCTATTTCAGCTAAACCAACCACAAAAATTAATGGTGTGTCTTTTACTAGCGCAAGAAATGTATTGCATATTCCAGGTATAACTAGTTTTAATGCTTGAGGTAAGATTACAAAAATATGCATTTTCCAATAACCCATTCCTAAAGATTTTGCTGCATCGTATTGGCCTCTAGGTAGTGATTGTAGGCCACCTCTTATAGCTTCTGCGCAATATGCACCTTCAAATAATGTTATAGCAATTATAACCCTTACTAATTTATCCATGAAAAAATCTTCGGGTAAAAACATTGGAAACATAACAGAAGACATGAATAAAACTGTTATTAAAGGCACACCTCTCCAAAATTCAATATATCCAACAGATATATATCTAATCATTGGTAAATTAGATCTTCTTCCTAATGCTAGTATCATTCCTAAAGGAAAACAAAAAATTAAACAAAAGAAGGAAACAATAAAGGTTAATGATAGACCTCCCCAAGCTCCTGTTTCAACCCAAACCAATCCAAAAGATCCCCCTGATATTAAATAGTAAATTACTAGAAATGCAATAATCGGGTAAATTATGACGTAATAAAGCGCAAGATATTTTTTTAAATTATCTTTTAAGAAAAATCCAAAAAATCCTAGACCGATTACAAGTATGAAAGCTGTATTTATTCTCCAATGCAGATCATTTGGGTACATGCCGTACATAAACCTTCTGAACCAAACTTTAACATAAGTCCAACAAGCGCCTGTTCCAGTGCATGCTTCTTTCGACTCACCAGATATATTTGCATCAAATATCATCCAACTCAATGATGGAGGAGTTGCTTTAACAATAGCAAAAATAATTAACAAAGTTAAGAATGCGTTGAAATTATTAGTATTAATATTTTTATTAATTAAATCTATACTTTTAATTCCACTATACTCAATTCGTATTAAGTGAAGTCCCACAAAGCCAATTATTAAAGGTAAAAATAAACCTAAAATATCAGGTAAAAAATTTGTTAAATTAATTTTGAAAAATGAGTAAAGAACAACATCCAGAATACTAATAGAAAATAAAAATAGTCCAGCTAATAAATAATAGTAATAGTTGCTAGTTTTTTTATCTGTTAAAGTGTTAATCATTATTTCTCTTTAATCTCTATCTTCTTATTGTACCAATTCATTAATGCAGCTATTGCAAGACTTATAGATAAATAGGTCAACATTGTAATTGAAACAATTTCGATAGCTTTACCTGTTTGCATTAAAGCTGTACCAGCAAAAACGAGCACTAAATCTGGATAAGCAATTGCTGCTGCTAGTGATGAATTTTTTGTTAAATTGAGATACTGATTTGTTGTAGGTGGAATTATTATTCTTAATGCTTGAGGCATAATTACTAACTTTAAAATTTGATTAGGTGTTAAACCAACAGATGCAGCGGCCTCTTTTTGACCCTTACTTACACCTTGAATACCTGCACGTACACATTCAGCTACAAAAGTTGAAGTATATAAAGATAAGGCCAAAACAAGGGCGATTAATTCTGGTGGAAGTCCTATGCCACCTTCGTATGTATAAGATGTTTGTGATAATTTTTTTAATACTGGAATTTCAAAATCTAAAGAGACTCCACCAATTAAAAATGATAATGCCGGTAAAACTATTAATAAACCAATAGATATAAAGAAAAGTGGTATTTGTTTACCGCTTGTTTCTCTAAGTTTTTTTGCATATGAGTTTATAAATAATATGCAAATTATAACTGCTAGAATTGAGTATAGGAAAACATCAAGATTATTCCAAATAAATGATGGTATATAATACCCTTTAATAGTCATGAATGTAACGCCAAACCATGGTGCTGCCTTTTCAGGAAGTGGTAATGCTCTCAAAGCAGCATAATACCAAAAAAATATTTGTAACAATAAAGGAATGTTTCTAAAAAATTCAACATACCATGCAGCAGAATTTCTAATTAAAAAATTAGAGGATAATCTAGATACACCTATTATTACACCTAAAATAGTACAAAAAATAATACTAATAAATGATACCAAAAGTGTATTTAATAGACCTACTAAATAAGCTCTAGCGTATGAATGAGAGCCACTATATTCAATCAATGAAAATTGAACATCAAATGAAGATTCTTGCTTTAAAAAACCAAAACCAAAATCAATACCCCTATTATCCATATTTACTTGGGCATTTAATGTAAAAAATCCAATTACACCAATTACAAACAATAATGTTAATATTTGGGGTATGAATCGTTTAATCTTATTGTTCATTTTAGGATGAATATAAAAAAAAGGGCTAGAAAAATCTAGCCCTTTTTAAAGTTATTAAATCAAAAAATTATCTTGCTGGTGGTACGTATAAAATTCCACCTTTTGTCCAAAGTTGATTAGGACCTCTGTCAGGTAAAATTCCAGTATCAGCTATGTTTCTTTTATAGCTTTCACCGTAGTTTCCTACTTGCTTAATAATTCTTAAGTTCCAATCGTTATCTAGGCCGAATGCTGCACCCATTTCACCTTCTGCACCAACAAGTCTCTTAATAGCTGGATTATCAGAAGTTTTCATTGAGTCTGCATTTGCAGAAGTAATTCCATACTCCTCAGCTTCGATCATAGTGTTCAAAGACCATCTTACAATGTCTTCCCAAACAGCATCACCTTGTCTTACAACTGGTCCTAAAGGTTCTTTAGAAATAGTTTCTGGTAATACGATGTGTTCATCTGGGTTTTTCATTTTAGTTCTTTGAGCTGCTAAACCTGATTTATCAGTTGTGTAAGTATCACATCTACCTGCATCATAAGCAGCAACAACTTCGTCAGCTTTTTCAAAAGCTACTGGCTCGTAAGAAATTCCCCTTGAATTAAAGAAGTCTCTCATATTAAGCTCTGTTGTTGTGCCAATGTTTGTACAAGCAGAAATACCATTTTTAAACTGACTAGTAGAAGTTATACCTGAGTTTTTTCTAACCATGAAACCTTGACCGTCGTAAAAGTTCACACCTACAAAAGTAAGCCCGATATCTGCATCTCTAGAAAGTGTCCAAGTAGTATTTCTTGATAAGATATCTATTTCACCTGATGTTAAAGCTGTAAATCTCTCTTTAGCACTTAGTGGAGTAAACTTAACTTTGTTTGCATCACCTAGCACTGCTGCAGCTACTGCTCTACATACATCAACGTCGATACCAGTCCAATTTCCTGATGCATCAGCATTAGAAAATCCTGGAAGACCTTGTGAAACACCACATCTAACAAACCCTTTTTTTTGAGTGTTTTTTAGTGTTTTAGATTTCTTTGCAGCCATAGTTTCTGTTGTAAATACAAACAGAACAGCAACCATTGCAGCAAAAGAAGTCAATTTTCTTATAACGTTAAACATATTCTTCCTTATTGTTTATAGTTTATTTGTTAACAAATAATTCAAAATTACTTTTGAATTAATGATAGTTAATCACGATATAAATAACTCATCAATAATAAAATATGTTATTTTATCCAACAAAATCAATAAAACCCAATTTGAATTACACATTTTAAAAAGAATTATATTTAAGATAATTTTTTTAAAGAAAAATTTACTGGGAATAACAAAGTTATAGATAATACAACTTTTAATTAAGTAAAATGGCGCGCCCTGAAGGATTCGAACCTCCGACCCACGGTTTAGAAAACCGTTGCTCTATCCAACTGAGCTAAGGGCGCTAATTTATATACTTATATAACCAAATTAATTTTTAAAAAAGAATTTTTTAAATATTATAAGGAAAGATAATAATTCAACTCTGCCGATAATCATAAATAAAACTAAAAAATATTTCGTTAAATAATTTAACTGGTCAAAATCAAGGTTATTCAATTGAGTCATATAGGAATTAACCGTATTCATTAAGGTTAACGTTGAAAGTTTAAATGAGCTCTCAATATCCAAACCTGACATTGAAAGAATACTAGTTAATGACGTTAGTGAAATAATAAATATTAAAATTGAGAAAAAATATTTGTAAAAATCAGATTTATCCATAATTTTATCTGATAACCACAATTTATTTATAAAAATATTTTTTGGTTTTGCATTAGAAATTATCTCATTAATTGAAAATTGAAACAAAGATACTATTTTTAAAAATCTTAAACCTGAACTTGTAGAAAAGAAAGATCCACCAATAATTATTAAAATTAAAAAAATAAACGATAAATATTCAGGCGTATTTTTTAATGAAACTCCAACATTAGATACACTACTTGAAATTGCTAAAAAAATTATTCCAAAATTTATGTTTTTATCTATTAAAAGAAAGAAAATAAAAATTATAAATAATAAATATATAACTAAATAAATATCTTCTTGAATAAATTTAACACCTTTTTTTTTATAGAAAAGTAAATTGTACAAAAAGAATAAGCTAAAAAATGATATTAACATCAACAAAGAAAAAACTATTATTTTTGGTTGGGTGTTTAATATTGTCTCTAAATTATTGATTGGTAAAAACCCCCCCGATGCAATCAATGTCATAGATAAATTTAATGAAATAAATGATCTAAAATCAAATAAATTTAGAACCAAAAAAATTATAATTGTCAAAAAAGAGTAAAAAATAAAAATTTTTAATGATTGCTTAAAAATTTCAGCTGAATTGAATGCTAAAAAGTTTGTTAGTGTTTTTTTTAAATTGTCATCGAAAATATCAATTAATAAAATTATAGAGAATAAAAAGTATAATCCACCTAACCACTGAGATGATGATCGCCATAATATCAAGCTTTCATCTATATGTTTTATATTATCAAATATTGTAAATCCAGTTGATGTAAATCCTGATACAGCCTCAAAATATGCACTCAGAAAAGTTATATTATAAATACTTAAATAATATGGTAATGCCAAGAAAATTGGTAGAAATAAATAACCTAAAATTACTGATATTATTTTTCCATATATACTTATTTTAATTTCTTTTTTCCTTAAAAAAAAAAAACTTATTAACGGTAAAATAGATATTAAAAGTGTATAAAAATAAGCATCCACATTTAAGTATAAGTCAAAATAATATGAATAAAGTATACTTAAAAAACATAAACCACTTATTAAAATATTGAAAAATCTTAAATAATAAATACTAAAATTTATCATTAAATAGCGCTTATACGAAACATGTTTTCAACTAATTCTATTTGATCATTCTTAGCTAAAAATACTACTTTATCATCCTTTTTAAATATAAAATCAGATCTTGGAATAATAATATCCTCACCTCTTAATATTGCTCCTATTCTTATTTCTTCTGGAAGATTTGCATTCTTCAACTCCTTATTAATTAACTCTGAAGTTTCGATTATCTCTGCTTCGATTACTTCATATTCGCCATTTAAAATACTATAAGCAGACTCTATGGTGCCTTTATGTACATGTTTCAATATACTTGAGACTGTGCTCATCCTAGGATCTATTAAATCATCAATTTTTAGAGAAGATTGTAAAAGTGAGTAATTTGATTTGTTGGTTAATGCCATAGTTTTTTTATTCTTTGAAAATTTCTCTACTAATACACTTATCATTAAGTTATCTTCATCATCATTAGTTAAAGCCAAAACTGTTTCTATTTCATCTAAATTTGCCTCTGTCAATACATCCTCATCTAATGCATCGCCGTTAATTATTATTGAATTGTTTAATTCATTCGCAATAAATTCTGCTCTATCTTTATTTTTCTCTATAATTTTAATTCTTACTGATTCTAAAGTGTTTTCAATATTCTTCGCAAGATTAAATCCAATGTTTCCACCACCTATAATAAGTATTTTATTAGAAATTTTTTCGTTATGACCAAAAGCGGTCAAGGTTTTTGCCATTTGAGAAGAATTAATTATAACATACGCTTTATCATCTTTTTCCATTACATCATTTTTTTTTAAAATTTTAAATTTTTCTTTTCTTATTACTCCTAAAATATTAGCCTCAAGATCTGGAAATTTTTTAGTTAATTCATTTAGTTTTATTTTTTTAATTGGGCAATCATCGTTGACTAAAATTTCTAGTAATCTAATTTTATTTTCAGCAAAAGGAATATTATCAAGAGCACCAGGAGCTTCGAGTTTACGTTGTAATGATTTTGCAATTTCTAGTTCAGGAGAAATAATAACATCTATTGGTAAATTTTCCTTATTATACAATTTTGTAAATCTTGGTTCTAAGTAGTTTTGTGATCTAATTCTTGCAATTTTTTTTTGGATTTTAAATGTTGTATATGCAATTTGACATATCAACATATTGATTTCGTCATTTCTAGTAACAGCAATAATCATATCGGCATCATTACCGTTAGCCTTTTCTAATATAGATGGATAAGTAGCTTTTCCTACTATTGCATTAACATCTAGAGTATCCTTAATCTTCTGGATATCTTCACTAGATTGATCCACAACAGTAATTGAATGGTTTTGCTCACTCAATAACTTGGCTATAGTAAATCCAACTCTTCCCGCACCACAAATAATTATATTCATTAATTAAGATCTTTTATATTTAGTCCTTTTAATTTTCTATGCAAAGCGGATCTTTCCATACCTATAAACTTGGCCATTTTTGATATATTTCCACCAAATTTTTTTAATTGGGATGATAAGTACTCTTTTTCAAAACTTTCCCTAGCTTCTTTTAATGGTTTTGATAAGGATTTTTCTTTAGACATTTCAACGTTGTCACTAATTTTTAAGGATTCTTTGATAATGTTAAATGTTTTTTCAGGACTATCCGGAGAAAGAATTGCAATTCTCTCAATTAAATTTCTTAATTCTCTAACATTTCCAGGCCACAAATAATCGATTAAATTATGATTATGTGGATCTATTTCAAACTTTTTAAGATTGTAATTTTCAGCAATTTTATTAGAAAAATATTCTATTAGTAAAGGTATGTCTTGAACTCTCTTACTTAAAGGATCTATATTTATTTGAAAAACATTCAATCTATGAAATAAGTCCTCTCTAAAATTACCATTTAATATCTCTTTATTAATATTTTTAGAAGTAGAGCAAATAATTCTTACATCAACTTTTATATCATGATTTCCATGTATTCTTTTGAATTTTTGATCTATTAAAACTCTCAATATCTTTGATTGCGTCTCAAGAGGTATTTCTGAAACTTCATCAATTAACAAAAAACCACCAGACGCTTTTTCTAAAGCCCCATAAGAAATAGAACCATCCTCTTTTTCCTCACCAAATAATTCTTGCTCGTATTTTTTAACGTCTAGTAAAGCACCATTTAAAATTACAAATGATTTGTTTTTTCTTTTAGAAATTTTGTGAATTTTTCTTGCAATTAGTTCTTTACCAGATCCTGTTGGTCCATAAATAAAAACTCTTGACTCTGTTAAAGCTACTTTACTTATTTGATCATTAATTTTACTTATATTGTTACTTGAACCAATTAAATCGAACGAGTGAAATAGTTTTGTTTCTAAATATTTATTTTGTTTTAATAAAGTATAGTTTTCTGATGCCCTTTTAACAAAATTCATTAATCTATCTCTATCAAAAGGCTTTTGTATAAATTCGAATGCACCAGACTTCAAAGATTTTACTGCCATTTCAATATTAGCGTGACCAGATATAATTATAACTGGTATATCTTTATTTTTACTTTTTATATGGCTTAACAATTCAATCCCATCGTTATCACCTTTATCAAGTTTAACATCAATAATTGCTACGTCAGGTAGTTTTTTATCAATTTCTTTTAACGCTTGATTATAATTTGCCGCAACTCTTGTTTTATAACCTGCGTCAGATATCAAGTCATTTAAAATATCTCTTATATCAGGATTATCATCAATTATTAATATTTCTGTAGACATATTAGATTGGTAAACTTATTTTTATTTCAGCTCCTAATTTATTTTTTAAAAGTTTAAATGTACCGTTATGATCATTGATAATTTTGTTTACTATAGGTAGTCCTAAACCAGTACCATTTTTTTTTGTTGTAAAATATGGTTTAAGAAGATCATTTAAATTATTTTCTTTAAATCCAATTCCATTATCTTTAATAGTAATTTCTATATAATCATCTTTTTTTAAAATTTCTAGGTCAATTTTCTTTGATAAATCAGGCTTTTTCATAAATTTTTCGTTTATACTATCAATAGAGTTTTTAAAAAGATTTGTAAAAATTCTATTAAATTGTTCAGAGTCGCATTTTACGTAAACATTTTTTTGATAGGATTTTAAATTTATTTTAATGGAATTATCTAACTCGTTCATAAGTAAAATATTTTCATTTATTATTTTAATAATATCATGATCTTTCAAAATAGGTTTTGGCATTCTCGCAAAGTCTGAAAATTCATTAATTAAATTTTCTATCTGCTTGATTTGCTTATTTATTACATTCAGGTTATCATTAAAATTAAGTTTATCCTTATCATTTAGTAAAGATGAAAATTTGGAGTTAAGTCTATCAATTACAAGCTGTATTGGTGTAAGTGGATTTTTTATTTCGTGTGCTAATTTTCTTGCAACATTTTCCCATGCCTCGTGTCTTTCAGATAAAAGTAATTTATCTTGCTGCAACTTTAAACGATCTATCATTTGATTAAAATTTTTATTTAGTGATTCTATTTCTTTATCAGTTTTGATTTCAGGAACTTTGGTATCTAAATTTCCTTTTCCAATACTCATAGATGCATTTATTAAATTATTAATTGATCTAAAAAAACGTGAAGAAAATTTTATCGCTATTGACACACTTAAAAAAAGCATCAAAGAAACAACAATTAGATAAATTAAAATAAAAGACACTTGAATACCCGTTCTTTTATCTTCAACGGTATAATAAAAACTAAGAGCTTCTTGTGATTCAGTAAGATATCTTGAAATATCCTCTTTAAGATATTTAACAATAAAAATATACGTATCTTTATAATTTGGTAATTTTAGTATAGCAGCAGATTTATTTTCAAATGCATTAATTATCTTAAGGGGCCTTTCATCTTGGGTCACAAGATCAAAAGCTTTATTTTCAGGTGGAATAAATTTTTTATAATCATTTAACGTCGACATAATAATCTTTTTTTTTTCATTTATTATGTGTATTTCATCTACATTACGCAAAATTTTTTGGTTAATTAGGAATTTTTTAAAATCTAATGGATCGCTTTGATAAAAATTACCACTTTTGTTTATATCAAAAGCTATAAGTACTATATCACTTTCAATTTTATTTCTTACATCCTGCACATAATTTTTTGCAAGTTCATATGAATTATTTACAGCAGTTGTTATTTTTTTATCAAAATATTTTTCTAGCGCAAATGAAAATAAAAAAAGTGAAAATATAGAAATTAAAATTGATGGTATTAAGGTAAATAATGCAAAAAAAGTAATATATTTTTTATTAGACTTTGCGCCCTCAACATTAATTTCTTTTTTAATTGAATTTTTAATTTCAAGGAAAGCGAAAAAGAAGAAAAATATTAATAAAATTATGTTTGCTAATAATAAATATTGTAAATTGTTATCATTTAGTTGAATAAAACTTTTGTCTATAAATGTTAAAAACGTAATAAAACCAACAAATAATGTGATAAAGAAGATTAAAATAATAAATATATTTTTTTTGATAAATTCAGCCATTGTGTAATAATTTCATTATCTTATATATATCGACATGAACAATTGTTTTATAATACTAGCTGCTGGACAAAGCAAAAGATTTAAATCAATTAAATTTAAACAATATGCGATTTATAAAAATAAACCTATTTTTGAACATTCATTAGACAAAATTATAGAATCTAAGCTTTTCAAACATTTAATATTAGTAACAAATAAAAAAATACCTATAAAAAAAAAATATTCTAAAAAAATTAAAATTATTATAGGTGGAGATGAGAGAAGCGATTCATCTCTAAAAGCAATAAAATTTGCCAAAAAATATAATATAAAAAATATTTTAATACATGATGCTGCAAGACCAAATTTTTCAATAAATTTAGTAAAAAAAATTCTTTCAAATTTAAGGAAAAATAAAGCTGTTATTCCCTATATCACTTCTTCAGATGCTGTTAAATATAATGTAAAAAATTCAATATATAATCTAAAAAAAAAAAAGACTTTTTTAACCCAAACACCACAAGGATTTAAATTTACTGATTTATATAAACTTGCAAAAGATAATAAAATTAAAATTGATGACGAGTCGACACTATTTACCCAAAAAAATATTAAAGTTAAGTTTATTAATGGTGATAGGAATAATCATAAAATCACATACCTAAACGATCTTAAAAATAATCAAAACTATTATGGCATAGGATTTGATGTGCATAGATTGGTTAAAGGAAGAAATCTTTACCTAGCTGGTCTTAAAATTAAGTCATCTTTAGGTACACTGGGTCACTCTGATGGTGATCCAGTTTTGCATGCTATAACAGATGCAATACTTGGAGCATGTAGAAAGGGAGATATAGGTCAAAAGTTTTCTGATAAAAATAAAAAATTTAAAAATATAAGATCTACAATTCTATTAGAAAAAGTTATTAAAGAAATGAGTAAAGAAAATTATTTTATAAATAATTTAGATATAAACATAATTACACAAACACCAAAAATTTCGACTTATAAAAAAAAAATTATCAAATCTATTTCTGATATTTGTGAGATACCTTTAAATAAAATAAATATAAAAGGAAAGACAACAGAAAAACTTGGATTAATAGGAAAAGAAAAAGCCATTGCATGTGAAGTTATAACCTCCGTTACAAGATATGATTGAAAAGTTAAATTATTTATTTGTTACTTTATTTGGTATTGGAAAAATTAGTAAAATACCAGGTAGTATTGCATCCTTAGCAACAACAATTTTTTTGTTTTTTTTGTTTCATATATTTAATGTTAAGCCTGATATAGTCCTAATTGCTATTGTCGTTATATTTTTAGTTTCACTTTATGCAGTAAACATTTTTATTAAAAATCTTGATGATAAAGATCCAAAAGAAATAGTTATAGACGAATTTATTGGTCAATCAATTCCAATATGTTTGTACGAAATTGCCCACAAAGGTATAAAAGAAACTAACGATGTTTTAACCTTTTATTTTATAATGTTTATTTTATTTAGAATTTTTGACATCACCAAGCCCTACCCCGTGAGTTATTATGATAAAAATTTTAAAAATAGTTTTGGAGTAATTATGGATGATGTATGTGCTGGTTTATATGTTGTAGGGATCCTAGTATTATATATGGTTTTTAGTTCATGAAAAAGCTTTCTGAAAGAATTGTTAAATTATTAAAAAAAAAAAGACTTAAAATATCTTTTGCAGAATCATGCACTGGGGGTTTACTTGCAAGCACTATTACTAAAATAAGTGGTTCATCTAAAGTTTTCACCCTGGGATTAGTTACTTATTCAAATCAAGCAAAAATCAATATTCTAAAAGTCCCAAATAAAATAATAAAAAAATACGGAGCAGTAAGTTATGAAACATGTTTATCTATGGTAAAAAACTTAAATAAAATAAGTAAAACTAATATTTCTGTTTCTATAACAGGGGTTGCTGGCCCTAACGGTGGAACTAAAGAAAAGCCTGTTGGCTTGGTATATATAGGTATTAAAAAAAACAGCAAAACTATTATTAAAAAACACTTTTTTAAAAATAAAAAAAGAAATTCAATCCAAAAAACAACTGTTAAAGAGGCTTTAGAGTTAATCTTGAGTATTACTAAATAATTCTTCTGCTCTTTTTTGAAAAGCATCTGCAATTTTATTTAAACCGTATGTGAATGATTTCGTCATTAAAATATTTAAGAATTTATTTTTAAGTTCAAAATCTACATCAAACGAAACTTCTGTCATATTTTCTTTTTGAGAAAAGTTCCACTTATTTTCTAAATGTTTAAGCGGACCATCAATGTTGGTAACATATATTGTATCATCTTTCTTATTATATCTAACATCGCTTTTATAAGTATCTTTAAAAATACCTTTTCCTATTGTCAAATCAGCGACAATGAAAATCACATCACCTTTATCTTTTCGTTCAAAAACTTTTGAGTCAATACAATAAGGAATAAAACTTGGATACTTCTCTATATCTAAAACTAGTTCAACTAAATTTTTTTTTTCTGTTTCAATTAATCTTTTGACGGATGCTTGTGGCATTTGCGTTTAATCTTTGTTTTTTTAGTTTTCTAAAATCTTCATCTGCATGATAAGAGGATCTAGTTAAAGGTGTAGAAGATACTAGTAAAAATCCTTTAGATTTGGCAATTTCACCAAGTTCTTTAAATTCGTCTGGACGATAATATTTTTCCAAGGGATGATGTTTAGGGGAAGGTTGAAGATATTGACCTATGGTCAAAAAATCAACTTTAGCAGAAATTAGATCGTCCATAACTTGTAAAACTTCGTCTTTTTTTTCACCTAAACCAATCATTATTCCAGATTTTGTAAAAATGTTTTTATTTATTTCTTTTATTTTTTTTAAAAGTTCTAAAGATGCAAAATATCTAGCTCCAGGTCTAACTTTTCTATAAAGGCTAGGAACTGTTTCAATGTTATGATTAAAAACATCTGGACATGCATCTATTATTTTTTTATATGCATCTCCTTTTCTTAAGAAATCGGGGGTTAGGACTTCAACAGATGTACTAGGATTTAATTTTTTAGTAGCAACAATTACATCATAAAAATGTTTTGAACCTCCATCAGGTAAATCATCTCTATCCACAGAAGTAATTACCACGTGATTTAGGTTTAATTTTTTAACAGCATTAGATATTTTATATGGCTCGAAAGAGTCCAAAGGTTGTGGTTTACCAGTACTAACATCGCAAAATGCACACGCTCTTGTGCATGTATCTCCCATAATCATAAACGTTGCATGTTTTTTACTCCAACATTCAGTTATATTTGGGCAGTTTGCTTCCTGACAAACTGTTACTAATTTGCTTGTATTTATAAGACTCTTAGTTTTGAAAAACTCTTTACTATTAATAATTTTAGATTTAATCCATTCTGGTTTTCTTTTAATTGGATTAATTGGTTTATTTACTTTTTCCGGATGTCTAACCTTCATTGTCAACGATTATATATGTTGTTTCACCTTTTTTACCAAGCATCAATTTGTCTCTAATAAGCATATCAATATAGTCGTAATCAAGTTTTTCACTAAGAAGCGTATTTTTTAATTCAAAATCTTTAATTTTTTTTTGGATTTCATTTTCTTCAATTTGTAAATTTTTTAAAATCTCTCTTTTTTCAATATAAGAAAATAAACCCCTTTGACCCCCAAATAAATTAATTAAGATATACAAAAAAAGTATAGTTAAAATAATTATTTTAAAATTTTCTTTTAATTTTAAAAATATGGTCATAACGTATTCATTTTGGCTTTTGCTAATAAATCTTCTTCTATTCTTAATAGCTGATTATACTTAGAAACTCTTTCTGACCTTGATAGAGATCCTGTTTTTATTTGATTTGAGTTAGTGCCAACAGCTAGATCAGCAATAAAGGTATCTTCACTATCTCCTGATCTATGAGAAATAATTGTCTCATACCCTATATTATTTGCGAATCTTATAACATCAAGTGTCTCGGATACTGTGCCAATTTGGTTAAGTTTTATAAGTATTGAATTAGAAGACTCATTCAAAAAACCTTTTTTAAGTCTTTCTAAATTGGTAACATATAAATCATCTCCAACTATCTGTAATTTTTTTGAAGCTTTTTTAAATTTACTCCATGCCAACCAATCATTTTCATCAAACGGATCCTCTATTGATTTGATTTTAAACTTTTTGATTAATTTAAGATATTTTTGAATTGTTTTGTTTGTGCTGATGTATTTGCTTGAGTGAATTGAATATTTATTTTTTTTGTACAATTCATTTGCAGCCACATCTAAACAAATTGATATTTGTTTACCGTTTTTAAAACCTGCCATTTCTATAGATTTTATAATAAGTTTTAATGCTTCCTCATTACTAGATATCATAGGTGCAAATCCCCCTTCATCACCAACTGAAATTGACATTCCTTTTTTGGAAATTATTTTTTTTAGATTTTGCACTACCAAAAAACACATTCTTACAGCTTCAGTAAAGCTTTTTGCACTGTCTGGGCGTATCATAAACTCTTGAATTCTTAATTTGTTATTTGCATGAGCGCCACCATTTATTATGTTCATCATTGGATAAGGTAGTTTAAAATTCTTTTTTACTAAAAAATTTTTATATAGAGGAATTTTTTTAATTTTAGATGAAAGTTTTTTAACAGCCATAGATACTGATAATATAGCATTTGCACCTATTTTTGTTTTATTTTTTGTGCCATCTAAATTAATTAAGATTGAGTCAATTAGTTCCTGATTATGAACATTTTTATTTAATAATTTTTTTGATATTGTTGAATTTATAATTTTGATTGGAGTAAAAACACTTCTACCTAAATATTTTTTATTTTTTTTGTCTCTTTTCTCATGAGCTTCATATGTTCCTGTTGATGCGCCAGATGGACAAATAGCTTTGCAACTTAATTGCTTGCTAAATACTTCCGCCTCGATTGTTGGGTTGCCTCTGCTATCAAATACTTGTCTGGCTTTAACTCTTGTGATTTTGCTCATTTACCTTTTATAAGTTTATCTATCTCACACAATTGATTTATTAATTGTTCTAATTTATTGATAGGTAACATATTTGGTCCATCTGAGGGTGCGTTGTCAGGATCTTGATGAGTTTCTATAAAAACTCCTGCTACACCAACTGCAACAGCTGCTCTTGATAAATATTCTATAAACTCTCTTTGACCTCCGCTTCTGTCGCCCATTCCTCCAGGTTGTTGCACTGAATGTGTTGCATCAAAAATAACAGGATATCCTAACTTTGACATAATTGGCAATGCTCTCATATCTGATACTAAAGTATTATAACCAAAACTTGCACCTCTCTCTGTTATTAGAATATTATCGTTTCCTGTTTCAGAAATTTTTTTTGTAACATTAGCCATATCCCAAGGAGCTAGAAATTGACCTTTTTTAACATTTATAATTTTATTTGTTTTTGCGGCCGAAATTAAAAGATCTGTTTGGCGGCAAAGAAAGGCTGGAATTTGAATTATATCTACATGTTTAGATACTAATGAGCATTGTTCCCCACTATGCACATCTGTTAGTACTGGAATTTTTAAATCCTTTTTAATTTTATCAAACACAGGTAAAGATTTATCTAAACCAGCTCCTCTTTTACCAGCTAAACTAGTCCGATTTGCTTTATCGAAAGAAGTTTTATAAATAAAACCAATACCAAATTTATCAGTTATTTGTTTAATTTTTCCAGCCATATCCATTGCATGTTGCTCTGTTTCTAACTGGCAGGGACCTGAAATAAGAGTTAGTGAACTATTATTGGATATTTTGATACCATTACAATTGATTGTTTTATTTTCCATTATTTTGATTTTGCGGCCTTAATAAAAGATGAGAATAAAGGATGAGGGTTTAAAGGTCTAGATTTAAATTCTGGATGAAATTGAACACCTATAAACCAAGGATGATTCTTTAGTTCAATTATCTCTGGCAAATCATTATTAGGAGACATCCCCGAAAAAATCATACCTTTGTCTTCAAAATTACTTTGTAAATGTCTATTCACTTCGTATCTGTGTCTATGTCTTTCGTTTATATTATTTGATTTATATATTTTTCTTACTAGAGAATTATGTCTTAATTTTGCTTTATAAAGACCTAACCTCATAGTGCCGCCTAATTCTTTATTTGTGCCTTTAATTATTTTACCATCTTTGTTCCATTCATTCATTAAACCAATTACTGGAAAACATTTTTTATCAAATTCTGTTGAGCCTGCTTTTTTAATATTTAGCTTATTTCTCGCAAATTCGATTATTGCCATCTGCATACCAAAACATATTCCAAAAAATGGAATTTTATTTACTCTAGCGTAATTAATTGCAGCTATTTTTCCTTCAGTGCCCCTTTTTCCAAAACCTCCAGGTATAAGTATTCCAGTTACATTTTTAAGTAGTTTTTTAACATCTTTCGATTTTAAATTATCTGATTCTAATCTTAATAAATTAACTTTTACCTTGTTAGAAATACCGCCATGAATTAATGCTTCATCCAGGGACTTATAAGCATCTTTTAAATTAACATATTTTCCAATTATTGCGATGTTTACCTCTTTTTTAGAATTTAAAACTGTATTGGTAATTTTTTTCCATGGTATCAAATTTGCACTCTTTTTCGGTTTAATATTAAAATATTTTAACACTTGCTTATTTAATTTTTCTTTATAAAAACTAATTGGTGCTTCATATATAGTTCTTACATCCACAGTTTCGATAACATTATCGATTGATACATTGCAGAATAAGGATATTTTTTTTCTTTGATCTTTTGGAATTGATTTTTGTGACCTACAAATAACTATATCCGGTTGGATACCTAAACTCCTAAGATCTTTAACAGAATGTTGGGTCGGTTTAGTTTTAATTTCATCAGATGATTTTAAAAATGGGACAAGAGTTAAATGTATAAATAAACTTCTATTTTTTCCTACATCATTTGAAAATTGTCTGATTGCTTCAACAAATGGCAAGCTTTCTATGTCACCTACAGTTCCTCCAATTTCACAAATTACAAAATCTTCATTTGTAATATCGCCTTTTATAAATTCTTTAATTCTATCTGTTACATGGGGTATAACCTGAACTGTCTTACCTAAATATTTTCCTTTTCTTTCCTTTCTAATGATATCACTATAGATTTTACCAGTAGTAATATTATCAGTCTTTTTAGCAGATATATTTGAGAACCTTTCGTAATGACCTAAGTCTAAATCAGTTTCAGCACCATCATCAGTAACAAAAACTTCACCATGCTGAAAAGGACTCATTGTACCAGGGTCTACATTTAAATAAGGATCCATTTTTCTTAATCGCACTTTATAGCCCTGAGATTTTAATAAATAAGCAAGAGATGCTGATGATAAACCTTTGCCTAAGGATGAAACCACGCCGCCAGTTACGAATATGTATCGCGCCATGGAATTATGTTATAGCGAATTTTTTGAAAAATGAAAATACTTAATTGTTATTTTCTGGTATCTTTGGAACTTCTCCTGAACTTTCCTCTATTTTATCAATTACAGAGGACTCTGTAGCTATATCCCCTCTTGAAATGATTGTTAGCGAAAGACTGCAAATAATAAATAATGTAGCTATAACAGCAGTTGCTTTGGTTAGAAAATCACCTGCTGTTCTTGAGAACATATAACTTTCTTGGGAAACACCTATACCTAATGCACCGCCTTCAGATTTCTGCAACAAAATTATTATTATTAGTATTACAGCAAGTACGACATTTACAACCAATAAAATATTTTCCATGCGATTTAAATAAACGTTTTTTTTATTATATCAATAAATTTTTTACTATTTTGGGATGATCCACCTACCAAAAATCCATCTAGATTTATCACTTTTCTTAGTAGAGATATATTCTGTGGGCTTACTGAACCTCCATATAAGACTTTAGGATTTTTAAATTTCATTTTATTTCTTAAAAATATTTTTATAAAAGAAATAACATGATTTAAATCTTCAGATTTTGGAACAAGGCCCGTGCCAATTGACCATACTGGTTCGTAAGCTATTAAAATATTTTCTTTTTTTTTAATCTTATGAAGCCCTTTATTAAGTTGATTAAGTAAAATTTTTTTTGTCATTTTTTTTCTCTTTTGTAAAATTGTTTCGCCGATGCAAAAAATTACCTTTAAATTATTTTTTAAAGCTGATGATATTTTTTTATTTATAATTTTATCATTTTCGCCTTTAGCTCTTTTTTCTGAATGTCCAAGAATAACATAATCACACTTCAAAGACTTTATCATTGAGGCATTAATAGACCCAGTTGGTGGTCCAAATGTAGATAAGAAACTACAATTTTGTGCGCCTGTTTTAATATTTGAATTCTTAAACTTTTGAACAAATGCGTGAAGAAGAGTAAAAGGCGGACAGTAAATAATTTTTAAATTCTTTGCCTTTTTATTTTTTTTTCTAAAATTTATAACTTTATTCAAGGAATTTAGGGATCTTAAATGACCGTACATTTTCCAATTTGCAACAAAATATCTTAATTTATTTGTCATATTTAGTTATTTAATCTATAGGTTTGTCATTTATAGATCAATAATTTAAAAAAAGACCATGTTAAATAGTATTAGAAATTTTTCAAAAACAGTTACAGCTAAAATTTTCTTATTTATTGTTGCTGTACCTTTAGTTTTTTGGGGTATGGGTGATGTATTTACTAGTGGTAATACAAATTCATTGGCAAAAATAAATAATGAAAATATTTCAACAGAGGACTTTATTGATCATATTAATAAATTAAATATTAATCAAAATTTAATCAAAGATAAAATTGATGAAAATATTCTCGAGGAGGTACTTGGTAGAATAATATCCAACAAATTAATAGAACTTGAAATTAAAGAGGTAAACTTAGTGATATCAGACAAAATGCTTGCTGAAAAAATTAAAACAGATATAAATTTTATAGATGATAACCAAAAATTTTCTAGAACAAAATACGAAAAGTTTTTAATTTCAAACAATTTAAATGCGAATGAATATGAAAAAAATTTTAAAGAAAACGAATTTCAAGAAGAATTGTTCAATTATTTAGGTGGAGGAATTAAGTCGCCAAATTTTCTGATTGATAAGATTTATATTGAAGATACTAAAAAAATTAATGTTGAGTTTATTAATCTAGAGGAAATTTATTTAAAGAAAGAGCAACTGACAATTGAAGATATTCAAAATTATATAAATGAAAATAAAGAAAAACTTAAAAGAGATTACATAGATTTTACATATAGCAAGATTACACCTCAGAATCTTATAGGACTAAACGATTACAATAATGAGTTTTTTGATAAAATAGATGAAATAGAGTCAAAATTATTAAACAACACTAATTTCAATGACATTGTTAATTTTTATAACTTGAAAAGTATTTCTAGAAATAAAATTACTTTAAATACTGAAAACACTGAATTAGACACAAAAATTTATAATGCAAGGAATGATGAAAACTTCGGAATAATTGATGAGGGTAATTATTTCGTTGTTTATAAAATTAAAAATATTACTACTAAAGTTCCAAGTTTAAATGATGTGGGTTTTGAAAATGAAATCAGAAATTTTCTTTTTAACAAAAATAAATTTGAATATAATAAGAAAATATTAAAACTGATAAATGAAGGTAAATTTCAAGAAAGTGATTTTAAAAAAATTGCCACAGAAAATATTAAAATTGAAAAACTCTTGTTAGATTCTAGTAAAGATATAAAAAAATTTAGTTTAGAGTCAATTGAACTTATTTATTCTCTACCTGAAAAAAGTTTTGCTTTAGTTGCAGATAGTGAAAAAAATATTTATTTATTAAGAATTATAGATCAAAGAATTAATAATATTTCTAAGGATAGCGAATTAAAAAATATTTACCTTCTAGAGTCAAACAATGAAATCAAAAAAAAAATATTTCAATCATATGATTCTCACTTAAATTCAAAATATGATATTAAAATTAATGAAAAAACTTTAGAAAGAGTAAAAAATTATTTTAGATAATGTTAAATAGAAGCTTTAAACAATTTAAGTTTCAACATAAAAAAAAAATTAATCAAATATTATATGTTGAAAAGAGAATAAAGGACGACAAAGAAATATTGAATTTAATTAATAATTTTTTATTAGAAAAAAATAGTTTCATTTTCGAATCTGTTGAAAAAGGAACCATAAAAGGCCGGTATACAATCTTTGGAAAAAAGCCGGATAAAATTTGGGAATTTAATGATAGTAAATCATTTAAAATTGAAAATGAAAAAAAAATTTCAATTAAAGGAAATCCTAAAGATATAATCGAAAATATTTTAGAAAATTTTAAATTCAAAACACCTAGTGGCCTCCCCGCTATATGTTCACTGATCTCAGGATACTTTTCTTATGATATAATTAGATACTTAGAAAAAATACCAAATAAGTGTAATAATGATTTGATGATGCCGGATGTAAGACTGTTAAGGCCGACAGTTTTAATTATTCATGACAATTTAAAAAAGAAAATTTTTTATATAATTAACGTTTTTAAAGACGAAAGAATTAAAGATTATAATAAAAAATATAATGATATTAAAAATCAAATTAAGTCAATGATTTATCAATCAAAAATTAAATCAACTATTTTAAAAGAACAAAATATTAGAAAGAAAGTTAGTGTAAAATCCAATACAACAAAATTACAATTTATGAACATGGTTAAAAAAGCTAAAAAATATATTAAAATAGGTGATATATTTCAGGTGGTTTTAAGTCAAAGATTTGAAGCTAGGCTTTCAAAAAAACCTTTAGAAATTTATAAGAAATTAAGAATTACTAACCCATCACCATTTATGTTTTTTTTTAATTTTAAAGATTTTCAAATTATAGGAGCTAGTCCTGAAATTTTAGTTAGATTGCGAGATAATACAGTTACTGTAAGACCTATAGCAGGTACACGTCCTAGAGGTAAAAATAAAAAACAAGATAATTTTTATGCAAAGGATCTTTTAAAGGATAAGAAAGAGTTAGCAGAGCATTTAATGCTACTTGATTTAGGAAGAAATGATGTTGGAAAAGTTTCTAAAATCAATTCTATAAAGGTAACCGAAAAATTTTCAGTAGAAAAATATTCTCATGTTATGCATATTGTATCTAACGTCGAGGGTAAACATAATAAGAGTTTTTCTAAATTAAATTCACTTCTTGCAGGATTCCCAGCTGGTACTGTCTCGGGGGCTCCTAAAATTAGAGCTATGGAGATAATTGATAAATTAGAAAAATCAAAAAGAAAAGTTTACGCAGGTGGTATTGGTTATTTTTCTGCCAATGGAGATTTTGATACTTGTATAGCTCTTAGAACTGCTATTTCAAAAAAAAATAAATTTTATGTTCAAGCAGGTGCTGGAATTGTAGCTGATAGCAAGCCACATAAAGAATATGAGGAAACAATAAATAAAGCTAAAGCTTTAATAAATGCTTTAATATAATGAAAATAATTTTAATAGATAACTATGATAGTTTTACCTTTAATCTCTTTCATTATTTGTCTTCATTAAAAATAAAAGTTGATGTTATCAGAAATGACAAAATTACAGCAAAACAAATATTAAATAAAAAATATAATGCAGTTGTTATTTCACCGGGACCAGGTAATCCAAACCAAGCTGGTAATTGTCTTAAAATTGTTAAATCACTCTATAAAAAAATTCCTATTTTTGGGGTATGCTTGGGGCATCAAATAATAGGGCAAGTTTTTGGATCTAGAATAATACAAGCAAAAAAATTAATGCATGGAAAAACAAGTCAAATAATATCAAATAAAATAGGAATTTTGAAAAACCTGCCCAAAAAATTTGAAGCTACAAGATATCATAGTTTAATTGTTGATAAAAAAACTTTATCCAAAGATCTTAAAATAACGGCCGAAACAAAAGACGGTCTTATAATGGGTATTATGCATAAAAAATACAACGTTCATGGTGTGCAATTTCATCCAGAAAGTATTAAAACCAAAATAGGAATTAGAATTTTAAAAAATTTTATATATTTAAAAAAATAAATGAAAAATTACATTGAAAAAATAAAGAATAATCAAAATTTGTCTTTTGAAGAAAGTAAAGCTGCGTTCGAGATATTAATGGATGGAAAAGCCGAAGAACAAGAAATTTATGATTTTTTGACATTACTATCCGCAAAAGGTGAAGTTTCGGATGAAATTGCAGGTGGAGTATATGTCATTAGGGGAAAATCTAAAAGAGTTAATGTAGAAAATTGTATTGATACTTGTGGTACAGGTGGAGATGGAATGAATACACTTAATATTTCTACTGCCTCAGCACTTTTACTTTCAAGTTTAAATGTAAAAGTAGCAAAACACGGAAATAAAGCAGTTTCATCTAAATGTGGATCTGGAGACGTTTTAGAAGAATTAAAAATTAATATAAATTTTGAACCTAACGATGTTGAGAAACAAATAAATATAAATAATTTTGGATTTATGTTTGCGCCCAACTATCATAGTGCTATGAAATTTGTAGGTCCAACTAGAAGAAAAATTGGAAAAAGAACTATTTTTAATATGATTGGGCCCTTAAGTAGTCCTGCCTTAGTAGATTGTCAAGTAGTCGGTGTTTTTGATAAAAAATTATTAAAAATATTTGCAAATGCATTATTAAATTTAAATTTAAAGTTTGCCTGGATCGTAAACAGTGAAGATGGTATGGATGAAATTTCTCCATATGCGAAAACAAATATTGTTCAGTTAAAAGATGGAAAAATTTCTGAAATAATTATAGATCCAAAAGAATTAAATGTAGATGCTGAAGACTTTAAAAATTTAGTTGGTCAAGATGCAAAATTTAATTCAGCTAAAATAATAGAAATATTCAAAGGTATTGATAATGATTTTTCCAAAGCAGTGTGCTTAAATGCTGCTGCTGGATTGATAGTTTCAGGAAAACACGAAAACTTTAAGTCAGCATATGATACAACTAGAAATTTTATAAAATCTGGTTCTGCTTATAATCATTTAATTAAATTACAAAATGGCTGATAACATACTAGAAAAAATAATTAAAAAAAAAGTTGTTTTTATTGAACAATTAAAAAAAACTGTTGATTTAAGCAATTTAAAAGATCTTATTAGTGCAAATAATTCATATTTAGATTTTAAAGAAAAAATTAGTACCAATATAAATGAGAATAAAATTTCAATAATTGCCGAAATTAAAAAAGCTAGTCCTTCGGCTGGTGTAATAATTAATGACTATAATCCAGTAGAAATAGCTAATATATATTATAAAAATAATTCTACATGCTTGTCTGTTTTAACTGAAGAAGATTTTTTTTTAGGTAAAATTGATCATATACGTCAGATAAAAGAAAAAATTAAACTACCTATTCTTTGCAAAGATTTTTTTATTGATAAATTTCAAATACCACTTGCTAAAAGCTGTGGTGCTGATGCTATTTTAATTATTTTAGCCGGTGTAAAAGAAAACCTAGCAGATGAATTATATAACGAAGCTTTAAAACATAAAATGTCAATCATTGTTGAAGTTCATACTGTAGAGGAAGCTAAAAAAGCATTAAAATTTAAAGAGGCATTGATAGGTATCAACAATAGAAATTTAAAAACACTTGAAACAAATATTACTACAACTTACGATATTCATAATGTTTTAATAAATCATAAAGGGCCACTTATTTCTGAAAGTGGTATTAAAAACAAAGAGGAACTTTTGGATTTAAAAAGAAAAACTTCAATTAAAACTTTTTTAATTGGTGAATCACTTCTAAAAAACTTAGATAACAATTCAATTTTCTCAGTTCTTTAGTCAAATAAATCCCTATTTTTGTGACTTTTTAGCTGTTGTTTAATTATAAGAACTTTTGTAGAACATTGCTTGTACGATATTTGTTCTTATGCTCACAAAAAAACAAAAAAACTTATTACTTTTTATCAACAAGAAGTTGAGATCTTCTGGGATATCTCCATCCTATGAGGAAATGAAAGAATCTTTAAATTTAAAGTCTAAATCTGGAATACATAGACTAATTAGTGCTCTAGAGGAAAGAGGGTTTATAAAAAGACTTGCTCATAAAGCAAGAGCTTTGGAAGTTGTAAAATTGCCAGAAACCGCATCAGCAAATGATATTTATAACAGCTTTTCTCCTAGTGTAATAAAAGGAGGTTTGGATGAAACTGTGGGTGATAAAAATGGGTCAGAAATACCAGTTTTGGGTAAAATTGCAGCAGGTACACCAGTTGAGGCTATTCAGAACGAAGTTGCTAGAATTCCTTTACCTGAAAATATTGAAAAAAATGGTGAATATTTTGGATTAAAAGTTCAAGGTGATTCAATGGTTGAAGCGGGAATTAATGATGGAGATACTGTTGTAATCAAAAAAACAGATACAGCTGATAATGGGAAAATAGTAGTTGCTTTAATAGATGATCATGAGGCAATGCTCAAAAGAATAAGAAGAAAAGGTAAAACAGTGGCTCTCGAAAGTGCAAACAGAAACTACGAAACTAAAATATTTGGCCCAGATAGAGTAAAAGTTCAAGGTGTTCTTGTATCTTTATATAGAAGTTTCTAAATAAATAGTCTAAAAATTCAAGATGTCAAAAGTAGCAACAAGATTTGCTCCATCACCTACAGGTCCGTTACATATTGGTGGGGTTAGAACTGCATTATTTAATTGGTTATATTCCAAAAATCGAAAGGGTAAATTCTACTTAAGAGTGGAAGACACAGATAAAGAAAGGTCTAAAGATGAATACAAAAATCAAATAATAAAATCACTTAAATGGATTGGTATAGACTATGATGGTGATGAATATATCCAATCTCAAAAAGTAAACGATCATATAAGAGTTGCGAATGAACTTCTTAAAAATGGTAATGCATATAAATGTTATTGTACAAGTGAAGAAATAGAAGAACAAAAAAAAAGAGCAAGACAAAAAAAGACTCCTTACATTTATGATAAAAAATGGAGAGATAAAAAAGAGTCTGATGCTCCAAAAGATATTAAGCCTGTCATAAGGTTTAAAAGTAAAATAAACGGAACATCTGTTTTAAAAGATTTAGTTCAAGGCGATGTTGAAATTGATAATAACACAATTGAGGATTTTATCATCTTACGAAATGACGGAACCCCAACATATAACTTATCAGCATCAGTAGATGACCATCAAATGAACATGACACATATTATTCGAGGTGATGACCATAAAATTAATACGTTCAAACAAATACAGATATATGAAGCTATGAAATGGGAGTTGCCATCATTTGCTCATATACCATTGATACATACGATTGAGGGAAAGAAATTATCAAAGCGAGATCAGGCTTCTACACTGGATGATTACTCCAAGATTGGAATTATGCCTGATGCTCTTAGAAATTATCTTTTAAGACTAGGTTGGTCTTACAAAGATAAAGAAATATTTACATTAGACGAAAGTATAAAATTTTTTAATTTAGAGGGTATCGGAAAATCTCCTTCTAAACTTGATATGAGTAGAATTTTGTCGATGAATGAGCGCTATATTAAGAATATTAATGAGAGTGATTTGTTTACTCAATTAATTGAATATTGCAAATTATATAAAAGTGAAATTAAGCCTGATAAAAAAGAAAAGATAAAAAAATCACTTACTTTCTTAAAAAATAAAGCAAAAACTTTGGAAGATATATTTAATAATGGTCAATATATTATTAGAGATGAGGTCAATTTTAATAAGGATGACATGAAATTAATTGACGATAAAGCAAGAAAAGTAATTTCTGATTTTCAGGCCCAATTTGAAAAAATAGATCTGCCTTCTCGAGAGATTTTAGAACCAATAGTAAATGAACTTATAAAATCTCATGACACAAATTTTAAAGGCGTAGGACAACCCTTAAGGATTGCTCTAACTGGTTCCAAGTTTGGACCTGGTATTTATGATATAATTTTGTCTTTAGGTAAAGAAGAAGTTCGAAAACGATTAAGTGCTAAGATAGCTTGAAACTACTGCAGATGCTTCTGAGGATGAGGATGTTTTAGATTTAATTTCATTTAACGTATTATTTATATCAAGGATTTGTTTTTTCATAAGCTCAGGATTTTTTAAGAAATATACTACCGACCTATAAATTTCTTTTGAATTACATTCTTTTTGAATTAATTCAGGAATTATTTCTTTTTGGTTAATAATATTAATTATATTAGCAAATTTAGTCTTAACTAAAAACTTTACGATAAAAAAATTAATGAAATTCATTTTATAAATTATGATAGATGGTACTTTTGCATTACATATTTCAAGAGAAACAGTTCCAGATTTCGTCACAGCAAATACAGAGTTTGATAATATTTGTGATTTTATATTTTCATCAGATATAACTTCAACATTATTAAGGTTTTTTTTTTTAATCTCATCTTTTATTAAATCCTTATGTTGATCAGTCGCATGGAAAACAAAGTCATATTCATTGTATTTTTCATTCATTAATTTAATGAAATTTAATAAAATTGGTAAAAGAATATTTATTTCAGATATTCTGCTTCCAGCAAATAAAGATATAATTTTTTTATTGTCATCAATTATATTTGATAAATTTGTTTTAATATTTTCCTTACTTTCAAGTAATGGATGGCCAACGAAAGTGTTATTAATATTTTCCTTATCAAAGTATTTTTTTTCAAAATTAAATAATAATAAAACATGGTCTAAAAACTTTTTAAAGGTTTTAACTCTCCCTTCTCTCCATACCCATACTTGTGGCGCAACATAATGTATTGTTTTAATATTAGGATTTATACTTTTTACTTTTTTAGCAACTCTTAAAGTAAAATCTGGACTATCTACGCTAAATAATATGTCTGGATTAAATTCAATTATTTTTTTTACAGTTTCGTTTATTTTGTTTCTGATTTTAAATAAATTTAAGACGACACTAGTAAAACCAATATAAGTTATTTCTTTAAGATTATATATTGATTTGATACCAAGTTTATTTAAATGAGAACCTCCAACACTTAAATATTCTATGTCTAAGTGGTTTTGTTGAAGTTTAGTAACTACAGTTGACGCTAATTTATCGCCTGAAGGTTCACCGGTTAATATAAAAATTTTTTTCATTTCACTGAGATAAACATCTTATTTTTATTAGCAAAGCTGATACATTTATTTTTATCTAAAAATACATGTCGTTTACTTTTTACAAAAATACCTTTTAATCCAGCTATCTTACACTGTTGTAAAGTTTTGAGTCCTATAGTTGGTAGATCAACCCTAAGATCTTGTTTTTTTTTTGGTAACTTAACTAAAACACCATGGTTTCGAAATTTTTTACTTTTACTTTTTTCGAGTAATTTTTTTGTACCATTTTTTCCCTCTATAGAGACTACTTTTTTATTTCTCACTACTACGCCTTGACTATAATTATACTGTTTCAAATTATTTAACGTTTTTACAGCCTTTTTAATATCTAGTTGGTCTATTTTATTGGGCTTAATCTTTGAATAATTTCCTTTTTTAAAGGTTAGCTCTGGATTAAATTTAAGTGAATTTTCAGTTTTTATCTTGTTTTGAACTAGTATGTTGATAATTTCTTTCAAAATTGCAGCATCACCAAGCTTGGATGCCTTGATAATTCTTGGAATATAATAAATTCCTTTAAAGTCTAACTTTAACTTAGAAAAGTTTGGTTTATTAACTTTCCCAGCAAATAAGACTTTTTTACAGCTATTTTCTTTAAGAATATTAATTATTTTACCAAATTGACCTATAGAAACTGAAAAAGATTTACTATCTTTTTTAAATTTTTTAGATTTAGATAAATCTATTATCAGATACCTAATTTTTTTGTTCCTAATAGTCTTAAGTATTTTATTTGGAAAATCTGTATCACCAAAAATTAAACCTATCATCTTATGAAAATGGGGTACAAATAGACCTTTTTTTATCCTTAGTAATAAATTCAATTACCTCTTTGACTAATGGATTTTTGTGAAATGATCCATTTAATCTACTTATATTTTCGCTAATATTTTTAGTGGCGAAAATCTCCTTGTAGGCTTCACTTAAACCTAAAATATCCTTATTTTCAAATTTTGCTCTTCTCAAACCTATTAGATTTAATCCTTGCAATGAATTTCTATTTCCTGTTGATAATCCGTACGGAATAACATCGTGTAACACTCCTGTCATTCCTCCGATCATTGCCATTTTACCAATTCTTGTAAACTGTTGAACTGCAGAATTTCCACCTATAACTACGTTATCTTCAATAATAGCGTGACCTCCTAAAGGCACATTGTTTGCTATAATGACATTGTTACCAACCTGGCAATCATGAGCTATGTGAGACGAAATCATTAATAAACAATTATTTCCAATTACAGTTTTACCTCCACCGCCGATTGTTCCAGGATTTATTGTTACATATTCTCTTATCTTATTATTATTACCTATAACTAAACTTGTTTCTTCACCACTATATTTTAAGTCTTGGGGATCATTAACTGAAACAAATGGATAAATTTTATTTCCTTTTCCAATTTTAGTATTTCCAGTAATGCTTACATGTGATTGAATTTCTGTATTTTCTCCAATTTCCACATTAGGACCTATGACGGTATACGGTCCAACTTTAACACTAGAATGAACTTTTGCATTTTTATGAATTAAAGCTGTTTTGTCTATCATTTATTATCTCTTATAAAAGTTTTTAAATCTTTTGCTGGATAACCCATTACTTTAGAATTATCAGGAATATTCTTTATAACTCCACTACCACCTCCTATTTGAACATTATTACCAATCTTAAGGTGCCCTGAAATACCTGCCTGACCTCCGACCATAATATTATTGCCTAAAGTAGAACTTCCAGCAAAACCTACTTGTCCAGCAATAATACAGTTTTCACCAATTTTAACATTGTGGGCTATATGTATTTGATTATCTAAATAGGTATTTTTCCCTATGATTGTATTTGAAAGAGAACCTCTATCTATTGTAGAACCGCAACCTATTTCAACATTATCCTCAATTATTACAATACCTACTTGAGGATACCTAAAATTTGAGTTTTTATTCGGGAAAAAACCAAATCCTTTTTTTCCAATCACACAACCATCTAAAATATAAACATTATTTTTAATAAATGAATTTCTAATAATAACATTTGATCCTATAGAACAATTGTCACCTATATTTACATTTTTTTCTATGATTGAATTATGACCAATTAGACAATTTGTGCCAATTTTTACATTCTCACCAATAAGAACATTTTTCCCAAATTTTACTTTATTTTTTAATTCCGTCTCATTAATATCTTGAACAGTATTATCATACTCATCAGTTATAGAGTCTGGATAAAAAATTTTTGTTATTTGAGCAGTATGTAATAATACTTTATCAGTAATAATAGCCTTACAATTATTTGGTAAAAATGATTGAAAATTTTTAGAAGTTAGGCAATAAGAAGCATTAGTTTTTTTTGCTAAATCTAAATATTTTTTCGAATGAAAAAAAGTTATTTCATTTTTTTGAGATGAATTAAGATCTTTAATATCTGTAATTTTATCATCTGGTAAATCTTTATTATTTAAATTAACCGTCTTAAGAAGAAGATTTATATTATGAGGTCCTGTATTTTTAAAAAATGGATTGTTCATTAATAAGCTTAATATCAAAACTTATTTCAAATGCTTATCAAGAATTATTGCTAATTATTTCCTATCAACAATAGTGGCAGACCACTGTGCATCGGCCATTTTTTTTCCCTCTACAAAAGCTTCACCTTTATATTTCCACACTCTTCCATGAGATCTGATAGCCTCTATATTTAACTCAAGCTTACAATCTGGAACTACGGGATTTCTAAACCTAGCTTTCTCCACACTCATTAAAAAGACTAGTTTATTTTCATATGTAGATTTATCTATACCTTGAGCAGTGAGAGCGGCGGCAGCTTGACCAAAAGCTTCAACAATTATAACACCTGGCATTACAGGCTGTCCAGGAAAATGACCTTGCAAATAAAAACTATTTTTTTTTACATTTACAATAGCTTTTGCAGATTTAAGATTTACAATATCTAATAGTTCATCAATAAGTAACATTGGTTCTCTATGCGGAAGTAAGTTTTTAATATCTTCTTTTGACAATTTATTTGACATATTAATCAAATTTTATTTTAGAAATTTTTTCATCAACTATTTTCAGAATATTAGATGTTATATCTAATTCTTTTTTTCCCATAATGATATTTTTTTTTTGCACTATAATTGAAATATTATTTTTAGCCGCATAATCTCCAAGAATAGGTTTTATTTCATTTGAAAATTTAGCACTTGCTTGAAGTCTTTTTTTTGTTGTTTCTTGAATTATATTTTGCCTTTTTGACCTATATTCAGAAATTTCTTTTTTTAAACTTTCAAGCTTTTGTTTAAACTCATTTTCACTAATTACATTTTGTTTTGAAATTAAATCTTGTTCTTGTTTTTTTAAATCTTCCTCTATTTTTTTAAATTTATTTATATTTGTTTGATTGTCTTTCGATATTTGTTGAATTATTTGTTTGCCTGCTTTAGATTCTTTCATTATTTTTTCCATATTTATATAAACAATTTGATCTGCAAATGTTTTTTCAAAATAAAAAAAAATGAATAATGAATAAATAAGAAGTAATTTAACTAAATTCATTAAAAAGTTGTACCAATATTAAATCTTACAGTTTCAGTCTTGTCCGTGTCAGCTTTTGAAATTGGTTGGGCTATCGAGAAGTTCAATGGTCCCACAATAGTATACCAATCAACACCCAAACCTATTGAAGATCTTAGCTCTGAGCTGTCTAATGAACTGTCATAATCAACTCCCCAGACATTAGCAGCATCAAAAAATAATTGAAAATCTATTTTCTCTAAATTTGCGCCAAATTCAGGAAGAGTTGTTGATGCATTTAAAACTGCAGTATAATTTCCTCCAATATAATCACCAGAATCTTTTGGGCCTATTTTACCAGACTCAAAACCTCTTAATTTTCTTGATGGTATATATAAACGTTTGGATACTCTTACATCTTCATCACCAATAGCATTAATAGCTGAACCTTGAATTGACAACCTGGTTACCATATCAGAGATTTGATTAAAAGTGGTAAACTCATAGCTGTTATAAAAGGCTGTATCCTCTGATATCAATGGTATCGATTGATTAAATCTACTTCGATGTCCTGATGTTGTTTGAAATCTTTGATTTCTTTTATCAAGATCTAAATCATAAGCAAATGAAGTGTCGAAGTATTCTCCTTCTTGTTTTTTTAAATTTGCAGTAGCAGACTGATTTGTATCTAATTTTTCATAGTATGTTCTTAATTTAGGAGAAAATCTAACATCATCATATTGCTCCCACGCGGAACCAAAACTAAAGCCTGTTTTACTTGTTTCATAACCATAATCAGCAAATCTGTCAGTAACACTACTTTCAATAGATGCTATTAAAGATTTATCAGAATAATTCCAATTAGGGTTTACAACAGAAAAAGCACCTTTTATAGTTTCGTCACTTATTCTTAGGTTTGTATCCAAAGATATATTTTTTCCTAAAAAATTATTTTCTTTTACACCGAATCCAATTGTACTACCTGAAGTACCTGTACCAGCTGATGCAAAAATTTCACCAGTAGGCTTTTCAGAAACAGTAATATTTAATACTTTTTTATCACCGTCCTCTGTAACTAGTTCATAGTCAACATTTCCAAAAATGTTTAAAGATTTTAAGTTATTAATTGATTTTGACAGAAGTAGTTCATTAAAAGGATCGCCTTCATCAACTTCTAAATTGTCTCTTACCACTTTTTCCTCTGTTATATTATTACCGAATACATTTACTTTCTTTAAATATCTTTTTTCAAACTCTTTAATTTCAAAAGTAAGTTCTAGCTCATTTTTGCTGATAACTTTTTCTTTGAAAGATGCATTAATAAATTCATAATCATTTCTATAAGTAAGTTTATCCACTTCTTTAGCTATCTTGTTAAGTCTGTTTATAGAATATATTTCACCTTCTAATTTATTGAGTTTATCTTTTATTTTGACAAAATCATTTTCATTATAATCATTTGGTAAAACTAAAAAGCTTTTTGAAATTTTGAACCTTGGTCCTGCATTAATATTGTATTGTAATTTAAAATTATTATTTTCAGTTAGTTCAATAGTACTATCATTGATTAAAACATTATAATGACCTTTATTTAGAAAATAGTTTTTCAACAATCTTTTATCAAGTGATATATACTCAGGATTAATAAATTTTCTATTAGTTATAAATTTCCAAAATCTAGTTTCCTCGCTTATTATAATATTTCTAAGCAATCGATCTTTATAATATTTGTCACCCGTGAACTCAATTGATTTAATATAAGCTTTTTCACCAAGCACTACATCAAATATTACATTAACCGTATTATTTTGATTTTCAACTATTTGATCATTCACTGAAGAGAAATAATAACCAGAATTTTTTAATATTTTTTTGATTCTATCAATATCATTGGTTACAAAGTTTTCAACAAAAGGATTTTTATCTTTTAATAATAATTGTTTTTTTAAAATTTCAACTAACTCCTTTTTTTTAATTCCATTTATTTGAATTTCTTGGACAATTTTATTTTCAGTAACATCAATAGTTAAGGTGCCGTCAGATAAATTTAAGGAGATATCTGAAAAGAAATTCGTACTAAATAAATCTTTAATAATTTGATTTAAATCATTCGATGTATAATCCTTACCTATTTTTATATCTGAAAAAACTAATATTGTTTCTTTCGTAATTCTTTCATTATTTATAATATTTACTTTCTTAATAATTTCCGAATAGCTCTTTGAGGCTATAAGAAATGTAAATAGAAATGTAATTAAAATTTTATACATTGTCTTCAGATTTTACACATAAAGTTTTGGTTTTCAATCGTACATATCTATTTAAACGTATAATTTGAGCTAAATTATTAGGTTTTTTTGTACTAAGAATTTTGAACTCTTTTAGTTTTAAAATAGTCTTTAGTTTTTTTACAATATCAAGAAATTGAAGTTTATTTTTTAAAAATAAATCAACTAATTCATCATTAGCACTTACTAATACGGTTTCTAGTAGACTGTTACTATTTTTAGAGAATAGATCTATAATTCTAAGAGATGGAAACTGTTTTGTATTTATTTTATTTAAATTTAAATTATTAATTTTTTTAATATCTAACTTTTCTGAGTAAATTTTCTCAGTTTCCGTGCTAAACAAAGAATTAAATATTGGGACTTTCATGTTTGTGTCATGAATTAATATTTTTGTTAAACCATTTTTAAATTTAACTATTGCATGAACATATGAATCCGGATGAGAAAGAATTTTAATTTTTTTTATACTCAAATTAAAGAGTTTACTTGCCTCAATAATTTCAAAAACCTTATTTACCATAGTTGCTGAATCTACTGAAATTTTTTTTCCCATCTTCCATCTGGGATGTTTAACTGCATGGGCAGGTTTGACATATTTTAAACTTTTTATTGTTTTATTAAAAAAAGGTCCCCCTGATGCAGTAATATATATTTCATCAATATCCTCATATTTATTATTTGCTAATGACCAAATTGAAAAATGCTCTGAATCAACTGGAATAAATTTGGTTTTATTTTTTTTTAATTCTCTGTTAATCAAGCTCCAACCACAAATTACAGATTCTTTATTTGCAATTGCTATGAGCTTCGTATGCTTTATTATCTCTATTGTAGGTTGCAAGCCTTCAAATCCACTTATAGAACTCATAACATAGTCAACTTTTTTAGAAAAAATCTTTTTAAAGCATTTGTAATTGTTAAATATTTTAATTTTTCTATTTTTCTTTTTAAAAAAATTAAATTTTTTAAAATTTGTTATTATTAAATATTTGGGTCTAAATAATTTTATTTGCTTTGAAATTTCATTTATATTTTTATTTGTTGAAAGTAACTCAACGTTAAATTTTTTTTTATTATTTTTAATAATATCTAAAGTTTGCTTTCCTATAGAGCCTGTTGAACCGAGAATTACAATTTTTTTTTTCATTAAAAAATTAATATATAGGACTTAAATATTATATAAATAAACGGAAAAGCAAAAATCATACCATCAATTCTATCAAGTAAACCTCCATGACCAGGTAAGATTTTTCCAGTATTTTTTATTTTAGATTTTCTTTTAAAATATGAAATACAAATATCTCCAAGTTGACTTATAGTTGAAATAACTATTGTAAGTAAAAAATTTTTTAAGGAAAGTTCTTTTGATGAAGTATTAATATTTGTAATTTTCGAAATATAATCAAGATTATTAAAAAATAGTATTATAAATAATATCGCAAATATATACCCTCCTAATACACCAGAATAAGTTTTTTTTGGACTTATTTTTGTAAGTTTTGGTCCCTTAAAAAATTTACCAAATACATATCCCCCTATGTCAGTAAAAATACAAATAAAAAGTATCATAATAAAATATATGTAATCACCATACATTTCATTTCTCATGTAGTATGCACTGTAAAAAGAGAATATTAAAAATAATATACCAGGAATCTTATAATTTTTTTTTTTTGATATATAATTCCATTCATAAATTGCAATTAATAAACAAATAAATATGAAAAAATTAAAAAAATAAGTTCCTTTTATTATAAAAAAAAGCACTAATGGAATTAAAATGATCGAACTAATTATTCTTTTTTGTAATTCGTTATTCATTAAATATTACCAAAATTTCTTTTAATTTTTCTAAAATTTTTAATTATTTTATTATAATCTCTTTCATTAAAATCAGGCCACAATTTCTTTTCAAAAAAAATTTCAGCATAAGCTAACTGCCACAATAAAAAATTGCTTAATCGTTTTGTATTTCCAGTCCTAATTAGAAAATCTGGATCTGGTATATTTTTTGTTAATAAATTTTTACTTAAATTATTTATGCTTATTTTTTGTTTATTTTTGGCTAAATTTTTAAAAGCATTTATAAGTTCAAGTTTAGATCCATAGTTTAGTGCTAGATTAATTTGTAAAGTTTTATTTTTAAATGTTTTTTTTTCAGATTTTATTAATAGTTTATTTAATTTTTTCGGAAATTTTTTAAAACCAATTATATTTAATTTTATATTTCGTTTATTTAGATCCTCGATTTTACTTTTAAGAAAGTTTTCTAATAAATTGAATAAATAATTAATCTCGCTTTTAGGCCTTTTCCAGTTTTCTGTGGAGAACGCAAATAATGTTAGATATTTAATATTATTTTTTATCGTTATATTAATAATTTTTTCAACTGTGATTAATCCTGCTTTATGACCTGCATTTCTTGAATTTTTATGTTTTAGTCCCCATCTACCATTACCATCCATTATGATGGCTACGTGATTTATTGGGTTCATATTGTCATTATTTCTTTTTCTTTTGAGGCAACTTTTTCATCTATAATTTTAATATGATCGTCTGTAGAGATCTGAACTTCTTTTTCAAATTTTTTTTCATCATCTTCGGAAATTTCTTTTTTTTTCAATGAATTTTTTAATTCATCGTTTGCTTCTCTTCTTATATTTCTAACAGAGACTTTGCATTTTTCACCCATTGATTTAATCATTTTTTTCATTTCATTTCTTCGTTCCTCACTTAAATCTGGAATAGGTAATCTAATTAACTGTCCATCTATTTGTGGATTAAGTCCTAATTCAGACTTTTTAATTGCTGAATCAATTAATGAAACATTATTGAGATCCCAAACTTGTATGTTAATTGTTCTAGGTTCAGGCGTAGTTATTGTGCCTATTTGATTGATCGGCATTTTTTGTCCATATACATCAACTTTAACCAAGTCCAACATGCTGGCGTTTGCTCTCCCTGTTCTTAATGTTCCAAGTTCTTTATTAAAAACCTCTATAGTTTTGTCCATTTTTTGATTATAACTTTGAATATTGAACATTATTCTCCAATCTTTAATCTATAAAAATCAACTATTTTAATGTCACTTATATTTAAACCTTTTATAATATCTTTTACCTTTTTTTTAGGTTCCATTACCCATGCTTGATTTAATAAACTATTATCCTCTTTAAATTTATTTAATTTACCCAAACTTATTTTTTTTACAATTTCCTCAGGCTTACCAGAGCTTTTAAGTTCTTCTATGATCAACTCTTCCTCTTTTTTTAATACTTTTTCATCTATATCTTCAGAAGTAAGAGCTAATGGATTTGATGCTGCAATATGCATTGCTAGTTGTTTGCCAAAGGCCTTAACCTTATCATCATTTTGTTTTGTATTAACGGATACGATTACAGCTAATTTCGAAAGATTATCTTTAACTACAGTATGAAGATAATTAAAATTCATGTTACCACTATTATTAAATGTTTTTGATCTTCCTAATGTAATTTTTTCACCAATTTTAGCAATTACTCCAACAAGGTTTTCTTCAACAGTTTGATTGTTTTTCATTTTAGATTGTTTTAATAACTTAATATCTGATTTACATTTATTATTAATTTCACTCAATTCTTTGACAAAATTAATAAAATCATCGTTCTTAGCAACAAAGTCTGTCTCACAGTTTACCTCTATTACTGAAGTAACATCATCATTTTCAGATAAAGCAACTACACCCTCATTAGCTTCTCTGGACATTTTTTTTGTTGCTTTAGAAATACCTTTTACCCTTAAAATTTCAGTAGCTTTTTGAAGATCACCGTTGGCTTCATTAATTGCTGAACTACAATCTTTAAATCCAGCACCAGAACTCTGTCTAAGTTTTTTTATTTTATATATATAACTCATTCTGATAAATTTTTATAATTTGTTTTAATTAGTGGAACTTTTTTGATCTTTTTTATCTTTATCATCTTCAATCGTAGATACTTCTTTTTTGGCATTATCAATTGTCTCTTTTATAAGATTGCAATATAAATCTATTGATCTTCTTGCATCATCATTTCCGGGAACTGGAAAGTTGATACCATCAGGATTAGAATTAGTATCTAGTATTGCTATTATGGGAATATCTAGTTTGATCGATTCTTTGATAGCAAGGGATTCATAGTTGGTATCGATGATGAAGACCAAATCAGGAATTTTTTTCATTTTACTTATTCCACCTAATGACCTTTGAAGCTTATCTCTTTGTATGCTCATTTTTAACAACTCTTTTTTGGTAAATCCTCTATTCTCAGATACTAAATCAAGATTAATTTTTTCTAATTTTTTAATTGAATTCGATATAGTTCCCCAATTTGTGAGCATACCTCCTAGCCATCTATAATTTACATAGTATTGATCGGTATCTTTAGCTAAATCAGATATAGCTTCGGAGGCTTGTTTTTTGGTTGAGATAAATAGAATTTTTCCATTATTTTTTACTGTTTGAAATATTTTTTCTAGAGCAACATTTATAAGTTCTAAAGTCTGAGTAAGGTCAATAATGTGTATCGAGTCTCTTTTTCCAAAAATATATTTTTTCATCTTTGGGTTCCATCTAAGTGTTTTGTGACCTAAGTGGACTCCAGCTTCTAAAAGTTGTTGTATTGTTATTGATGGTATTTTCATAGTTTTTCCCGGTTAATCCACCACAACTATTTCCATTTAAGGACCGGAGGTGTTACACCATTAGCTGTGTGCGTATTTAAGAACGATTAATTACATCTTTATTTGCATTTACTCAAGTCTTTTTTTTAGGAAATATTTGTATTTATACCCTGATTTTTCAACAAATTAATATGACTTCTATTAAAGTATCTTTTGTTTTTAAGATTAAATACTAATTCTTCATTATTTGAAATAACTTTAATTTTAACAATAGTATCGCCAGGTTTGTAAAGTATTTTATCAATTTTTTTTAAACTATTCTCATCTTCAATTGAAATAACAACATTTTTAATTGGTTTATTTACCAAACTATTTAAAGATGAAATTTTTTTCACATTAAACTTTTTAAATCTATTATTTTCATCCTGAGGATTTTTACTAACATTCAGTATTAAAGAATTTCCCTCCTTTAAAATATCTCTATTGACCTCAAGTAAATCTGAGAAAATAAATAACTCAAATACAGACTGCAGATCACTGAATTTTACTATTGCATAAGAATTTCCTTTCTGAGTTTTTTTTTCTTGAATCTTTAAAATAGTCGAGGCAATATTTGTATCTTTTTTACTGATATTGCTGCTAAATTCGGCAAAACTACTAACATCATAATTTTCTAAAATTTCTGAATATTCATTTAATGGATGATCTGAAATGAAAAAACCAAGAGATTCAAATTCTTTTGACAATCTTACGTCAAATTTCCAATCGTCTAAGTTATTATCAGTATCGTCTTGTTCTTCCTCAATCTGAAATAAATTAATTTGATTATTAATTTTATTTTCATAAGCATTTTTTGATTTTAGTATTAGTGATGGAATTAATTCATATAATTTTTTTCTATTAGGATTAATTTCATCAAATGAACCAGCTTTGACCAGCCCTTCAAGTTGAAGTTTATTAATATCTTTAGGATTAATTCGATTAACAAAATTATTTAAAGATTTAAATTTACCTCCATTTATTCTCTCTTTAACTATATTTGAAACTGCTTCAAAACCTACATTCTTAATAGCACCTAGAGCGTAATAGAAAATATTATCTTTTGATTTAAAATCAGCAAAACATTCATTAATATTGGGTCTTTGTATTTTTATATTTAATCTCTTTAATTCTTCATAAAACTCACTAAGTTTATTTTGGTTTGATATATCCATAGTCATTGATGCTGAGAAAAATTCACTCTGGTAATGAGTTTTTAAATAGGCTGTTTGATAAGCTATTATTGCATATGCTGCTGCATGACTTTTATTAAAACCATACTCAGCAAAGGGTTCTATCTTTAAAAAAATACTTGCAGCTGTTTCTCTGTTAATATTATTTTTCACTGCTCCTTCTATAAACCTCATTTTTTGTCTTTCAAGTTCTAGTCTTTTCTTTTTACCCATAGCTCTTCTTAAAATATCAGCCTCCCCAGCTGTAAAACCAGATAATTTCTGTGCAATTTGCATTACCTGTTCTTGATAAATTATTACGCCATAAGTTGGTTTAAGTATTTCCTCCAATAACGGGTGTAAATAATCTGGATCTTTCTTTCCATGTTTACAATCATTGTAAGTCGGAATATTTGCCATTGGGCCAGGTCTATATAAAGCTACCAACGCAATAATGTCTTCTAAATGGTTTGGTTTCATTTGCATGAGAGCTTCTTTCATACCAGAACTTTCTAATTGAAATAGTCCTACAGTATGACCATTTGACAGTAAATCAAAAACTTTTTGATCTTTATAATCAATTTTTCTTATATCGAAACTTTTACTAATTTTTCTAATCATTTCAGATGTATTATGAATGACTGTTAAAGTTTTTAAACCTAAGAAATCAAATTTTATCAAACCAGCATTTTCGGCTGAATACATATCAAATTGTGTAGAGGGAAGAAGAAGACTGGATGAGGTATCCTTATATAGAGGAACAGTATCAGTTAGTTTTTTATCCGCTATTACTACACCAGCTGCATGCGTTGCAAAATTTCTATTTAGACCTTCTAACTTTAATGATAATTCTATTAACTTTTTAACTCTTGTATCGTCATTAATTAATTTTTGAAGTCTTGGCTCATTATTTATACATTCTGTCAGATTTTGAGGTCTTGCAGGATCAAATGGGATCATCTTTGAAATACTATCAACAAATCCATAAGAAAAACCTAATACACGACCAACATCTCTTATGACCATTCGAGCTTTGAGTTTACCAAAAGTTATTATATGTGCTACGCTATCCTTGTATTTAGAATTTAAATAATTAAAGACCAAATCTCTTTTTTCTTCACAAAAATCAATATCAAAATCTGGCATAGAGATTCTATCTGGATTTAAAAACCTCTCAAAAATCAAATTAAATTTAATAGGATCAATATCTGTTATTAAAAGACACCATGCTACCAAAGATCCAGCACCTGACCCCCTACCAGGTCCTACTGGTATATTTTTACTCTTAGCCCATTTGATATAATCAGAAACGATTAAAAAATAACTTGCATATTGCATTTCATTTATAATTTTAATCTCATGGTTCAAACGTTTTAGATATACTTTATATTTTTCATTGTTTTCACATTCGTTAAAACTTACATCAAAAACTTCTTCAAATTTTTTTTTTAAACCTTTTATTGACTCATCAACCAAAATACTTTTTGCATCTGTACCTTTCTCTGAACTAATATTCGGTAAAACTGGTTTTGATGATTTTGGTCTGAAATTAATTTTATAGACTAAATTATAATTATTTTCTAATGCTTCTGGTAAATCAGAAAATAATTCTTCTAATTCAGAGTCGTTTTTTAAATAGTGCTGATCAGAAAGTTTTTTTCTATTTTGGTCATTTATATTTGTTTTGTTACCAATACACATTAGCGCATCGTGAGCTTCATGCATATTTTTTTCTATATAAAATACTTCATTCGTTGCTATAATGGGTATTTTAAGTTCAGAAGAAAGTCTCAGATTGAAATTTTCAAAATTTTTTTCATTCAAATCATTGTGCCTTTGAATTTCTATGTAAAAGTTATTTTTAAATTTACTTTTTAATTTAACATATACGTCATTAATCTCAGAAGTTTTGTCCTTTTCGAATAATTTTCCAATTAAGCCATTTAAAGAACCTGATAAAACAATAATATCTCCTGAAATATTTAGTAAATCATCTATTTCACAATGAGGTTCGTTTAAATCTTTAATTTCTAAAAAAGATTTAGATGATAGCTGAATAATCGATTTATAACCGTTTTCAGATTTAGCTATCAAAGGTATTGTGCCAATAACATTATTGTGTTTAAAGTTAATTTGAGTACCAAGGATAGGTTGCGTGCCAGATTTAGATATATTTTCTGAAAATTCTAGTGCTCCACACAAATTAAATGTGTCAGATAAACCAAGAGCTTTAATTTTTCTTTTCTTGCAAAAACTAGATAGTTCATCAATCTTTAAAGCACCTTCACAAATTGAATATTGCGAATGTACCTTGATATGATTAAACTTATTATAACTTTCCATTGATTGATTTGATATTACCATCAATCATTTCAATTTTACAATCAGACATTTCAGCAAATTCTCTATTGTGAGTTGCAAAAATTATTAATCTTTTTTTATTTTTTAAATTTAATAAATTTTTAAATACAGTTTTTGCGTTTTTTAAATCCAGATTTCCAGTTGGTTCGTCAGCTAAAATTATTTTAGGTTTATTTATAATAGCTCTCGCAATAGCAACTCTTTGATTTTCTCCTCCGGAAAGCTCAGTTGGATAATGATAAAATCTGTTGGAAAGACCTAAATTATGTAATGTTTTTTTTGCATTTATCTCGGAAGTTTTAGAATTATTTTTTAATGCTAGCTCTGCTAAGCTTACATTCTCTAACGCTGTAAAATCATTAAGTAAATTATAATTTTGATATATTATACCTATAGATGAAGATCTATATAAATCATTTTCGTTTTGATTATCATAATTTATAATCTTGTTTTTTATTGTGATTGATCCTGATGAAGGTTTGTCTATCAAGGATAATAAATTTAACAATGTAGATTTACCAGACCCAGATGGACCTATTAAAGAGTAAACTCTTCCAATCTTAAAATTCAAATTAATATTATTCAAGGCTTTGATTTTACTTTTTTTAAAATAAATTTTAGATATTTTTTTTAAAGAAACAAAGTTATTCATATTTTAAAGATTTAATAGGGTCTAGTTTTGAGGCTTTAAAAGCTGGAAATATTGAAACAATAACAGTAGCAACAATTGAACAAATAGAAATTAGAATTATGGAATTAACATCTATTTCAGAAGGCATTTTACTTAAAAAATAAATTTCTTCTGGAAATAAAGATATATTGAATATTTGACTTAAAAAACTTCTAATATTTTCCACATAAATCGAAAAAACAACACCAATCAGAACTCCAAATAAAGTGGCTGATAAACCTATATAAAAACCAACAAGGAAGAATATTTTGGTTATAGATTTATTTAGAACACCTATAGATTTAAGAATTGCAATTTCTTTAGTTTTATTTTTTACTAAGATTGTTAATCCAGAAATTATATTAAAAGTAGCAACAATTATAATTAGTGAAAGAATAATAAACATTACATTTCTCTCAACCTTAAGAGCGGAGAATAAGGGCTTATTGAGATCAGCCCAAGTATAAATTAAATTATTTAAAAATTTTTTTTCAAATACTTTTTTAACATTTTCAATATTTATTGGATTTTTTAGATATATCTCTAAATTCCTTTGATCTGGATTTATGTTAAGTAAATTTTCCAAATTATCAAGACTCATAAATGCAACATTTCTGTCAAAATCAACAAGGCCGCTTTCGTAAATTTTTGAAATTTGAAAAATTTCTTGTTTAGGAAGATTGCCGATAATTGTCTCTTCTCCACTTGGAGACATTAACAATATTTTATCACCAATTTTTAAATTTAAATCGAAACTTAATTCTTTACCAATCACAATAGTTTTACCCCTCAAAATTTTTTCATCACTCAGATTATCCTTAAATATTGGCAATTTTTGAATTTTGTTTGATTTATATCCCCTTATAGAAAGCCCTTTTGTGAAATTTTCTTTTATTAAAACTACTTCACCAGAATTAGTTTGTAGATAAACGTTAATTAAATTATCAAATTCGTTTTGAAAAATATCTTTTGTTACTTTGCCATATGAATGTACAACAATATGAGAATTGAAACCTACTATTTTACTAATTAACTCAGATCGAAAGCCATTCATTACTGACATTACAATTATTAAAACTGCTACACCAAGAGATATGCCTATGAAAGAGAATATTGATATGACATTAAGAAAACCATCTTTTTTTCTGGTTTTCAAATATCTTAAAGCTATTTTATTCTCTAGTTTTGAAATCAATTTTTTTTACTTTGATTTATAATTTTTACAATTTCGTTAATGTTTAAATTTTTAGGGTCATCACTGACATTAATAAATTCAAAATTATCACCTTCGGTTTTATTACCTATTATGATTTGAAATGGTATACCTATTAGATTAAATTTTTTCATTTTTGCAGAAAAGCTTTCTTCTGTATCATCAATAATGTAATCAACATTATGTTCTTTTAATTTTTTTGCTAAATTAATCGCTTTATCAATATTTTTCTTATCTCCTTTGTTTATCAAAGGTATAATTGCACAGTCATATGGTGAAACCGACAGTGGCCACTTCATAATTTCCTTTTTATCATCATATTTTGCCTCAATTATGGCTCCCACAAGTCTTGAAACACCAACGCCATATGATCCCATTTTTACAAATTCTTTTTTTCCCTGAAAATCAACACTGGAGTTCATTGGTTTAGAATATTTATCACCGAAATAAAAAATATGTCCAACTTCAATACCTTTTGTTTTTAATCTAAATTCTTCAGGTACTTTATCATTAAAATCTTTTTCGTTATACTTTTCATCTGTTACTGAGTAAAATTTTTCAAATTCACCTCTTAGATTGTTTAAGGATTCTTTTTGAAGTTTTGTTCCATCACTTTTTACATCAAAAATTCTTTTATCTGCATAAATTTTACTTTCACCAGTATCTGTTAAAATTATAAATTCGTGTGAAAGATTACCTCCAATTGGACCAGTATCCGCTGCCATTGGTATTGCTGATAAATTTAATCTTTTAAAAGTTTTTAAATAAGAAAGAAAAAATTTATTGTAAGAAAATAAAGCTTCATCATCATTAATATCAAAAGAATATGCATCCTTCATATAAAATTCTCTGCACCTCATTATTCCAAATCTTGGTCTTAATTCATCTCTAAATTTCCACTGAATGTGATAAAGAAGTTGAGGTAATGACTTGTATGATTTTATACTTGTTCTGAATATATCTGTTACCAATTCTTCATTAGTTGGCCCGTAAAGCATATCTCTGCTTTGTCTATCCTTAATTCTCAACATTTCTTCTCCGTAATCCTTATATCTTCCACTTTCTCGCCAGATATCTGCTGATTGAATTGTTGGCATTAGGATCTCTTGTGCTCCAATTTTATCTTGTTCTTCTCTTACTATTTGTTCAATTTTTTTCATAACTTTAAAACCTAGTGGTAGCCAAGAATAAATTCCTGCTGATGATTGTTTAATCATCCCAGTTCTAAGCATTAGCTGATGTGACTTAATTTTAGCCTCGGCTGGGTTATTTTTTAATATTGGAATGAAAGATTTTGAAAAGAACATAGATTCATTTAATTCTTTAAATTTAAATAATCAATTAAATTCTTACTAGATTTACATTGGTTATTGGCTTTTTTCCCGTCTTTTCTTTTGAATATTTTTTACAAACTACTTTGATAGTGTCTATGATATTTATCTGTTGTTTTTTGTTGTTTAAAGAAAATGTTTTAGTTGTTTTACTGATTTTCTCTTCAAGACCATATTTGAAATCGTCATTTTCAATTACTGGTAAACCAACATAGGTAAGTATTGGTTTATCATGTAAGCTTCCATCTGAATTTATCAATATTGTTACATCTAAAAAACCATAAGATGATAAATTTTTTCTTTCTTTAATAGATTGGGCATCTTCTTCTACGCTAATATTACCATCAACATATAGTTTGCCTGAAGGGGCTCTATCATAAACTTCAGGCTTTAATCCAGGGTATAATTTTACTATATCTCCATTTTCAACTAATACTGAGTTAGGAATCTGCATTTCTTTTGCAAAATCAATATGTTCTTTCATATGTCGATGTTCACCATGAACAGGAATAATACATTTTGGTCTTATCCACCCATACATTTCCTTTAAATCTTCTCTATTAGGATGACCAGAAACATGAACAAATTCATTTTCTTCGGAAATTACTTCAAGACCTTCCTTAACTAATTGATTATGTAACTTATATAATTTCTTTTCGTTCCCTGGGATTATTTTTGATGAAAACACTACAGCATCTCCCTTTTCAATAATTACATCTGGATGTGTGAATTTTGCTATTCTCATCATTGCTCCCATCGGCTCGCCTTGGCTACCAGTGCATAAATATACTATTTTTTCACTTGATAAATTTTTGGCTTCTCTTGGATCAATTGGTTCAATAACATCTTTTAAATAACCACATTTTCTCGCTGCTTTAAATATTCTATGCATTGATCTACCAACCAAAGAAATATTTCTCCCTGTTTGTTTTGCGCAGTGAAAAACAGTTTCCATTCTAGCTACATTTGAAGCAAATGAAGTGACAATTATTTTTTTTTTTAATCTTTTCATTATATTCATTAAACTTTTCCTAACATCTAACTCTGAACCTGATTTTCCATGGCTAAAAACATTAGTAGAATCGCAGATCATAGCTAAAACTCCCTCTTCACCAATTTCTTTAAGTCTTTTTGCATTTATATCTCCACCAATTAAAGGATTTGGATCAACTTTCCAATCACCTGTATGAAGTATATTACCGACTGGTGTTTGGATTTTTAGACCATTAGGTTCTAATATTGAATGTGTCAATGTTATAAACTCAATATTAAATGGTTCAAGTTTTAAAGTACTGTTTAATTCAACTATTTTTAAATATGAATTAATATCTATTTTTTTCTCTTTAAATTTTTCACTAATTAAAACAGCGGTGAATGGAGTTGCGTAAATTTTACATTTAAGTTTTGGCCAAATATGCGCAATTGCACCTATATGATCCTCATGTGCATGAGTTAATACAATACCTAATAGATCATCCTTTTTATCAATTATAAAACCAGGATCTGGATAAATTAAATCTATACCAGGTACAGTGTCATCTGCAAATGTCACTCCAATATCTACTATTATCCATTTTTGCTCACCAGGTTTTCCATAAGCAAAAAGATTCATATTCATTCCTATCTCACCAGATCCACCAAGTGGGCAAAATAATAATTCTTCTTTCATTTAATTGTTTGTTTCAATTACTTTTAAAAGACCATGAATAGTTAAATCTTTTTTTATAATAGGTTTATTTTTTTTTAAATTTTTAAACATATATGCAAAACCACCTGTAAATATTAGTTTGAAAGGTTTTTTTGTTTGTTTTTTAATCATAAATATTATGTTGTCAATCAAACCTAGGTAACCCCAATAAAAACCTGATTTAACTGCTAATTTTGTATTTGTACCTACCACTTTTGATACTTTAGATAAATTAATTGATGGAATTAATGATGCTTTTTTAATTAAAGTATTTAAAGATAAAGATACACCTGGTGCAATTACTCCTCCATAATAAGTATTTTTAACAATAACGTCGAATGTGGTTGCTGTTCCAAAATCAACAACTATAAAATTATTTTTGTTATCAATTACACTGATTGCATTAGCTATTCTATCAGAACCTACTTGCAGTCTATTTGCTTTGAGTTTCACTAGTTTAGAAAAATTCATATTTTTTAATTCATTACATTTAATATTAAATCTTAGTTTTAAAAAATTTTTAATCTGATTATATGCATATGGCACAACACTGCTGAATAATGAATTTTGAATATTGTTGTTTTTTATAAAATTAAGTTTTTTTTTTAGATAATTATTTGATATAAATTTTGTTTTAAACATAATTTTTTTAACCTTAATATAATTCTCGTTAAATAAAAATATTTTAACTTCGGTATTACCTATGTCACCAATTAAATACATATTAGTTAAATTTAACAATTTTTTTTTCATAAACATTCGATATTATTTTAATTAGATCCAATCTTTTAACATTTTTTTTTGTAAAAAAATTTATAAAATTTGTTGGGTAATTTTTAATTTTTGGGCTTTTATTAATATTTATACCAATCCCAACAACTAAAAATTTTTTATGCCTAGCAAAAATTGTTTCCTGCAAGATTCCACAGACTTTTTGATTGTTGATTAATATGTCATTTGGTAACTTTATTTTAATTTTATAAGTTGTAAATTTTTTTAAACATTCTTTTATTATCAAGGTATTTAATTTTGTAATTTTTTTTAAGCTTAATTTTTTTTCTATTTGAAAAAAAAGTGACATAAAAAGATTACCCTTAAATGATATCCAATTTTTTCCTCTTTGACCTTTTCCTTTATTTTGGTAATCAGCTATAATAATGCCTCTTTCCAGTCCTTTTGATATATGTTTTAAAGCTGTGTCGTTTGTACTATTAACTTTTTTATAGTAAAATTTTTTAAACTTCATCAAACCAAATTAATTTTTGAAACAAAGTCAATAAGACTGTTTGGATATATGAAATAAATCAAAATTAGGATTGTAGTGATAGTCAAGGATATTTTTAATCCAAGATTATGATCGGTATCAAATTTCTCAGCTTCCTTGTCAAAGTAAATTATTTTTATAATTCTTAAATAATAAAATGCTGCAACGACAGTTGACATCAATCCAACTATTGCCAAGAAAAACATTGATTGTTCTATTACAGCTGCAAACACATAAAATTTAGCAAAGAACCCTGCTAATGGTGGAATGCCCGCTAATGAAAAAAGTACTACTAGCAATGAAAACGCTAACAACGGATGGTTTCTTGATAAACCTGATAAATCCTCAATACTCTCGTGATACTTATTATTTTTTTTAAGCATCAAGATACAGCTAAATAAAGCTAAGTTCATAACTAAGTAAATTGAAATATATAAGATTGAGCTTTGTATACCTTGGTTTGTACCTGTGGTTAAACCAGCTAAAGCATACCCCATATGGCTTATAGAACTGTAAGCAGCTAATCTTTTTAAATTTTTTTGTCCAATAGCTGCTACTGCTCCAAAAAGCATGGACGCTATCGACAAAAATATAATTATTGATTGCCATTGATCAATTAATTCTAAAAAAGGTGAATATAAAAATCTTATAAACACTGTCAAAGCGGCAATTTTTGGTAATATCGCAAAAAACAATGTAACAGATGTAGGTGATCCTTGATAAACATCAGGAGCCCACATATGAAATGGAACTGCTGAAATTTTAAAGGCTAGGCCAACTAATATAAATACCATTCCAAAAGTTATTCCTTGAATTGATTGATCGTAATTAAAACCAATTTGCGAAAAATTTGTTGAAGAAGAAAAACCATATACCAAGGAACAACCGTAAAGTAATAAACCTGAAGATAGAGCGCTGAGAACAAAATATTTCAAACCTGATTCTGATGATAATATATTGTCTCTATTAAATGATGCTAGGACATATAAAGCAAGAGATTGTAATTCTAGTCCAATGTAAAAAACTATAAGGTCATTTGAACTAACCATTACCATCATTCCAAGTATCGAACTAAGAATTAAAATCGGGTATTCTATATTAAATATTTTTATTGATTTAAGATATTGAGATGAAGTTAAAAGAACAAATATGGTTGAAATTATAATTAAAGTTTTAACAAAATTTGATAAATAATCTATTTTATAACTGTCGTTAAATATCAAAGTTGTATTATTTGATGGTACATTTAATATTAATGGAATGCTAATTATTAAAAATACTAAACTTAAATTATAAACAATCGTTGATCCTTCCTTTTTGAAAACACCTAAAAGCAATAAAAACATTAAGCTTAAAGATAAAAATATTTCAGGAATTACATAATAAATATCTGTAATCATTTTTGATTTGCTAGATATATTTCTAAACTAGAGTTATAATTATTTATTAAGTTGCTAACCGACATTTCGACTGTATTGATTAAAGGTTCTGGATAAAATCCAAAGTATAGACTTGGCACAGCCAAAGAAGATAAAATTATTAGTTCTGATTTATTTAGATCTAACATATTTTTTAAATCCTTATTAATAAGTTCGCCAAAAATAACTCTTTTATATAACCACAACATATATGCAGCTCCAAGTATCACTCCAATACTTGCAACTAACGCGACCAAAAAATTATCTTTAAAAGCACCAATCAATATTAAAAATTCACCGACAAATCCAGTAGTGCCAGGTAAACCAAGAGCTCCCAATGTAAATATCATCAATAGAATTGAATATTTTGGCATTACTGAAACGATTCCCCCATAATTTTTAATTTGCCTAGTATGCATTCTCTCATAGATAACTCCTACACATAAAAATAATGCTGCAGATATTATGCCGTGACTTATCATTTGAAAAATGCTTCCCTCTACACCCTGCTGAGTCATTGTGAATATTCCAAGAGTAACAAAACCCATATGTGCCACAGATGAATATGCTATTAGTTTTTTCATATCTTCTTGCATTAGTGCAACCAAAGAAGTGTAAATTATCGCAATAAGACTTAAGATATAAACTAAAGTCACAAAATATTCTGAACCAATTGGAAAAAGACCAATTGAAAACCTAATAAAACCATAACCAGCCATTTTAAGAAGTATAGCAGCTAACAAAACTGATCCGGCAGTTGGGGCTTCAACATGAGCATCTGGAAGCCAAGTATGAACAGGCCACATTGGAGTTTTTACAGCAAAAGAACTAAAAAAAGCTAACCATAAGATTTTTTGATATTTTGCCTCAATACCAATCTGATAAAGTTTTTCCACATCTGTAGTACCTGTAATCCAATAAATATAAATTATTGCAACTAGCATCAAAACTGATCCTAAAAGTGTATATAAAAAAAATTTAAAAGCTGAATAAACACGTCTATCTCCTCCCCATATTCCAATAATTAAAAACATTGGAATTAATCCACCCTCAAAAAACAAATAAAAAATTACTAAGTCTAAAGAACAGAATACTCCAATCATCAAGCTTTCCATAATTAAAATGGCAACTAAGAAATCTTTAAGACGATTTTTAATTGTGCTATTTACCGATAAGATACATAAAGGAGTAATAAAAGTTGTAAGAATAATAAATAAAATCGATATTCCATCTACCCCCACTTTATAATTTATAAAACCGTAAATCCAATCTCTATTTTCAACAAATTGAAAAGTTGGATTTGATTTATCAAATTGATACCAAAGATAGACAGATAAAATAAAATTAACTATGCTAATAAAAATAGATATATACTTGTAACTATTATATTTTTTGGAATTTGAGGTTGTAAAAAGAATAAATAATGCACCTATCGTAGGTAAACAAATAAGTAAACTTAATATTGGAATATCCATTATTTAACAATTAAATAGGTTAATAAAGCTGAAAAACCAACAAGCATTATAAATGCATATTGATAAATATAACCACTTTGAAATTTGACTGCTTTATTTGATAAAATTTTTATTATATTTGAAATACCATCTGGTCCAAATCTATCAATTATAAGTTCATCTATTTTTTTCCAAAAATAAATTCCAATATTTTTCAAGGATTTTACAAAGATATAGTCGTAAATTTCATCAAAATACCATTTATTTTTTAGAAAATTATAAAATGGTCGATTACCATCAACAATATAAATTAACAAATCTTTTCTTTTAACAAATAAGTAAAAAGATATAGGTATTGAAAATACTACTAATGTTGGTGTTAAAAATAAAAACCAATTAGGTGGATGGTCATTGCTTAATGTTTCTAAAAAAAATATTGATGAACTCCAAAATTGATAACTTTTTTCAAAGCCTATAAATAAATCTTTAAAAAAATATCCTGTAAAAACTGAACCGATAGCTAAAAGTATAAGTGGAAGAATCATAACCATAGGCGACTCATGAATACTATTAATTTTGATCTCTTGATTATTAAAATCTCCATGAAAAGTTTTAAAAAAAAGTCTCCAGGAATAAATTGAAGTTAATAATGCGGTAAATATTCCTATAAATGCCGCGTAATATCCTAGAGAACTGCCTTTCAAGTAAGCAAACTCAATAATAGCATCTTTCGAATAAAAACCTGAAAGCAATGGAAATCCTGTTAAGGCTAGAGTTCCTATTAACATAAGTACATAAGTAATCGGAAGTTTATTTCTAACACCGCCCATTTTGTTTATGTTTTGCTCGTTATTGAAGGCATGTATGACAGATCCTGCGCCTAAAAATAATAAAGCTTTAAAAAAAGCATGAGTAAAAAGATGAAACATTGCAACATTATACGCTCCTACACCTACCGCAAAAAACATATAACCAAGTTGGCTGCATGTTGAATAAGCAATGATTTTTTTAATGTCATCCTGAACTAAAGCTATACTTGCTGCAAACAGTGCCGTGGTCATTCCAATAATTGTTATTATAGATAAGGCAAATTCTGAATACTCGTAAATTGGTGAACACCTCACGACCAAGAAAACTCCAGCTGTCACCATGGTCGCTGCGTGAATTAAAGCTGAAACAGGGGTTGGCCCTTCCATAGCGTCTGGAAGCCATGTATGCAAAAAAAACTGGGCAGATTTACCCATAGCACCTATAAATAATAAAATACAGACAAGATCTATACTATTTAAGTTTAAACCTAAGAAATCTAAATTAGTATTTGTATATATTGAAACGTTTTGAAAAACTTCTGTATAATTGACTGTTCCAAATAAATAAAAAATCAAAAAAATTCCTAATGCAAAACCAAAGTCTCCGACTCTATTAACTATAAATGCTTTTATAGCAGCAGAATTAGCAGAATTTTTCTTAAACCAAAAACCAATTAAAAAGTATGAACATAAACCAACTCCTTCCCAACCAAAAAATAATTGCAAGAAGTTGTCTGAAGTTACCAAGGTAAGCATTGCAAAAGTAAATAGTGATAGATAAGCCATAAATCTTGGCTTATGAGGATCATGAGACATATATCCTATAGAATAAATATGGACTACAGATGATATCAAATTTATCACAACCAACATGACTGAGGATAATGCATCTATTTTGATGGCCCAATTAACTTCTAAACTTCCTGAATTAATCCATTTTGCAATAATAATATTATTTTCATAACCATTTATTAAGACGTTATAAAAGATTATTATTGATAAAATTGCACTTATAGAAACAAAAAAACTTGTTATATAGCAACAAAATTTTTCCCCAAAAATTTTATTAAAAAAACCAGACAGTATTGCTGCAACTAAAGGTGAAAATAAAATAATATATTCCATCTCAACCTTTTAGTTTCTCTATTTCCTCTACTCGAATGGTTCCAGAATTTCTATAGTATACAACAATAATTGCCAAACCAATAGCTGCTTCAGCTGCAGCAACAGTTAATATAAATAAAGTAAAAATTTGCCCACTTATATCGTTCATAAATATTGAAAAAGAAACCAAGTTTATATTTACTGCCAAAAGAATTAATTCAATACTCATTAAAATCACAATTATATTTTTTCTGTTCAAAAAAATACCAACAACTCCAATTAAAAATATTATTGCTGCAAGAGTTAAATAATGACCAATACCAATATCAATCATCTATTTTTATCCCTTCATTTGATTTGACCTCTACCAAAGATACGCCATCATTTCTCTCTCTTGCTAATTGTTTGAAATAACTCTGCCTTTTTAAACCATCTCTTTTTCTGAATGTCAGTACAATTGCACCAATCATAGCAACAAGTAAAACCATTCCTGATAATTGGAAAAGATGAATATAATCCGTGTACAAAACGTTTCCGATTGAATGAGTGTTAGTTATATCTGATAAAGTAATTTTACTAGTTAAATCTGGTTTATATTTCCAGCCACCTATTACAATAATAACCTCAAAAAAAATAATTATACCTACTAATAACCCAATTGGAATATGTGCTGAATTCGTGGAAGATTTAAACCATGTATTTTCTTGTTTTGCCACGTTAAGCATCATAACGACAAATAAAAACAACACAGCAACTGCTCCTACATAAACTATTAACATTATCATTCCTAAGAATTCAGCTCCAATCATGATAAATAAACTTGAAATACTAATGAAATCTAATATTAAAAAAAAAACTGAATGAACAGTATTTCTTGATACCGTCACCATAATTGCTGAAACCACTGCTATGAATGAGAAAAAGTAAAAAAAAAAAGCGTGTGCTGTCATTGATTATCTGTAAGGACCATCTGCTTTAATATTAGCAGCTAGAACGGTTTCCCATCTGTCACCATTTTCTAACAATTTTTCTTTATTATAATATAGTTCTTCTCTAGTTTCCGTGGCAAATTCAAAGTTTGGACCTTGAACAATAGCATCTACTGGGCAAGACTCTTCGCATAATCCACAATAAATACATTTAAGCATATCAATATCATATCTTGTAGTTTTTCTACTTCCATCAGATCTTTCTTCAGATTCTATTGTAATTGCTTGAGCAGGACATACTGCTTCACATAGTTTGCAGGCAATACATCTTTCTTCTCCATTAGGATATCTTCTTAAAGCATGTTCTCCTCTTGCTCTCGGGCTAATTTTTCCTTTTTCAAATGGATAGTTTAAAGTTTTTTTTTGTTTGAATGCCTCTTTAATTGCAATAAATAAACCATTTAAAAAATCGACCATAAAAATTGTCTTTATAATTCTAGAAATTTTCATATTTTAAACCTTTGGTAATAAATCAAAATAAAGTAAAAATCCTGCAGTTAAAACAACCCAAATTAAAGAAAAAGGTAAAAATATTTTCCATCCCAATTTCATAAGCTGATCATATCTATATCGTGGTACAATAGCTTTTACCAACGCAAAAAGTACAAATAATAATAAAATTTTAAAAATAAACCAAAGAGTTGGTGGAATTAAATTAAATGGATAAGAATCAATTGGAGAAATCCAGCCACCTAAAAATAATATTGATCCCATTGCACACATTAATAGTATATTTGCATATTCACCTAACCAAAACATTGCATACATCATGCCTGAATATTCGGTTTGATAACCTGCAACTAATTCAGCCTCTGCCTCTGGTAAATCAAAGGGAGGCCGGTTTGTCTCAGCTAAAGCTGATATAAAAAATATAACAAACATTGGAAATAATGGAATTATAAACCAAATTTTTTCTTGAGCTAAAACAATATCAGTCAAATTTAAAGAACCAACACAAAGTAAGACATTAATAATGATAACTCCAATCGAAACCTCATATGAAACCATTTGTGCGGCTGATCTTATTGCACCTAAAAAAGGATATTTTGAGTTAGATGCCCATCCACCCATAATAATACCATAAACACCAAGTGATGAGATTGCAAATAAGTATAAAATTCCTACGTTTATATCGGATAAAACAAAATCTTCACTAAATGGGATAACAGCCCATGAGATTAATGCTAATGTCATAGTGGTTATGGGAGCAAGTATAAAAACAACTTTATTTGAGCTGGCCGGTATTATTATCTCTTTAAAAATATATTTTAATGCATCAGCCAATGACTGAAACAAACCAAAAGGACCTACAACATTTGGGCCTCTTCTTTTTTGAACAAATGCCCAAACTCTACGATCTAACCATACAATCATTGCTACAGCGGTTAACAAAGGTAACAATAAAAATAAAATTTTATAAGTTTCAGAAATTAATGAATATACATAATCCATAAACTAACCATCGGTCCCGGTTTTTTCAGGTTTTATATGATTATTTCTACATTCAGACATTGTTTTTGAGGCTCGAGCAATTACATTACTATAAAAATAATCAATTTGACTAACTATGATTTTTTCGTTTTCAACATCATTAATATTTGTGTTAATGTTATTAATTATCTTTTCTTTTTTAAGTTTTAAATAATTTTGCAAACTATCAATAAGTTCATTTTTATTTTTGAATAGTTTTTTTCTTTTTATCAATTCAGATAATTCATTAATTATTATCCAATCATCTTTAGCGTCACCAGGAGGAAAAGAGGCTTTATACAATTTTTGAAGCTTACCTTCTAGGTTTGTATAATGAGCTTCTTTTTCTGTATAAGCAGCACCTGGTAAAATCAGATCTGACATTTCTGCTCCTTTATCTCCGTGGGTGCCAATATAAATAATGAATTCATTTTTTTTCTTAAAGTTCAAATCATCCTGTCCAAAAAGAAACAAAATCTCATTCGAATTATTTTGAATCTTTTCTAAAACATTGTTTGTACCTTCGCTCGAACTATTAATATCTAGATCGTATGCACCAACTGTGGATGCATCTTTTGAAATTATTCCTAAAGGGTTCCACTCTTTTTTAATTTTTCCATTTAATTTTAAAAAATTTTTTAATTTATAAAATAAATCTTTAGCAAATTTTAGCTCGAAGAAAGATTGACCGATCATAATTATTGGTTTTTTTGATGATAAAATTTTTTTACTTATTTCACTTTTACCATCAATAAGTGATATAATTTCAGATGTATCATTGGGCAGAATTGTATATGGATAAGTTAAATCACCAACATTACCATAGCTAAAAATTTTTAAATTATTATTTAAGTATGACTTTCTTATTCTAGCATTAAGCATAGTTGCTTCATATCTTGGGTTAGTTCCAACCATGATAACTAGATCGCTTTCCTCTATCCCATTAATGGTTGGATTAAAAATATAATTTGATCTATCGCTGCTGTCTACAAATGTATGTTTTGATCTGCATTCTAAATTAGAAGATTTAATTGTCTTTTCAAAAAACTCTTTTGCTACAAAAAGAGTTTCCATATCAGTTAAATCACCAGTTACACCAGAAATTTTTTCTGGCATTGTGTTTTCAATTTTGTTTTTTAATATTCTATAAGCTTTATCCCAACCTATTTTTTCAAACTTTCCATCAATTTTTAAAAAAGGCGTATCTAATCTCTGATTTTTTAGACCGTCACAAGCGTATCTCGTTTTATCTGATATCCACTCTTCATTTATATCGTCGTTATTTCTAGGTAGAATTCTTTTCACTTCCCATCCATAGCTATCAACTCTTATACTTGATCCAACAGCGTCCATAATGTCTGTTGTTTCTGTTTTTTTTAATTCCCATGGTCGTGCTTCGAATACGTATGGCTTTGAGGTTAAGGCCCCAACTGGACATAAATCCACAACATTTGCTGATAATTCTGACTCCATTGCTTTTTCTAAGTATGTTGTTATTTGCATATCTTCTCCTCGACCTATAGCTCCTAACTCAGAAACTCCAGCAACCTCTGTTGCAAATCTCACACATCTAGTGCAATGTATACATCTAGTCATTTGCGTTTTAATAAGAGGTCCCATATTTTTTTCTGGAACATGCCTTTTATTTTCTTTAAATCTTGATTTATCAACGCCATAATACATTGACTGATCTTGAAGATCACACTCTCCACCTTGATCGCAAACTGGACAATCTAAAGGATGGTTTACAAGCAAAAACTCCATCACTCCTTTTCTTGCTTTTTCTACCAATTCAGTGTTAGTTTTAATATTCATTCCATCAGCAGCAGGCATCGCGCATGATGCTATAGGTTTAGGTGATTTCTCCATCTCAACCAAACACATTCTACAATTTCCTGCGATAGATAATCTCTCATGATAACAAAATCGTGGAATTTCCACTCCAGCAGCCTCACACGCTTGCAAGACCGTTAATCCTTCTTC
>CACLWL010000005.1 GCA_902610655.1 uncultured Pelagibacteraceae bacterium
ATAAAGATTTATCAATTTATTTTTGATAAATATAGTCTCTTGTGTTTGGAACTGAACCTAATTTTTTTGATAATTGAAATTGAAATACAACCTGGTCACCCCATTTGAAAGCCATTTCACAACTTGTAAGATAAAATTCCCACATTCTAAAAAATTTTTCATCGAACATTTGTAAAACATCACTTTTTTTACTTAAAAAACGTTCTTTCCAATGCCTCAATGTATGTGCGTAGTGCTTTCTTAAAACTTCAATATCTGAGATTACTAAACCTGATTTTTCAATGGGAGAAATAACTTCACTTAAGCTTGGAGTGTATCCTCCTGGAAAAATATATTTATTTATCCAAGGTTGTGGATCTCTTGGTGGGTTTATTGACCCTATAGTATGTATTAAGGCAACTCCATTTTCGGAAAGAAGTTTTGATACAGTATTAAAATATTTCCTGTAAAATTCCTTACCTACATGCTCAAACATCCCAACACTCACAATTCTATCAAATTTCTCATTTAAATTTCTGTAATCAGTAAGTCGAAAATCTACCTGATTTTCTAGATTCATTTCTTTAGCCTTCTGTTTACTGTATTGAAGTTGATTTTCAGATAGTGTAATACCTAATACTGAACACTTAGTTTTTTTAGCTATATCTAAAGCTAATGTTCCCCAGCCACTTCCAATATCTAAAACTCTTAGATCGTTTTTTAAATTAAGTTTCTTTATTATGTGGTTAATTTTATTATTTTGTGCCTCTTCTAAAGTGTCTTTATCGTTTTCAAAATACGCACAAGAATATTGTCTTTTTTCATCTAAAAATAAATCATATAATTTTTCTGATATATCATAGTGATGTGCAACATTTTTCCTTGAGTTTTTAACGAAATTAAAATTTGTTAAGTTTTTATATATTCCTTTCAACTTATTCATCAGCATTCCATAATTATTTATCTCTCCTGTTCCAATATTTTCAAATGCAATTTCCAGAAAATCTGTCAAAGTTCCATTTTCTATTAGTATAGACCCATTTGTGTATGCTTCGCCAAAGTATAAGTCAGGATGATATAATAATTTAAAATGTAGGCTTTTATCTAATATTTTTAATGTGATGAGATTTTCTTTAACTGGGTTTCCAATTTTAAACTTATTGCCATTTGCATCAATTAATATAAATCCATTTTTAGTAAACAGACTATTTAAAAATTTTGCTAACTTCATCTCAATCAATCTTTAATAAATTATAATTAAAATCTAATTTAGTTAATTCATCAAGTAATTTTTTTTCGTTGTCTTTGCTTAATAATGAGAGTGGTGGTAACAAATTTTTATATGAGTTATGAGAAGAAGATAAAAAAGTATGTATACCAGATATTAAATTAAATTTATCAAAAGCTTCTCTTACATTACACAGTTTTTCAATTTGAATTTGTTTTTTTTTATTTATAAAATCATCAAAAATATTTCTTGATAATTCTGCAGTTATATTACATGTAGCAGTAATTATACCTGAACACCCCAATTCAAGACCACTAACCAATTTTGATTCTGATCCAGGAAGAATAGAAAAGTTTTTTAACTTTAAATCTTTATACAAATTATATGAACTATCTTTAACACCTATAATCTGATCAGGGTATTTTTTAACAAGCTCCTCCACGCATGCAATTGAAAATTTGTAACCACATAATTTTTCAAAATTATACAAAATAATCTGAGACCAAGGATGGTGTTTAATTATTTGGGAGTAAAAATTAATTACATCCTTGTCCTCGTAATTATAATAAGCTGGCGGCATTATAAGAAAATTTTTAAAATTAAAATTTTTACATACCTTAAGAAAAAGAAGACTTTCTTTCAAAGAGTTGAAGCCTGTACCAATTATAAATTTGTTATTAAATTTGCTCTTTGAAAGTTCCTCAACAAGCTTTATTTTTTCTGATGAAGAAATTAACTGAGCTTGCCCGGTACTGCCAAAAATTACTACCCCGTGACATCCTTGAGTAATTAAATTTTCTGCATGTTTAATGGTTTTATCAATATCTAGATTTAATTCTTTATCTAGGATAGATACTGAGGCCGCATAAATGCCATTAATTTTACTCATAATAAAAACTTATAAAAAAAGAAAAATTTAGTAAAGTTTATAAAAGAAATGAAAATATTGGCTATTCAGAACAGAATGGGAATTGGAGATATGATCATTTATTTGCCATTTATAGAGGCGATATCTAAAAAATTTAATACCAAAGTTGATATTTTAGTAAAAGATAGTTCCAAAGCATCAGAAATTTTGAAAGAAAATAAATTTATAAATGAAATTATAAATTTAGATAGGAATAATATTAATAGAAAAGGAGTTCATGATGGTATTTTCGGCTCCTTCAGCTTAGTAAGTCAATTAAAAACTTATAAATTCCAAAAAGTTTTTATATTTAATTCATCACTAAGATACAAACTAATTTGCAACTTTGCCTCTATTAAAGAGATATACCAATATCCTTTATTTAAAAAAAAAAAACAACATATAATATTAGCTGCGCAAAATTTTGTTAAGAACTCAATAGGTGAAACAGTAAAAAGCGAACCTATCATTAATATAAATGAGAGGAGTAAAATTTATGCTGCCAGCAAATATAAAATTACAAAAAAAGAAAAAAACATAATTTTGGGTATTGGAGGTTCTGGAGATACAAAAAGAATACCTTCGAGAATCTTCTTAAAATTTATGGAAAAGTGTAATGATGAATATGATTGTAGATTTTTTTTAGCTACAGGAAATAAAATTGCAGAACAAAGTATTTTAAAAGATATTCTAAATTCAAAATTCAAATCGAAATGCTTGCCTTTAGATCAAATGAGCTTATTGCAAACATTTCCTTTAATTGCAAATTGTGATGTCGCAATTTGTAACGATTCTAGTTTTAGTCACTTATCAGCTGCAATAAGAATACCAACAATAGTTTTAATGGCTGATACACCATTACTTTACGGAAGCTATAGTTCAAAAATGTTTCCAATTATTCCCGAGGGAGAAACTACAGTAAATCATGATACTCTAGGCAAAGATAAAATTGATCCCCAAAAAATTTTCAATAAATTTAAAGATTTAATTAACTAATATCTTTTAAAACTACTTCCTTAGCTTCATTTACTATCGATGCTAGCCTTGATAACTCTGGACTAACATCTGGGTGAATTTTTTTCATAATATTTTTATAAGATTTCATAACCTCCTCTTTGGAGTATTTTTTTTTTGTGTTCAAATTAAGTATTTTGTAAGCCTCGTCCAAGGATATTGATTGGCTATTATTAGCAGATCCCATGTTATTAAAGTTAAATCTACCTGAATTTCTCAAAAATCTTAATAAACCCCAAATTCTCAAAATTTGAAGCAAAGTGAGCCCTGCTTTAGTCTTTATAAGAGGTAAAATCATCAATAAAAAAGGTAGTGAAAATATGTATCTACCTGCAAAAGCCATTATAACTGCAAGTACTATTGATAAAATAATTGTGAAAGTTCTTATTCCCTTTGAGATTTTAGCGCTTGAGGTTTTAACAAACCAATTAAGAAGTAAATAAACTAGGACAAAAATAATAAGTGTTAAGAAAAAAATATTCATGTATTAAATGTTGAAATGAAAATACCACAATTAGATAAAAAACCAGAACTAAAAACTTGTCACAATGTGACATGGGAGGATAATTATAGCTGGATTCATCAAAAAAATATTTTAGAAGTTTTAAAAGATAGTTCTAAGCTCTTACCAGAGGTTCGAAAATATCTAGAGGATGAAAATAGTTATACTGAAAATAATTTAAAAGATACCAAACAAACTCAAAAGATTCTTTTTGACGAAATCAAAGGTAGAATAAAATTAGACGATGAGTCACTTCCATTTAAGGATAAAAATTATGAATATTGGACTAAAACAACCACAAAAGGGAATTACTCGATAAAATTAAGAAAAAAAATTGGATCTGAAGATATTGAGGAAATCTGGAATGGAGACAAAGAAAAAGAAAAGGTAAAAGCAGAATATTTTGGGGTTGGTGATTTAGATGTAAGCCATAATGATAAATATTTAGCATACTCATTAGATTTAAAGGGATCAGAATATTTTACTATCTACATAAAGGAAATTAAAACAAATAAATTTATTACTGAAAAAATAGAAAATACTTCAGGCTCAGTTTTATTTAGTTTAGATGATAATTACATTTTTTATTCAATGCTTGATGAAAATCATAGGCCTAGAAAAATCTTTAGACATGAAATTGGAAAATCAATTAAAGATGATCTTTTAATTTTTGAAGAAAAAACTCCGGCATTTACAGTAAGTATAGGTATTAGCGCTGATGAAAAATATTATTTTATTAATTCATCTGATCATAATACATCTGAAAAATATTTTTTTAAAACCGATGAAATAATACCTATTCCAAAATTGGTCAGAAAAAGAGAAAAAGGAATAATATACAGTATTAATTCTTGGGGGAACTATTTTTATATTCATACTAATAAAGATGCTGAAGATTTTAAAATAGAACGATCAAAAAATATAGAATCAATAAAATGGGAAATATTTATTCCTGCAAAAAATGAAACTATGATTGGTGGTCTTACATTTTTAAATAATTGGATTATTAGATCTGAACTTACTAATGCTTTAGATAAAATTTTTGTAAGAGACATTAAATCAAACAAAGAGGAAGAAATTATTTTTACAGAAGAAGGTGTTTATGATGCAAATATATCGCTAATACAAAAGGATAAAAATACTGACTTAATTTATATATCTTACTCAACACCAAAAACTCAATCTAGAACATATTTATATAACTTAAAAACTAAAGAAAAAAAATTAGTAAAAGAACAAATAATTCCTTCTGGTCATGATCCAAAAAATTATATAGTTGAAAGACTAGAATGTAGCTCAAACGATGGAAGAAAAGTTCCATTAACTATAACTAGACATAAGGATACACCTATTGATGGATCAGCAAATCTTCTTTTGTATGGATATGGTTCATATGGCGCTTCAATGTCTCCATCTTTTTCTACTACTAGATTAAGTCTAATAAATAGAGATATCATTTGGGTGACCGCACATATTCGTGGGGGCATGGAAAGAGGAATGAAGTGGTGGAAAGAAGGTAAGTTACTTAATAAAAAAAATACCTTCAATGATTATATCGCTGTTGCTAATTTTTTAATCCAAAAAAAATATACCACAAAAGGAAAAATTATTGGTATGGGTGGATCCGCAGGTGGATTACTTATGGGAGCAGTTGCGAATAAATCTCCAGATTTATTTTTAGGGATAATAATGGCTGTTCCTTTCGTTGATAGTTTAACCACTAACTTGGATCATTCTTTACCATTAACAATCGGAGAATTTGATGAATTTGGAAATGCTAAGGATAATAAAGAACATTTTGATTATATCTATTCTTACGCTCCCTACAATAATATTAAGAAAATGGATTACCCTAATATTTTAATTACTACCAGCTTGAGTGATAATAGAGTTTTATTTGATGAACCAGCAAAGTTCACTGCGAAACTAAGAGAATATAAAACTGATAAAAATCTTTTGCTTCTAAAGACTGAAATGAATGCTGGTCATGGGGGTAAATCTGGTCGAGATGGTGCAATTGAGGAAATAGCTTTCGACTATGCATTTATTTTAAAAATATCAGGAAAAATTTAATTGTATCTTGAAAAAACAAACTTGATACCTACATAGCCAATGTAAGTTGCCTAAATGGGGCTTACATTAAACCTTGCTAACAAAGGAGGAAATATGACAAGTAAGGATCTATCTATATTTAACTCTCTCAGACCTTTTTCAATTGGTTTTGATGATATGTTTGATCAATTTGAAAATATGCTGGGTAATGGTGGTTTGACAATGCAATCTAACTATCCACCTTATAACATCAGAAAAACAGGGAAGGACAAATATTCAATTGAAGTTGCTCTTGCAGGTTTTTCAAAAAAAGATGTAGAAGTAGAGTTTGAAGATAATTTATTAACAGTTAGAACAAAACAAGTTGATAAATCTGAAGATAAAAACGAAGATGGTGAGATTATTCATAAGGGAATTTCTCAAAGGCAATTTGCAAGATCATTTACTATAGCAGACGATGTAAAAGTGAATGGAGCTGAGCTTAAAGACGGTCTTTTAACAATTCCTTGTGAAAGAATTGTACCAGATTATAAAAAGAAAAAACTTATTGAGATAAAATAAGTATTAACCTTGCTTGTGGGGATCTATCCCCACGAGTTAAAAACACCCTTTTGAAACAAAACCAATCACCATATCATTATTACTAATTTCAAATTTCCTTTCACACGGAATTCCATATTTTTTTGTTTTATATACAAAAACTTTTGTACCTGTGTCTGACTTCTCCTCTTTATAAGGTAAACCCATAACAATTTTTAGTTCAGAAACTGGCTGACCAATAAATTGGCTTAATTTTTCATTTTCTTTTTTAACAATTTCATCTGTTTTATTCTTTACAGTTTGGCAACCTGTCAGTTTGATCAAGAGAAAAGTTAAGACAAATAATAGGGTTATAGATCGCACTTAGTCACTTTAGCAGATTTGTTTCAATAAAATATTAAATTCTAAGTTGTAAAATGTTAATAAATCTTTCAATTCAAAAGAATTTTTTAAAAAAATCGTTTATTGTCCAAGCTTATTTGGAGGATTTATATGTTAGATAAATATTTTAATTACAAAAAACATAAGACAAATTTTAAAACCGAAGTGATTGCCGGGGTTACTACTTTCTTAACAATGGCATATATCATGTTTTTAAATCCCTTTATTCTGTCAGGAGAATTTGCAGGACCAGAAAAAGGTTTCTTTGATTTCGGGGCTGTTTTCACAGCAACAATATTAGCTACATCTTTGGCATGTTTTATCATGGCTTTCTATGGAAAAACCTGGCCGATAGGTTTAGCTCCAGGAATGGGTATTAATGCATTTGTTGCTTTTGGTGTTGTTGCAGGAATGGGCTACACACCTCAAGAAGCACTGGGAGCTGTTCTGGTAGCTGGTGTATTATTTTTAATTATATCCTTAACGCCAATAAGATCTTGGTTAATTAATTCTATACCTAAAAGTTTAAAATTAGGAATAGGAGCTGGTATAGGATTATTTTTAGCAATTATTGGATTAGAAATTATGGGGGTAGTAGGCGATCATCCAGTTACACTTGTTACTTTAGGAGATATAAAAAATCCATTAGTTATTCTTGGTTGTCTGACTTTTGTGGCAATTATTGTTATGGAAAAACTAAATATTAAAGGAAATATAATAATTGGAATTATTGCTTTTAGTATTATTGCTTGGTTAAGCGGACTAGCTAAATTTAATGGAGTTGTAGGAAGTATACCTCCGATGACATATCTATTTGATTTTGATTTGTCAGCTGCATTGACTGCGAGCATGTCTACAGTTGTATTTACGTTACTATTTATAGATTTTTTTGATACTGCTGGAACTTTAACTTCAGTGGCAAATGTTGCGGGTAAGGTTGATAATAAAGGTAGAGTCCAAGACATTAATAAAGCTATGATGGCAGATAGCGTTGGAACAGTAGCAGGAGCTTTTATGGGCACCACAACGGTAACAAGTTATGTTGAGTCTGGAGCTGGAGTAAAAGCTGGCGGAAGAACAGGAATGACATCTTTAGTTATTGGTGTACTTTTCCTAGCATGTTTATTTTTTGCTCCATTAGCAACAAGTTTACCAAAAGAAATAGATGGAGCGGCTTTATTATATGTTGCAGTTTTATTCGTAAGAAATATTACAGATATTGAATGGGACGATATTGCTGAATCTGCACCTGCAGTTCTTGCAATGATTGCTATGCCTCTAACTTATAGTATAAGTAATGGAATAGCTTTAGCATTTATCTCATACGCTTTAATAAAGGTATTTACTGGAAAATTTTCAACAACATCTCCTGCAATTTGGGTTATTGCAATTTTAAGTGCAATAAGTTTTGCAGTAGCTTAAAATTAAATTCTATAAGGCCAGATTTATTCTGGCCTTATTTATTTTTCTCAACTATTTCTGTTATCGACATCTCTTCATAATGCTCAGTTGGTTGAACGATCCAAGGATCACTATCCAACTTTATAGGGCAAAAGTCTGGGTTAAATTTTGAAGATTTTTTTTTCCATAAGCAAGCAGTTTTTATATCTTTAATATAATTTTTTACTGGATCATATTTTTTTAACCAATCAATACTTTTATTCAAAGTAAGTCCAGTATCTGACAAGTCGTCTATTAGTAAAATTTTTTCAAAATCTTTTTGCTCAGCAATTGAACTAATGTCCCTTGCAAATACAAGATCCCCTTGTTTGTCCTCCAATCCTTTTCCTGAATAGCTTTGAATCACAATATAAGCTGTAGGTAGTTTAAAAATTCTCGATAAAATATCTATTATCGGTGCAGCCCCTCTCATTATTCCAACTAGAACAGTTGGTTTAAATTCTTTATTCACCTCAATTGCAAGCTTTTCAACAATATCTAGGTATTCTTGAAAGTTTATAATTAATTTTTTTTCCATTTATAATTATTATTATAGTATTAGATTTAATTAAATATATTTATGAAAATATTCGATTGTTTTATGTATTTTGATGAAGATTTAGTTTTAGAACTAAGATTAAATCTTTTAGATGCGTATGTAGATTACTTTGTAATAGTAGAAAGTAAGTTTAATCATAAGGGTGAAAAAAGGGAGTTAAAATTTGATATAAATAAATATCAAAGGTTCGAAAAAAAAATTATATATTTAATATTTGATCAAATACCAAGTAATTTAGACATTATTAAAGAGGATGAAGATAAAGACATAAGAATAAGTAAATATATGTTTAATGCTGGAAAAAGAGAGAATGGTCAAAGAAACTTTATTATAAATGGATTAAAAGAGGCTAGTGATGAAGACTTGATTTTAATTTCTGACGTGGACGAAATACCTAATCTTCAAAATATAGATTTTTTGAAAATTAATAAAAAAATAATAATGTTTAAACAGGAAATGTTCTATTACAAATTTAATTTGAAACTACCCAATTTGTCTTGGATAGGAACAAAAGCATGTAAGAAAAAAAATTTAAAAAGTCCTCAATGGCTTAGGAATGTTAAGGATAGAAAATTCCCTTTTTTTAGGTTAGATATTCTTTTTTCAGAAAATAAATATTCAAGCATTAAATTCATTGATGATGGTGGATGGCATTTTACAAATATTAAAACTGCTGAAGAAATTCACTATAAACTAAGATCGTACCTTCATCATATTGAATTTGACCTTGAGCCATTGTCAGTTGAACAAATTAGAACAATAATGAACGAAAAATGTGCAATATATAATTTAAATGTTGATCAAAGAACGAAAAAATTTGGTAAAGGAGAAAAGCTTTTAAAGTGTGATTTTAAAAAATTACCAGATTATATTAAAAACAATAAATCGAAATTTGAAAGGTGGTTAGATTAAATATGAAAGCTTATTGGATATGTATTTATGAAAAAATTAATAATTCAGAAAAATTAAAGGAGTATGCTGTTAAAGCAAAACCAGCTATAGAAAAATTTTCTGGTAAATTCCTCGTTAGAGGCGGAAAAAATAGAACAAATGACGGGATTGACTCTCCACGAAATGTTGTGGTCGAATTTCCTGATTATAATACTGCTGTAGAATGTTACGACTCTAAAGAGTATCAAGAGGCACATAATATACTTAAAGGTCATGTTGTGAGACATCACCAGATAGTAGAAGGTGGTTAGTATTGTATTGGTTCATCGTCAATTGATCTCCACAAATACCATGTTGCTACTGAACAATAAGGAGAAAAATTTTTATATAATTTATTAACAAAAATCTTTGGAGGTAAATATTTTTTTTTATAGTTTTTAGATATTGCTCTTAAAAGTCCAATATCCTGTATAGGCCAAATATTTTGTCTATTAAAAGTAAAAAGTAATATCATTTCAGCCGACCATCTTCCAATCTGCCTAAGGGAAGAAAGATATAATATTGCATCTTCATCGCTCATTTGTTTAATTAAGTCTGGATTAAAACTTTTATTATAAAATTTTTTTGCAAGCTCTTTGATACCTCTTGCTTTTTGTCGACTTAATCCACATTTCTTTAATTGTTGTGAATTCAATTTATTAACAATTTTAGGGTTTATTCTATTTTTACAGAGCTTATCAAATTTCATAAAAACTGAGTTAGCTGCGGCTACACTTATTTGTTGACCTATAATACTTTTACAAAGTGAAAAAAAAACATCTTTTCTAGTTGTTAAGTATTTATCATTATATTTTTTTATTAGAATTTTCATTATCTTGTCTTTTGATGACAAATAAGTTTTAGCCTTTTTCCAATAGCTTGGTGGTTTAGTCATGTCTTGCTGCTGAAATTTGTTTTTTTAATAAAATTTCTCTTCTAAAAATTATTATTGAAGAAACTATAACTAAAGTTGCACCTATTAAAGTTTTAATTGTAGGTATTTCGTCCCATATCAGATAACCAAAAATTATTGCAAAAACTAAAGCTAAATATTTTAACGGTGTAACTAATGATACTTCAGAAAATTTATATGATTGACTTAACCATAAATTTGCAACACCGCCAAAAATTCCAATGGAAGATAAAAATATTAAATCTTTTAAGGTTGGCATTAACCATCCATATGGTATTGTAAATAGACCAGCTAAAGTAATTGCTGCCGAAAAATATAAAGATATCAGCCAGACAGGTTCTGTCGAAGATAACTGCCTGATTGAAATGGCCACATAGGACATTCCTAAAACAAAAATTACAGGAAAAATATAATAAATATTTAACGAGCTAAATCCTGGCTCAGATATAATTACAATTCCAACAAAACCTACAAAAACTGCTAACCATCTAAAATAACCTACCCTTTCATTTAAAAAAAAAATTGAAAAAATTGTTGTAAAGATTGGTGCAGCGAATGAAATACTCACAACTGTGGCTAATGGAAGGTTTCTCAATGCAGTGAATATAGATAGCAATGCCATTAGACCAAAAAAACATCTTGAAAAATGCAACATAGGCCTTTTGGTATAATAAAAATCTTTTAATCTTTCCCTGGGAATTATAAAATAATAAAGGACTAATCCAAAAAAACCCCTAAAAAAAATAACCTGTCCTAAAGGATAGTTATCTGACCATTTTACAATGAGATCCATCACTGAAAATGCACACACTGATAAAAACATGTACAAAAAACCCAATTGATTTTTAGTAAGCATGAGATTAACTTTAGATTAATAAACATAATAATCAATGGAAATAGCAATACTAGCGTGTGGATGTTTTTGGGGACCTGAAATCAAGTTCAGTAAATTGAATGGGGTTTATAAAACGGAAGTAGGTTATTGTGGAGGCAACACAAGTAAAACTAGTTATCAAGAAGTTTGTGAAGGAGATACAAATCATGCGGAGGTTGTTAAACTAGATTTTGATCCAAATATAATTTCTTATGAAAAAATTCTAGATTATTTTTTTGAAATACATGATCCAACCACGCTAAACTCACAAGGTTTAGATTTTGGTACACAGTATAGAAGTGAAATATTTTATCTTAATGATAACCAAAAAAATATTGCAAAAAAAATAATAGAAAAATATAATGAAAATCTCTCTGGTAAAGTAGTAACTAAACTTTCACAAATAAAAAATTATTGTACAGCTGAGGAATACCATCAAAAATACCTTGAAAAAAGATAAATGTCTTTAGTTGATACAAGCTGGGTTGAAGATAATTTAAGTAAAATAAAATTAATTGATTGCTCTTGGCATCTACCTGATACTTTAAGGAAACCACATGAAGAATATTTAAATCATCATTTGCCAAATGCAATATTTTTTGATTTAGATAAAAATTCTGATCAAAGATCAGACCTACCACACATGTTGCCATCAAAAGAAAAATGGGAAGAGATTATTTCAAAAATGGGAATAAAAAATAATGATAGAATAATAATATATGATAATTCAGATTTAGTAAGTTCTTGCAGACTATGGTACAGTTTTATTTACTTTGGGCATGACCCAAAACTTGTAAGTGTTCTCGATGGTGGTTTTGAAAAATGGAAATCAGAAAAACGAACTGTTACTAAAGAAGTAACAAAATTATTTCCTACTTTGTATAAATCTACAGAAAGAAAAGATTTAGTAAAATTAAAAATACAGATAGAAGAAAATATCTTGAAACAAGAATTTAAGGTTCTTGATGCTAGAAGTAAAGAAAGGTTTGAAGGAAAAGTAAAAGAACCAAGAAAAGGATTAAGAAGTGGTTCAATCCCTAACTCATTATGTTTGCCATTTAAAGAACTCCTAAAAAAAGATAAAACTTTCAAATCTAAAAATGAATTAGTAAAAATTTTTAAATCAGTTTTAAATAACGATTTTTCATCAAAAGTTGTGTTTTCTTGTGGCTCTGGAGTTACAGCAGCAGTTTTAGCACTTGCATATTCCTTAATTGATAATAAATATAATCCTGTCATTTATGATGGCTCATGGTCAGAGTATGGCAGAATATAATTTATGAAAACCTCAAAAAAAGTTTTAATCGGTGTTATTATTTTTTTTATAATTATTGCTTTAGTAGTAATTGGAAGAACAATGGTTGGAAACCATTTTAAAAAAAAATTTAGTAAGAGACCACCACCTGGCATAATAGTAAAACTAGTTTCCGAAAAGATTTTTTCAGAGAAAATTGAAAGTTTCGGGACTGCTATTTCAAAAAAAACTAAATCATATAGAATTCAAAAAAGTGATTTAATTTCTGAGTTAAAATTAGATAGTTATGTTGAAAAAGGATCTTTAATAATAAAATTAAAAGATAAAGATATTATAGCACCTTTTAATGGTATTTTAGGTTACAGAGGTATTACAGAGGATGTGCTTGGCTCTGATAATTCTATAATTATAACCTTAGATGATAGTTCAGTAATTTATGCTGACTTAAAAATACCTGAATCTTTTGCACCTGCAATAAAGAAAAACTTACCGGTTGAAGTTAAGTTCTCAGGTCTAAAAGATAAAATTTTTTCAGGTTCAGTAGATGGTTTCTCAAGTAGAATTAGTGCTGACACAAGGAGTTTACTTACAAGAATTAAAATAGATAACAAAAATTATGAATTGATACCAGGATCGCTACTTGAAGTAAGTGTTAAGTTTAATGAACGAAGTTCTTTATCAATACCTGATACAAGTGTAATGTTAGAGGGAGAGAATACTTTTGTTTATAAAGTCCTAGAAGATAACAGTTTAAATAAAATTCAGATACAAATAGGAAATAGAGATAAAGGATTTATAGAAGTAATATCAGGATTGAATAAAGATGATCTGATTGTTGCTGAAGGTCTTAAAAAAGTAAATCCAAAAGGAAAAATTAAACCAATTAAAAAATAAATGTTTATAACTGATATAAGTATAAGAAGACCAGTAGTATCTTGGGTAATGTCACTTATTTTAGTTTTATTCGGTTTATTTGTATTTTGGAAGTTACCAGTAAGGGAGTTACCATCAGGACTCCAGCCTCCAGTTGTTCAAGTAAAAGTAGATTATAAGTCCGCATCCGCACCAATAGTTAATCAAGAGGTTACTCAAGTTTTAGAAGATGTAATCGGTGGTGCAGAAGGAATAAAAAATATCGACTCTGTATCTGAAAATGGACGAAGCACAATAAATATAGAGTTTGATACAGAAATGAATTTAGATAATGCAGCAAATGATATTAGAGAAAGAGTTGCTAGAGTTGCGGATAACCTGCCAACTGAAGCAGAACCACCTCAAATCTTGAAACAAGCTGCGGGTTTTACTACCACTATGTGGATAGCTCTATCCTCTTCTACTTGGAGTGACTTGGAATTGGGAGACTATGCAGAGAGATATTTGGTTGATAGATTTTCAAGTATAAAAAATGTAGGAAGAATTTTAGTTGGGGGACTAAGAGAGTTAAGTGTTAGGATTTGGATAGATCCAATAAAATTAGCAGCTAATGATTTAACTATACAAGAATTAGAAAATGCACTTAGAAATGAAAATGTCAGCCTTCCAGCTGGAACTTTAGAGGCTACTAATGTCGATCTAACTCTTAATCTAGATAAATCTTACACAACCATTGATGAACTAAAAAGTTTACCTATCAAGAAAAATAAGGACAATGTAGTCAAATTATCTGATGTTGCTGAAGTTAAATTCGGGCCTGTATCAGAAAAAACATTATTTAAAGCACAAAGAAAAGATAATCTTAACTTAAAGACAGTAGGTATTGGTATATATGCTAGAAGTGGCGCATCGACCGTTGAACTGTCAAATGATATCAAAAAAAAACTAAAGGAAGTAAGAAAGTCCTTACCAGATGGCTTAAATATAGAAGTAGCATTTAACAGAGCAAACTATGTTGGTGCAGCAATTAACGAGGTATATAAAACTCTTGTTATAGCTTTTATTTTAGTGGTTATTATTATTTATCTATTTCTAGGTAATTTAAAAGCAGTAATAGTTCCAGCGGTCGCACTACCTGTCAGTCTAATTGCATCTTTTTTAGGAATTTATATTTTTGATCTATCTATAAATATTTTTGTTTTACTCTCATTTATTCTAGCAATTGGAATAATTACGGATGACTCTGTAATTATGACTGATGCAATTTATAGAAGAATTGAAAAAGGAGAAAAGCCACTTGTGGCAGCTTACAAGGGTTCAAAACAAATTACCTTTGCAATTATTGCAACTACTTTAATATTAGTAGCTGTATTTTTGCCACTTATTTTTATCCAAGGTATTTCAGGAACTTTATTTAAAGAAACTGCAATAGCATTATCTTTTTCTGTTGTTGTGTCATCTTTTGTTGCCTTAACATTATCACCCATGCTAGGTAGCAGATTTCTCAGTCTCAAACCAAAACAAAATAAAATTATAATCAAATTTAATAATTTTTTTAGATCATTTCTTGAATTTTATAAAGAGAGTCTTACATATTTCCTAGACAAGCAAAAACTAATTATTTCATTTATGATAATTGTAATTATTTCTTCAGTTTTACTATTTAATTTCTCTAAAAAAGAACTTCTTCCACTTGAAGATAGGGGTGCATATTTAATAATTGGTATGACTGATGAAGGTAGCTCTTTTGAGTATACACAAGAAAGAGCTCAAGAAATAGAATCTAAATTAATTCCATTGTTACAGAATGAAGATAGTCCTTACAGGAGATTTATAATGAGAGTCCCTGGTTTTGGAAGATCGAGTAATTCCTTTAATACTTTTATAATTATAGCTCTACTTAATCATTGGGATGATAGAGGTAAAAATACTCAATCCGTTATGAGAGAAGCTATTGGAAAAATAGTAACCAATCCTCAAGCAATTGCTTTTCCTATTTCACCTCAATCGATAAGAGTCTCAAATTATAACAAACCTGTTCAGATGGTAATTTTGGGTACATCTTATGAAGAACTTGAACAAATACAAAATAATCTTATTTCTGAGTTAAGAAAGAATAAAAATTTATCTAGAATTGAGTCGGATTATTCCAAAAATAAACCAGAGGTAAAGTTAATAATTAATAAAAATAAAGCAAAAGATTTAGGTGTATCTACAGATCAAATAGGTAAAACTTTAGAAACTCTTTACGGTGGGAAAACTGTGACTACATTTAATAAACTTGGTAAAGAGTATCCAATAATTTTACAAAAATATCTATCTGATAGGAGAAGCAAAGAAAGTTTAGCAAAAATATTCGTAAGATCTGAAAATAATTCAAAGCTTATATCATTGGCAAACTTAGTTGATTTCAAAGAAGAAGGATCAGCGAAAATACTTTCGAGATACAATAGACAAAGAGCGGTTACAATATCTGCTAATATTAATGAAGGCTATTCATTAAGTGAAGCAATTAATTATCTTGAAAAAACTATGGAAAATATAGCACCTCAAAATCAGATTTCATGGAAAGGTAAATCAGAGGAGTTAAAAGAAACTTCTAATGAGTTATTTATAATATTTGCTTTAGCTTTGATAACTGCATACCTTGTAATGGCTGCCACTTTTAATTCTTTTATTCATCCATTCATAATAATTATGACTGTTCCATTGGCTGTGTTTGGTGGTTTAGTATTTATACTTTTTTTAAATAGTTCAATTAATATTTTTTCTCAAATTGCACTTGTTATTTTAATTGGTATATCAACAAAGAACAGTATCTTAATTGTAGATTTTGCAAATCAGCTGAGAGCATCTGGAAAAAATATAGAAAATGCAATTAAAGAAGCATGTGATATGAGGTTTAGACCAATAATCATGACGTCCCTAAGTACAATGATAGCAATGGTTCCTTTAGTAATAGGTAACATTGGACCCGGAGCTGGAGAAGGTTCTAGACTTGCGGTGGGATCAACAATTTTGGGTGGTATGATTATATCTACTTTTTTTACTCTTTATGTGACACCAACTATGTATTTAATGTTGGCAAAAAATACAAAAAGAATTGATGCTGTTGATATCGAGCTTAAAAAACAACTAAATTAAAAAATAACATATTTTCTTGTTCTAAGAGAACTTTGGCAACTTAATAGCTGCGATTTGTATTTTTTAGATTGTTTTTGTACCCTCTTTGCTAGAGATATAACTTTTGCATTCTTTTTGTAGTTTTTATAGTTTCCCCATCCTTCATGATAAGCAATATATTGTCTAAACGAGTCTTTTTTTGAAATTTTTAAAATTTTCTCCGTTTTATTAGTATACCATCCTATAAAATCTACACTGTCTTTAAATCTTGTTCTTGTTGCTAGAGGATTATTGGTTTCTTTCTTATATTGCTTCCATGTTCCTTTAACAGCTTGGGAGTATCCAAAAGAAGAAGAAGGTCTTTTATAAGGAATAACTTTAAAAATTTTATTTCTTTTAGGTTTTGCAAGCCAATCAAAATCAGACTCCATTTTTATTATTGCTAGCTGCAAATATATTGGTGTTCCCCACTTTTTCTCAGTATTTTTTGCATGTTTATACCAAAGATATCTTTCAGAAAATATAGAACATCCATCCGAAGTATTTTTTGGAACAGATGAACAAGAAATGAGAAAAAAAAACAAAACTAAATATAAAGTATTATTTTTTTTTAACATTCTTCCTCCAATCCCAAGGATTTTCAAATGTTCCTTGCCAAATACCTAGTTGATCTCTTTTTGCCTCTTTTTCCTGTAAAACATATTTTTTTGAATATTTAATATAAGCTAAGGCATATCCATTCCTAACAAGCCAAGAATTAATATTTAGTTTATTTTTATAACAAGTTGCAAGTTTTCTCTTATACCTATCTATATTTTCAACTTTACATAAAATAATTTCATTTTTAATCAATCTTTTTAATTTTTCAGTAGAGATTTTTCCACAAGAATATTTTTTATTAAAGGATATAAAGGAAAGACTCAAAAAAACCTTGCTACATAATTGATTTAATTCAGGTGCATCAATACCCGAAAGTCTAATTTTATTATTTTTAATTTTAACTGTATCACCATCAATAACTTTAACTTTTCCTTGAATTATATCGGCATTTATAAAATTCGGCATAAAAATAAGTAATATTAAAACAATGCTAAACTTTTTTTTTAACATAATAAAAACATAAAAATAATGTTAGTGATATTAATACACCTAAAACATTTCCATATAAATCGGAGATTTGAAAACTCCTATTTGGTATAATTATATGAAGTAATTCATATAAAAATGATATTGAAAAAAAATAAATTAGAATACTTTTTTTTTTATCTTTAAAAAAAATAAGAAAACCAAAGAATGATAAGACTAAAAATGCATAAACATGATTTGATGAGAAATTAAATAAAAAAAAATTGAAATCATCTGTTAATTGAGGCTGCTTATTGAAGTTTTTATATAATATAAAACCAAATATACTCCCTGGGTACAAATAGAAAATTGCAAATATTGTATTTATTAAATAAAATAATAATTTAAACATGATACACTTTTCTTATATTTAAATTTTTTATATGAGTCATTTATTTTTAGTTAGACATGGTCAAAGTGAGTGGAATTTACAAAAAAAATTTACCGGATGGGTTGATGTTGACCTAACTCCTGAAGGAAAGCTAGAAGCTTGTAAGGCAGGAGAAGTAATAAAATCAACAAATATTAAAATTGATTTATTTTTTAGCTCCTATCAGTTGAGAGCAATAAATACCTTAAAGTTAATAAAGAATACTATTAGAAATAATTCAGAATTTACAAAAGCATGGGAACTTAATGAAAGACATTATGGATCACTAACCGGGCTTAATAAAGATGAAATGAAAAAGAGGCTTGGAGAAAAAAAAATTCATGAATTTAGACGTTCATGGGACTTGAGGCCTGAACCTTTAAATAAAAATAATCCCTACCATCCAATAAACATAGATATTTATAAAGATATTCCAAAAGAAAATATTCCAGATACAGAGTCTCTTAAAGATACTTACAGTAGAGTTGTCAAATATTTTAAAAATAACATTCATCATGAACTTAAAAATGAAAAAAATATTTTGATATCAGCACATGGAAATTCTGTGAGAGCATTATGTAAATTTTTATTTAAATTAGATGAAAAACAAATTCCTATGCTTGAAATACCAACAGGAAATCCACTTCATATCGAATTAGATAAAAAACTTGATATAGAAAAATGCAGATATCTAGATCAAGAAAGAGCTCAAGATTTATTGGTTTTTTAATATTTTATTATAAATATTTAAATCAGTAATGTGTAGAAATTTATTTTTACTTTCATATCCGAACAGCTTCGAATTTTTAATTTGTTCATTCCATACTTCATTCATTGAAAAATTTTTTTTTTGAATTTTTGAAAAAATATTTTTATTAATGATCTGACATCCAGTGTAAACAAAATTTCTATTATTTTGTCTGGTAAGTTTTCCATCAACTAGATTAAAATCACCATTTAATCTTTCATCAAAACTTGAATCTTTATTAACAACCAATAAAATATTTTCCATTTTTTGTTTAAAATATAAATCAATCATTTCCTGAACATATTTTATGTAATTATCCTCCCAAATAGTATCTGGATTAAAAACTAAAAAATCTTTTTCTGAAGTATTTCTAACCATATTAAGAATTCCTCCACCTGTATCAAGAATCTCATTACCGTCATTAATTAATTCTATTTTTATTTTCGTATTTATCTTATTCACAAATTCCTCAATTTTATTTGAAAGATGAAAAGTATTTAACATTATTTTATTTATTTTAAGCTTTTCAATAAAACTCATTGTTTTTTCTAATAACGTTATTTCTTTTATTTTTAATAAAGGTTTTGGTATTTCTTGAGTCAAAGGATGTAATCTTTTTCCAAAACCTGCACATAATATTAGCGCTGTATTAATTTGCATGTTTTTTTCTTAATTTATTTGAAAAGTTTTTATTTAAAAAAAATTTAAGATCTTTAAGCACTGGTTTATCTTTAATTCTGCTCTCAATTAGTCTCCAAGTATATGGAATAAGTTTTAAATATTGTTTCTTTTGATCTCTAATAGAAAGTCTTGTAAAAATTCCAATAATTTTTAAATTTCGAAGCACAGATAAAATATAAAAATCATTTTCAAATTCTTTTTTATTAATTTGATTTTTATCATACTTTAAATAATAATCTAAAAGTTTTACTTTATCTTTTTCACTAGTTTTAAATCTAACATCGTCAACAATTGAGGCCAAATCATATGCTTTATTCCCAATAACTGCATCTTGACTATCTAAGAGACCAAATGAATTTTTGTAAGGAACTATATTAGATATATGAAAATCTCTATGGACAAAAATACGATTTTTCATTTTAATTTTTTCAGTCAATAATTTTATTAATTTTTTTAGTTCTGAATTTATTCTTTTAACATCTTCCTTTTTTTTTACATTTGGTACATACCAATCACAAAAAAGTTTTGCCTCATTAAAAATTTTAACTTTAGTATATTTAGGAATTTTATAATTCTTGCGCATAAAGTTTTTAATATTTGAGTGTTTTACTTTTTGAATTTTTAATAAAAATAAAATAATTTTTTTATAAATTGAAAAATTTTTATTACTTTTACTTTTAGAAAAAATATCAAAAACAGTATTATTCCCTAAATCTTGTATTTCTATATAATTATTTTTATAATTTTGATAATATAACTTTGGAGCAATAATTTTATTTTTAATTAAAATTTTATTTATTGCATCATAATTTAATAGATTTTTTTTCTTGTCTTTTTTGCTGTAAACAATAATTGAACTTTTTTTAACTTTATGTTTTCTATAAAAAATTCTTGATGATGCATCTCCTTTAACCTTGATGTAACGATTTTCTCCAAGTTTTTCATTAATCTCTATTCCAAACATTATTTTTTTAATTTTTAAAAATCTTTTATTTGATTGTTTCTTATATTCAAAAAACAGTTCATACCTGTTATCAGGTTTAAATTTTATTTTTTCGGGCCATTCAACTATTGTAAGGCAATTTTTATAATCATTAAATAGCCCGATGTTATTAAGGTCTATTGTTTTATCTATTCTAAATAAATCAAAATGATTGATATTTAAATTTTTTGCTTGATATTCATTCATAATATTAAAAGTTGGACTAGTAATCTCACTTAAATATTCTTTTTTCTTTTTTTGAATAGAGTTAATCAAATATTTTACGAATGTGGTTTTGCCTACACCTATTTCTCCGTAAAGAAAAATCACATCTCCTTCAGTGATAAAATTTGCGAAAAAATTAGCTAAATTGAAAGTTTTGTCTTCTTTGGAAATATCTATTTTGCCACTATTAGTAGCGATACGCATGGGGTTTGTATGGTCCCTCTGGCGTTACACTTATATAATCAGCTTGCTCTTTTGATAGTGGTGTTAATTTTGCACCAACTTTATCTAGGTGAAGTCTAGCAACTTTTTCATCTAAGTGTTTAGGGAGCACATAAACTTTATTTTCATAATTTTTTGAGTTATTCCATAACTCTATTTGAGCAATAACTTGATTTGTAAATGATGCGCTCATAACGAAACTAGGGTGACCAGTACCACAACCTAAATTTACAAGTCTTCCCTCTGCTAACAATATTAATCTTTTTTCATCTGGAAATGTTATTTCGTGAACTTGAGGTTTTACTTCATCCCATTTATAATTTTTTAGAGCATCAACCTGAATTTCATTATCAAAGTGTCCAATATTACATAAAATTGATCTATCTTTCATAGCCCTCATATGATCAGCTGTTACTACATCTTTATTTCCAGTTGCAGTTACAACTATATCTGCCTGACCTATCATTTCGTCCATTAAAACAACTTCATAACCTTCCATGGCAGCCTGAAGTGCACAAATCGGGTCTGTTTCTGTTACTAAAACTCTTGCACCACTTTGTCTTAAAGAAGCGGCACTACCTTTTCCAACATCACCAAAACCAGCAACAATTGCAACTTTTCCTGACATCATTACATCAGTGGCTCTTTTTATTCCATCAACTAAACTTTCTCTACATCCGTATAAGTTATCAAATTTTGATTTTGTAACAGAATCGTTTACATTAATTGCTGGTACCAAAAGGGTTCCTTGCTCTTCCATTTTTTTAAGTGCTAAAACACCTGTTGTTGTCTCTTCACTTAAACCTTTAACATTTTTTAATAATTCTTTATAATCTTTATGCATCAGTGCAGTAAGATCCCCCCCATCATCTAAAATCATATTAGGAATCCACTCTTTTTTTCCTTCAATTGTTTGCTTAACGCACCACCAATATTCTTCCTCAGTCTCGCCCTTCCAGGCAAACACTGGTATACCAGCTTTAGCAATTGCAGCTGCGGCATGGTCTTGAGTTGAAAATATATTGCATGAAGACCATCTAACCTCAGCTCCAAGATCAACTAAAGTTTCAATCAAGACTGCAGTTTGAATAGTCATATGCAGACAACCTAAAATTCTTGCACCTTTAAGAGGGTTTTTGCCTTTATATTCAGCTCTTACTGCCATTAATCCTGGCATTTCTGTTTCTGCTAATGAAATTTCTTTTCTTCCAAAATCTGCTTGTGATATGTCTTTTACTTTATAATCCTGCATAAAAGCGATCTTTTAGCAGTATAATTTTAAATAATCAACTTTTCATTAGGCTGAAGGAAAAATAATTTCAATTTTTGCTCCTTTTCCTTTGGAAATATTACTAGCGCTAATTGTACCACCATGTAGATCAATCAAATTTTTGACTATATTTAGGCCAAGACCTGAATGTTCACCAAATTTTCCAGGTCTATTACTATAAAATCTTTTAAATATTTTTTTTGTATCATTTTCCTTAAAGCCTGAACCTTCGTCTAATACATTAAGCATCACAAATTTATTTTTTTTATAAAGTTTCACATTAACCATCTTATTATCACCGCTAAAGGAAATAGAATTTTCAAGCAGGTTTGCTAGAATTTGCTCAATTCTATTTTCAATTCCCATAATTTCGATCTTGCTACCATCTTGATCTGAGTTGAGGCAAATTTTTATTCCTCTTTTTGACATATAAATACCATTAAAATCATCTACAACCGAAGTTACTATTGGCCTTAAGTCAATTTTTTTCATCTGCTCTTTAGTTATTGCTACTTCATCTTTAAGCATCTGGGAATAGTCTGTAATTAATCTTTCTATTCTCTCGACATCATGACTTAAAATTTTGACTAGTTTATCTCTCTGATTTTTATCCTCTGTTTCTGAAATAATTTCAGATGCACTTTTTAATGATGCAAGTGGATTTCGTATTTCATGAACAAGATCGGTAGAAAAATTTTCTGCATTATCTGCTCTCTTTTGAAGTTCGTGGGTCATATCATCTAGTGAGTTTGACAAAACACCTAGTTCATCATCTCTTTTTTTAAGACTTTGTATATTAGTCTTTTTTTCACTTTTATCTTTAATAATTTTTGTATAGTCAACAAGATTTCTAATTGGTTTTAAAAAATATCTATTTAATACAAAAGAAAAAATAAAAATTACTAATGTAACAACTAAAGCTGTTCTAATTACAAAATTCTTTCTTTCATCAATTGCGGTTTTGATATCATTTGCTCTTTCAACTACTAAAATATAACCAACATTTTCATCATTAATTGTAAAATTTTTTAATGTACTCAAAATAAATTTATTGTAAGTTTCGTCAGTAAAGGTAAATGGTTTTCCATACTCTGTTGAGATTGAATATTCCTCTGTAATATTGCTAATATTTTTCTCATCATCCTTTTTATTAATATTTTTTATTTGTTCATCTATATTGTTATCTAAATTTTCAAATTGTATCTGGTCTGTTCTTTGAGAAAAAGATCTTGGATCCAAATCTAAGGTATCTGTATCAGCAATTATGTCAAAGTCTGAGTCTAAAAAAATTACTCTATCTAAACTTTGAAATAAAAAACCTGTTGAAAATAAAAACTTTCTCAAATCGTCCTCATTAAAATTAATTTTTAGCCTTCTTATATGATCAATCGTATTATTTATTACTGCTATATGATTTGAAGTTTTTTTATAGATTAAATTCGGTTTAGAGAAGTTTAAATATAAAATCGTTAATATTCCAATTACAATAAATATTATTAAGTTTATGAATAAGAATTTTTTTAAAATTGAGAAATTCTTAAGTAGAGAACCCATTAATTAATTTACATTCCATCTATAACCACTTCCATACCTTGTTTCTATAGCAGAGAAGTTTTGGTCAACTTTTTTAAATTTTTTCCTAATTCTTTTTACATGACTGTCTATTGTCCTATCTTCAATATCTGTGTCTTCTCTATAAGCAATATCCATTAATTGAGATCTTTCTTTAATTATTCCGGGTCGTTTGGCTAACTCTTGAACAATTAAAAATTCAGTAGTTGTGAGTTTATCAGGTAGTTGTTTTCCATCCCATTCGCATTCTAGTTGAGAAGGGTCCAATTTTAGTTTTCCATGAGATATAATGTTTTTAGTCTCCTCTGCTGGACTAAGATTTTTCTTTCTTAACTGTACCCTAATTCTCTCGATTAGAACTTTTATTGAAAAACCCCCTGACTTCTTAACAAAGTCATCTGCACCTAGCTTTAGTCCTAAAAGCTCATCAATCTCATCATCTTTGGACGTTAAAAATATAACTGGTAAAGTTGTTTTTTTTCTTAATTTTTTTAAAAGTTCTTCTCCATCCATCTTGGGCATTTTAATATCAATTATTGCTAAATCTGGTGGCTGTCTAGTTAAGCCAATTAAGGCACTTTCTCCATCTAAGTAAGTTTGTACATTAAACCCCTCTTTTTCTAGGGCAATGCTAATACTTGTTAAAATATTTCTGTCGTCATCAATTAGTGCGATTATTTGTTTCATATATACTTATACAAATACTAAATTGTTCTTAATTGGGCAAGGTTACTTGAAAATTAATGAAGTAAACCCCAATTATCTCCACTATTCACATCTACTGTTAAAGGTGTTGAAAATGAGTGAAGATCACTATCTTTTACACTTACCATTTCATCTTTAATTAAATTTGTAAATTTTTTTTCAATTACTTTTGGAACTTCAAATATTAATTCATCATGAATTTGAAGCAACATTTTACATTTTTTCTCATTATTTTCATTCATTTTTTTATTAATTCTTATCATTGCTAATCTCATTATTTCTGCAGCGGATCCTTGTATTGGAGCATTTATTGCTGCTCTCTCTTGAAAATTTCTTATGTTAAAATTTTTATCATTAATCCCAGTTATATGGCTTCTTCGACCAAATATATTATTTACATATCCGCTTTTTCTACAAAATTTTATAGTTTCATTCATATAATCTTTAATTTCTGGAAATCTCTTAAAATAAGAATTTAAAAAATCTGCCGCCTCATTGTTAGAGACCATAATTTGCTTTGCTAATCCATATTGGGAAATTCCATAAATAATTCCAAAGTTAATTGCTTTTGCTTTTCGCCTCATATCAGAATTAACTTCACTAATTTTTACGTTAAAAACTTGGCTTGCAGTAAGTGAATGGATATCTTGTTTATTGTTAAAAGCTTTTTTAAGTTCTTTTACATCAGCTAAATCTGCTAAAATTCTCATTTCGATTTGATTATAGTCAGCTGATATAAGAATATTTCCTGTTTCAGAGACAAATGATTTTCTAATATCTTTTCCATCATCAGTTTTTATTGGAATATTTTGTAAATTCGGATCGCTAGATGCAAGTCTGCCAGTTGTTGTCGCGGCAAGTAAAAAGGATGTATGTACTCTTTTTGTTTTAGGATTAATATGTTCTTGTAAAGAATCTGAATATGTATTTTTTAGTTTTGAAAGTTGTCTCCATTCTAGAATAAGTTTAGGAAATTTATTACCTTTGAAAGCTAAATCTTCCAAAACAGAAGCACTTGTTGCATAACTACCTTTTTTTGTTTTTTTTAGAGTAGCTATCTTTAGATCCTCATACATAATTTGTCCTAGTTGTTTGGTTGATGCAATATTGAATTTTTTCTGAGAGATTTTGTAAATTTTTTCCTCTATCAAAGAAATTTTTTTTCCAAATTTTTTTGATAAAATCTTTAAAAATTTATCATCTACTTTTACTCCTTGAATTTCCATTTTAGCTAATATTTCAACTAAAGGTTTTTCAAATATTTCGTAAATATTCTCGAGTTTCTCTTTTATTAAATTTTTTTTTAGAATTTTATATAACCTAAAAGTTATATCTGCATCTTCTGCTGCGTATTCTGTAGCTTTTTTAATATCAACTTGATCAAATGTAAGTTGTTTTTTTCCTGAACCTACTAAATCTTTATAGGAAATGGTTTTATGTCCTAAATGAAGCTCAGATAATGTATCCATATTATGTCTATTCTTACCGGCATCAAGTACATAAGACATAAGCATAGTATCTTCCATGGAATTCATTTTGATACCGCGATGGTAAAAAATTATATAATCAAATTTAATATTTTGACCTATTTTTTTAATCGATTTATCCTCTAAAATTGGTTTTAATTTTTGCAAAACCTTATTTGTATCTAAAGTAACTTTGTTAGTATGTTTAAGGGGTATATAACAAGCTTTACCAATATTTGTTGCTAATGATATTCCAACTAATTCTGCTAAATGAGGATTAAGAGAATTTGTTTCAGTATCAATTGATAATTCTCCTTTCTCTTCAGCTTCTTTGAGCCAATCATCAATATCATTTAATTTCTCAATTAATAGATATTTTTTTCTGTCAACACTTAAAAAATTTTCACCATTTTGTTGTGATTTTTCCCTCTCAGAAAATTTCGGTTCTCCATAATGTGATATCACGCTGCTTAAAAGTCTATTAAACTCCATTAGTCTTAAAAATTCATATAATTTATCTTTTTCGATATCTTTTAGTATAAATTCATTTAGATTTATTTTGACAGGAACATCTTTTTTTAATGTTACTAATTTTTTACTTATAAGTGCTTTATCTTTATTTTCGAGAATTGTTTCTCTTCTCTTGTTTTGCTTAATTTCATGAGCACTAGATAAAAGTTTCTCTAAATTTCCGTATTTATTAATTAACTCTGCGGCAGTTTTAACACCAATACCTGGTACTCCAGGAACATTATCACTCGTGTCTCCTGCTAAGGATTGAACATCTACAACTTTATCAGATTTTACTCCAAATTTTTTGATTACATCATCCTCTACTATGAATTTATTTTTCATAGGATCATAAATTCTTACGTTCTTTTTAAATAATTGCATCAAATCCTTATCAGAAGATACAATAGTAACTTTAGCTCCTATTTTTAAGATTTGTTCTACATAAGTTGCAATTAAATCATCAGCTTCGTAATTAATAAGTTCTACAGACGGTAAATTAAATGCCTGTACCGATTTTCTTATGAAGTCGAATTGAGGAATTAAATCATCAGGTGCATCTGACCTATTTGCTTTATAATCTTTATATATTTCGTTCCTAAAATTTTTTCTTGCAGAGTCAAATATGACCGCAAAATGTGTTGGCTTTTCTAAATTTTCTTTAGATTTAGAATCTTCAAGCAGCTTATACAACATGTTGCAAAAACCATTAACAGCTCCTGTTGGCATTCCATCACTTTTCCTACTTAAAGGTGGTAAGGCGTAATATGCTCTAAAGATATATCCGGAGCCATCAATTAAATAAAAATGATCGCTTTTTTTAATTTTATCCATTAATAAATGTTAACTTAATTTATACGAATGTTATAATTGTATAAATCATTATGAAAAAAAAAAATGTATTGTCTGTAAAAAATTTAAGCAAAAATTACTCCAAAAACAATTCTGAACCAATAAATGCACTGAAAAATTTAAACTTAGACGTGCAACAAGGAGAAATTTTTGGTTTATTAGGTCCTAATGGAGCAGGTAAATCAACATTCATAAATATACTAGGTGGAACTGTTATTAAATCAGAAGGTAGTGTTAATGTTTGGGGCTACGATATAGATAAAGACCCTAGGCAAGTCAGAGCTTCATTAGGGATAGTTCCCCAGGAGGTAAATTTGGACCCATTTTTTAATCCAAGAAGACTTCTTGAACTACAAGCGGGTATGTATGGAGTTAAAAAAGCAGACCGTATAACTGATGAAATTTTAAAACTAGTTTCTCTGGAGAATAATGCGGACAGTTATGCAAGAAGTCTATCAGGTGGCATGAAAAGAAGGCTTTTAATAGCTAAAGCTTTAGTGCATAAACCTCCAATTTTAATACTTGATGAACCAACTGCAGGGGTAGATGTCGAGCTTAGGAAAAACCTTTGGGATAATGTAAAGCTTTTAAATAATATAGGTGTAACAATTATTTTAACAACTCACTATCTAATAGAGGCAGAACAAATGTGTGATAGAATTGGAATTTTGAATCAAGGTAATATAGTGGCCTTAGATACAACTAAAAATTTATTAAATAAAATACAAACAAAAATTGTTACTTTTACTATTAGTGAAAAGACTAAAATAGATAATATACCACTCAATTCTTTAAAAATAATATCCCAAAATGAGAATCAAATAACAGTGTCCTATGAAAAAAACAGTCTCAAAATAGATGAAATTATCTCTCACTTTTTAAAAAAAAATATTAATATTTTAGATATTTCAACTGATGATGCTGATATTGAAGACGTTTATACAAACCTAACAAAAAACTAGCATAAATCATTTGGAAATTGTAATGTAAATCAATGGAAAATATAAGAACTTCTTACAGTCAAAAATTATTAAAATATTTTTTAATCGTTGTTTTGGGTTCGATGTTATTAACTTTGTCAGCAAAAATAAAAATACCTTTTTATCCAGTGCCAATGACTATGCAAACTTTTGTGGTTCTTTTTTTAGGAATTTCTTTAGGCTATAAAATGGCTGTGAGTACAGTTTTTATCTATCTTTTAGAAGGTTTATTAGGAATCCCAGTTTTCTCAAACTCCCCAGAAAAAGGCGTTGGTTTAGTTTATTTTACAGGTCCAACAATGGGATACTTAATCGGTTTTTTATTTGCAGCTTTTATTTCAGGTTATTTAAATTTTCAGACAAATTTCGTATTAATTTTTTTTAAACTTATATTATCTGTTTTTTTTATTTATTTATTTGGAGTAATTTGGCTGGGTTATTTAATTGGATGGGAAAAACCAATATTCCAGCTTGGAGTTGCTCCTTTTATTTATGCTGAATTATTTAAAGTTTTACTACTTACTTTTTTATCAACCAACATTATTAAAATTAGAAAAATTATTTAGGCGATCTTTTATACAAAATTCTTTGTAATGTTCGTCTGTGCATTTTTAGTCTTCTAGCTGTTTCAGAAACATTTCTATTGCACAGTTCAAATACCCTGTGAATATGCTCCCACTTAACTCTATCTGCAGACATCGGATTTTCTGGAGGTTGAGCTTTACTTTTTGGATCAGCTAATAGAGCTTTTTCGATATCATCAGCATCTGCTGGTTTTGCAAGATAATCAATTGCACCTTGTTTTATTGCGGCAACCGCAGTTGGAATATTCCCATATCCAGTTAACATTATAATTTTGCTGTTCGAATTTTTTTTTTGCAATTCCTTTACAACTTCAAGTCCATTTCCATCTCCAAGTCTTAAGTCAACAACTGCAAATGCAGGATTCTTACTATTTAACGAGGCAATACCTGATTTTACACCCTCAGCTTGAGAAACTACGAAGCCTTTTTTCTCCATCGCTCTTGATAGTCTTTCTCTGAAGGTATTATCATCATCAACTATTAATAGCGATTTATCAGCTAAATTTGCAGTATTTTGAACACTTTCTGTCATACGGACTATATAGGTTTGATGTCAGATTTTTCAATAGTCCAAAAATTACAAAATTAAAGGCTTGTTTATTAAGGGGAAAATTACTTTGACAATACCTTTCATTTCTCATAATTAGGGGATAATTACAAAATTGCATACTGGTTATGCTAATTTTTTTTGTTAAATTTTTTTTCGAGGGGCTATTAAATGGAAAAATTTAAAAGTGTTGACACACTTGTGAGTCAACTAAAACCTGTTGAGCCGATATATTGTATCAGAAAAAATTCGATACAATTAGCATCTAAAACTTTCCAAAAAAAATTTCCAGGTACAATTTTATACGCTGTAAAAACTAATCCACATTCTTTAGTTATAAATACTATTATTGAAAGTGGTATTAAAAATTTTGACGTGGCATCGCTCAAAGAAATAGAACAAATAAAAAAAATAAATCCAGAACTTAAATGTTCTTATATGCATACTGTTAAAAGCAGAGAAAGCATAAGTGAAGCTTACTTTAAATATGGTGTTAAAACTTTTTCTTTAGATACGAAGGAAGAATTAATAAAAATTATAGAAGCAACAAATCAAGCTAAAGATCTAGAGTTGTTTGTGAGAGTTGCAGTTTCAAATGAACATGCAGAAATAGATTTATCTAAAAAGTTTGGTGCTTTACACAGTGAGGCTTTAGGGCTCCTAAGGTTAACTAAACAGTATGCAAAAAAAATTGGATTAAGTTTTCACGTTGGTTCACAATGTATGCATCCAATATCTTATTCTAAAGGAATTTCAGAAATTGGAAATATTATTAAAAAAACTAAAATTTCACCAGACTATATTAATGTTGGCGGTGGATTTCCTACAATTTATCCAGATTTAGTCCCTCAGACTTTAGATAACTATTTTGATGAAATTAAAACTTCTTTAGAAAAACTCAAATTAAATAAAAAACCCCAAATTATTTGTGAACCTGGTAGAGCTATTGTAGCTGAAAGTGGGTCAACAATTGTAAGAGTAGATTTAAGAAAAAAACAAAAACTATATATAAATGATGGAACTTACGGAACTTTATTTGATGCAGGTGTACCTAATATTGTTTACCCTTCAAGAATGATCTCTAATGGAAGACAGATTTCAAAAAAATTAACATCATTTGATTTTTATGGACCAACATGTGATAGCATGGATTATATGAAAGGACCGTTTATTTTACCTAACAACATTAAAGAAAATGACTACATTGAACTTGGTCAATTGGGTGCATATGGACTGACTTTCAGAACTAAATTTAATGGTTTCTATTCAGATAGTATCTTCGAAGTACAAGACCAACCTATAATGAGTATGTACGACAAAGAAAAAGATAAAGCATTCCTTGTCGCTTAATGTCTAATAAAAAAAATCTAGGTCATAATAGTAAAAAAGACTTTTTAAATAAACCTGTCGAACATATTGATATTACAAAGTTTGATAGCAGAAAAATTATATCCTCAATGGAAAAAATGTCTTTTGTTTCAAGAGAAACTGCCAATGCAACAAAAATATATAACGAAATGCTTAAGGATAAAAATTGTACTATTTTTTTAACATTGGCTGGTTCCACATCTGCAGCCGGCTGTATGCATATTTATAGAGACTTAGTTAAATACAATATGGTAGATGCTATTGTAGCAACAGGAGCATCAATAATTGATATGGATTTCTTTGAGGCTCTTGGATTTAAACATTATCAGGGCTCACAATTTCAAAATGACGATGAGTTGAGAAAGAATTACATAGATAGAATTTATGATACTTACATCGATGAAGATGAGCTCCAAATGTGTGATAAAACTATTGGAGAAATCGCAGATAATTTAGAACCAAAGGCTTATACTTCTAGAGAATTTATAAAAGAAATTGGCAAATATTTAAAAATAAACTCTAAAAAAAAAGGCTCATTAATAGAAACTGCATATGATAATAATGTTCCAATATTTTGTCCTGCTTTTACAGATTCAAGTGCGGGGTTTGGATTAGTAATGCATCAAGAGAGAAACCCAAAAAAACATATTACAATAGACTCAATCAGAGAATTCAGAGAATTAACGGAAATTAAAATAAGATCTAAAGGATCAGGTTTATTCATGATAGGGGGAGGAGTTCCAAAAAATTTCATTCAAGACACAGTTATATGTGCTGAGCTTTTAGGTAAAGATGTTGATATGCACAAATACGCAATTCAAATTACTGTTGCCGATTCTAGGGATGGAGCATGTAGTAGTTCAACGCTTAAAGAAGCAAGCTCATGGGGTAAAGTTGATACATCAAAAGAACAAATGGTTTTTGCAGAGGCAACAAGTGTGCTACCTTTAATTGCGAGTGACGCATATCATACTGGGGAATGGAAAAATAGAGACAGAAAAAACTTTTCAAAAATATTTTGATTGAATGCCTAAAAAAACAATTATTGGTATCATACAGAGTAAGATTTCAAGTAGTTATAATTCTAATCTAAGTATTGCAATAAAAAATATTAAAAAAGCTGCAAATAGAAATGCAAAAATAATTTGTCTACCTGAGCTTTTTTTAACAAATTATTTCTGTCAAACAGAAAGTCATTCAAATTTTAAATTTGCAGAAAAAATACCAGGCAAAACTTCAAAGATTTTTAGTGACTTATCAAAAGAATTGAATGTTGTTTTAATGATTTCTATGTTTGAGAAAAAAACTAGAGGTTTTTATCATAACACTAGTATCGTTATAAATGAAAAAGGTAAAATTTTATCAAAGTATAGAAAAATGCATATTCCTGACGATCCTGGATATTATGAAAAATTTTATTTCACTCCAGGTGATCTTGGTTTTAAATCTATTAAAACTAAATATGGAAATTTAGGTCCCTTAATATGTTGGGATCAATGGTTTCCTGAAGCTGCTAGACTTACTGCTTTAAAAGGGGCGCAAATAATTTTTTATCCTACTGCAATTGGATGGCACCCCAAAGAAAAGAAAAAATTTGGAAAAGCACAATTAGATTCTTGGATAACTATGCAAAAATCACATGCTATAGCCAATGGGACTTATGTTGTTGCAGTTAATAGAGTTGGTACTGAAAAAAAAGGAAATAAAAAAATTGAATTTTGGGGAAATTCTATGATCATTGATCCAAGTGGAAAGATAATTGGTAAATTGGGAAACAAAAAAGAAGGTATTTTAATTCGTGAGATAAATTATAATAAAATTGATGCTGCGAGAGAGCATTGGCCGTTTTTGAGAGATAGACGAGTAGATTTCTATAAAGGAATATTAAAGAATCCAGAAGATGATTGAGAAACTTGATGGATTTAGGATGCCTGCCGAATGGGAACCTCAAAAATCAATTTGGATAGCATGGCCCTATAATAAAAAAGATTGGCCAGATCTTTTTTATTTTATTCCAGAAGTAGTTGCAAAAATTGTCAAAGCAATTTCAGAAAACCAGAAAGTTGATTTATTAATTAATAAGGATAAACAAAAAGTTTTAAAAATATTAAAATTTTATAAAGCTAAAATAAGTAATATCAGATTTCATAAAATTAAAACTGATAGAATATGGTTACGGGACTCAGGACCAATTTTCTTAATTAATAGGACAATAAAAAAGAAAGTGATATTAGATTTTAAGTTTAACGCATGGGCAAAATATCATAATTTTAGTAACGATAATAAAATTAATAATAATATAAGCAAAGTTACAAAAATCCGAACAATTGAACCAAAAATTAAACTTGGTAAAAAGATTAGATCAATAGTTATGGAAGGCGGAGCATTTGATACAAATGGAGATAAATCTTTGCTACTTACTGAAGAGTGCTTGCTCAGTAAAGTACAAGAAAGAAATAAGGGTTTCAAAAAAAAAGATTATGAGGATATCTTTTCAAAATATTTAGGTATCAATAATTTTATTTGGCTGAAAAAGGGGATATCAGGAGATGATACTCATGGGCATATTGATGATATTGCTCGATTTGTAAGTAAAAATACAATAATGACGGCAGTAGAAAATGACAAAAAAGATGCAAATTTTAAAAACTTAAAACAAAATTTAAAAATATTATCTAAAAAAAGAAATAATAAAAAAAAAAAATTTAAAATAATTAAAATTCCAATGCCTACACCAATATATATTAAAAAAACAAGAGTTCCCGCAAGTTATTTAAATTTTTTAATTACTAATAAAAAACTTTTATTACCTATTTTTAATGTAAAAGAAGATAAAGAAGTTATCAAAATATTTAGTAATTTTTTTAAAAATAAAAAAATAATACCGGTGGACTGTAGCAGATTAATTTGGGGATTCGGTGCAATACATTGCATGACGCAACAACAACCAAAATTTTAATTAGGCAGATTTGAGTGTACCAAGTAACAATCTAAATGGTATAAGCATTAATAATGCTACAAATATTTTAACTGCCAAATCTCCTAAAGATAATGTTACCCAAGGTATTCCCGTTCCGTAAAATGAAATCGAGAAAAATAAAAATGTATCAACAGTTGAACCCACTAACGAAGATATTAATGGAGCAATAAACCACTTCATTTGCCTTAATTGATCAAATATTTGCACATCTAGTAACTGCGCAATTATAAAGGCAGTGCCTGAACCAATAGCAATTCTTACAGAAATTAGGTCAGCAAAATTTGTAGAAAATATTAAAGTGAACAAAATTCCAATTGTAAATCCTATATAAACTATTTTTCTTGCAACTATTTTACCAAATGATCTGTTCGCAAGATCAGTTATTAAAAAAGCTATAGGATAGCTAAAGGCACCATAAGTTAAAATTTCCTCTAATCCATAATATTTAATTGGAAACTGAACAAGATAATTAGACGATAAAACAACTAAACCCATCAAAAACGCAAGGGAAATAAATACTTTGTTCATTAAACTGATTTATTTAATAGAGTTTTCTTAATTTTTTTTAATCTAAAAGATAAGTTTTTGCTTTTTGCTGATTTTATAAATTGGTCAAAACTTCCTTTTTTATCAACAGAACGGATACCAGAGTTAGAAACAGTCAATTTTAAACTTTTATTTAACGTTTCACTCTTAAATCTTACTTTCTTTAAATTTGGTAAAAATCTTCTTTTAGTTTTATTATTCGCATGACTTACTTTATGACCCTTTAAAGGTATTTTTCCAGTTAATTCACATTTTTTTGACATAAATTTTAAGAATGTATATTCTTAGAAAATTACTACGTCAAGGCTATTTTTTAGAACCTATTAGTTCTGAAATATTATTTACGCCAGTTTTTTTTATAATTTCTGTCAATTCATTATTTATTTTAGATACAATATTAGGACCTTTAAAAACCATTCCTGTGTAAAGTTGAACAAGCTTTGCTCCATTAATTATTTTTTCATAAACTGATCTGCCACTATCAATACCACCAACACCTATTATTGTAATATCTGATTTAAAACTTTTATAAAATTCATTTATTAAAAAATTTGACTTATTTTCTAGAGGTTTTCCTGACAATCCCCCTTTTTCTAATTTGTTAATATTTTTTAAATTTTCTCTAGTTCTATCAGTAGAATTCGAAATGATTACTGTAGAAATTTTATTTTTAATTAAAATTTCACACATTTTATCAATACTTTTAAGCTCCACATCAGGAGAAATTTTTATTGCAATAGGAATATTTGTTTTCAGTTTATCTTTTTCAGTTTGTATTTCTTGAAGCAGTTCATCCATTTCCTCGTCGTTATGAAAACTTCTTAAGTTTTCAGTATTTGGTGATGAAATATTAATTGTTAAATAGTCTCCAATGTCATGGAATTTTCTTAAACCTACTATAAAATCTTTTACTCTATCTTTTGTATCTTTATTGGGTCCTATATTTATTCCTAAAAGACCAGCAGGTGGTTTGGATAATATTCTAGATCTTACTTTATCTGAACCTGAATTATTAAATCCTAATCTATTTATTAATGCTTCGTCCTCCTCAAGTCTGAAAACTCTAGGTTTAGCATTGCCATACTGCTTGAGTGGCGTAATAGTACCAACCTCGACATAACCAAATCCTAATTTAAATAAGGAATTATATACTTCAGCATCTTTATCAAAGCCAGCTGCAATACCAATGGGGTTTGGTATTTTTTTACCAAAGATTTTAGTTTCTAAAAGTTTATTATGTTGAACTTTTTTACTTGGGATATAGTTAAACTTTAATGTTTTAATTGCTAAATTATGCGCTGTTTCTGGATCTAATTTAAATATCAGACCTCTAATTTTTTCAAACATTTTTTAACTTTTCTTTTATTAAAATTTTAGTTTCTTTAACACCAAAAAAACTAATAAAAAAACCAATTCTTGGACCGTTTTCAACACCAAAAACAACTTCATAAATTAACTTAAACCAATCACGTAAATTTTTTTCATAACCATTTTCTTTTCCAACTGAATAAATTTTTGTTTGAATATCTTCTGGTTTCATTTCGTCATTACAATCATCAAGAGCATTTATTAAAGCTTCCAAAGCATTTTTTTCATCATTATTTGGTTTTTTGTATTTTTTTGTCTTTTTTATTACGTCATTAAAATATTTAATTGCATATCCTACTAAACTGTCAAATATAGGTTGTTTGTTTTCTGAAATGTCTGTTTTATATTTTTTAACAAACTTCCATAACAAATCTTTATTATCAGCATTGCTAGTTTCAACTAAATTTAAAAGCATAGAAAAGCTCATTATGTAATTTTCCTTAGGCATATTTGAACTATGAACATGCCAAGCTGGATTCATGAGCAGCTGAAGATCATCCTGGGATTTACCTTTTTCAATAAAATCTAAGTATTCATCAACAGATTTTGGTATTATTTCTTTATAAAGTTTTTTTGCTCTCTTTGGATTTTGATACATAAACAAAGATAAACTTTCTGGAGAAGCATATTCTAGCCATTGATCAATCGTTATTCCATTACCTTTTGATTTTGAAATTTTTTCTCCCTTTTCGTCTAAGAACAGTTCATAGGCAAATCCACTCGGATTTTGTTTTCCTAGCAGTTTAATAATTTTTGTTGATAGTATTGCACTTTCGATAAGATCTTTTCCATACATCTCAAAATCAATATCTAATGCATACCATCTCATTGCCCAGTCAACTTTCCATTGTAGCTTGCAACTTCCATCTAAAATACTTGCTTCAAGTTTTTCACCACTATTATCAAAAATAATTTTTGATTTTTTTTCATCTATCTCTAAAACTGGTATTTCCAAAACCTTATTTGTATTAGGACAAATTGGAAGAAATGGTGAGTAAGTTTTTTGTCTTTCCTTTCCAAGGGTTGGGATTATTATATTCATTATTCCATTATAATTTTTTAATATATGATTTAGTGTTTCGTTAAAAAAACCAGCTTTATAGAGTTTTGTTGAACTTTTAAAAGAATATTTAAAACTAAAATTATCTAAAAATTTTTTAAGCATTTCATTATTATGTTCACCAAAACTGTCAAATTTTTCAAAAGGATCTGGGACGGAAGTAAGTGGTTTGTGTAAATTCTCCTCTAATCTTTTTTGATTAGGAACATTATCTGGAATTTTTCTTAATCCATCCATATCGTCGGAAAAAGTAATTATTTCTTTAGGTATATCTGTAATCTGGTCTAATGCATTAACAATCATGCTGGTTCTCGCAACCTCTCCAAAGGTTCCTATATGCGGAAGTCCGCTAGGACCATATCCTGTTTGAAGGGTAATTTTACCTTTGCTTTTTATTGATTTGTTTCTTTCTTTAAGTATTTTCTTAGCTTCAACAAAAGGCCAAGAGTTTGTCTTATCTATATTAGCTTTATCGATCACTAGTTTTCAAAAATTCATATATTTGGTTGTTTTTGTTAATTCTTATAGTGTTGAAATTTATTTACCATAAAATAATGTTCAAACAAAATGTCCAATTATAAAACAGTTTTTTTCATCATTGGTGTACTACAAATAATTCTTGGGATATTTATGGCTATTCCAATTTTCTCGCAATTTATATTTAGTGAAATTGATTCTTCGTTTATAACATCTTCAGCAATTACATTAGTATTTGGAGTATTGTTTGTTTTATCAAATCTCGATTATGAGAAGAAAATTAACTTAAAACAGGCATTTCTTCTTACTACACTCTCTTGGTTAACAATAGCGATATTTGGGTCATTGCCATTTTATTTCTCTGATCTAAATATATCATTTACAGATTCGTTTTTTGAGAGCATGTCAGGTTTAACCACCACTGGTTCTACAATAATTCCTAATTTAGAATTAGCTCCAAAAAGTGTTTTGCTTTGGAGAGCCCTACTTCAGTGGCTTGGAGGTATAGGAATTATTGTAATGGCAATCACCTTAATGCCAATTATGAATATTGGCGGTATGCTTTTATTTAAGGTCTTAAATACAGACTCTTCCGAGGAAATATTACCATCATCTAAAGAAATCTCTTTAAAATTAATTTTAATCTATTTTGTTTTAACTTTTTTATGTGGACTCGCATATAAAATTTTTGGAATGGGTTTTTTTGATAGTTTAACTCATTCCATGACTACAATAGCAACAGGAGGATTTTCAAATTATAATGATTCTATAGGTTATTTTAATAATGTTAAAATAGAAATCACTGCGATGTTATTTATAATCTTGGGAAGTTTGCCATTTATAGCATATATTAAGTTTTTAAATGGAAATAGAAAAGTTTTTTTAAACGATTCTCAGATTAAAACTTTTATAAAATTAATTATAATTTCTATTTTAATTCTCTTCTTTTATTTATTTATTAAAATAGAGGATTTCAGTTTAAATGATTTTAGATATATAAGTTTTAATTCAATTTCAATTTTAACTGGTACAGGTTATGTTACTGGTAAATTTGATCAATGGGGTAGTTTCTCATTATTTTTCTTTTTAATTTTAATGTTTATTGGTGGTTGTGCAGGATCTACCACATGTGGAGTAAAAATATTTAGAATACAAATTTTATATAAATTTATAATTAATCAATTAAAAAAGATTATTTTTCCAAGAGGAATTTTTGTAATTAAATATGAAAATAACAATGTTAATGATAAGTTTTTAGCTTCGATTATATCTTTTATATATTTATACATTTTACTTTTCTTTTTAATTACAGCTCTCTTGTCTTTGAGTGGTCTAGATTTTATTACTTCAATTTCTGGTGCGGCTACATCAATATCTAATGTAGGCCCAGGCCTCGGCTCAGTAATTGGTTCAAGTGGAAATTTCTCGACTTTACCAGATTTTTCTAAATGGATACTAAGCGCAGGAATGTTATTAGGTAGACTTGAGCTATTTGCTATATTAGTTTTATTTTTACCCTCTTTTTGGAAAAAATGATTGAAATTAAAAAAGAAAAAACATTTTTAAGTAGTATAAAATTTTACCAAGACATAAGAATGTTAAAAATTTTTCTACTTGGAGCTATAAGTGGTTTTCCTTGGGTAATTATCGGAAGTAGTTTAAGTTTATGGTTAAAAGAAGAAGGCTTATCAAGATCTACAATTGGATGGGCTGGTTTAATTTTTGCTGTCTATGCTTTTAATTATTTCTGGGCGCCATTAATTGACAGAGTCCGAATACCTATTTTAACAAAAAAAATCGGCCATAGAAAATCTTGGATTTTTTTAATGCAAATAATAATTTTACTTGGATTAATATTCTGGAGCTTTATAAATCCTTTGCAGAATTTGAACTTGGTCATTGGGGCGGGATTAATAATTGCACTAGCTTCCGCGACACAAGATATAACAGTTGACGCTTTAAGAATAGAACAAATACAAAAAGATGAAAAAGAAGCTATGGCTGCAGGAGCAGCTATAGCAGTCGTTGGTTGGTGGTCAGGTTATAAATTAGGAGGTGTTATTGCTCTTACATTGGCAGATTATTTAGAAAATTTAGGTCTAGAAAATTACTGGCAAATATCTTTTTTGGGCCTAGGAGTAATTGTAATTTTATTAAATATTGGAATTTTATTTATAAATGAACGAAATTTTTTAAATATCAAAAATTCACATCTTGAATTAGATAAAAAAATTTTACAAAAATTGAATTATAATAATTTATTTACTAAATTTTTAGCTTGGATATCCTCAACAATTTCAGGACCTTTAATGAGTTTTTTTAAAAACAATGGAAAAGGAATAGCTATTGGAATTATAAGTTTTATTTTTCTTTTTAAAATAGGAGAAGCTTTTTTAGGAAGAATGTCAGTGATTTTTTATAAGGAAATTGGTTTTTCAAAATCTGACATAGCCCTTTATTCAAAAACTTTTGGATGGATCACAACAGTTATCTTCACACTATTAGGTGGTATGTTCGCGATTAGGTCTGGTGTTATTAAGTCAATGTTTTTAGCTGGAATATTGATGGCATTAACAAACGTTCTTTTTTCCTTTTTAGCATGGAGCGATAAATCTTATTTATTATTTGCGATTGCTGTAATTTTAGATGATATGGCTGCCGCTTTTGCTACTGTAGCATTTGTTGCCTTTATATCCTTGTTGGTTGACAGAAATTACACCGCTACTCAATACGCTCTTCTTGCTTCTTTAGGAACAGCTGGAAGAACAACGCTTGCATCTTCTTCTGGAGCTTTGGTTGATTGGTTAAATGGTGATTGGGGAATATTTTTTATAATTACAGCTATGATGGTAATTCCATCACTTGTTCTTCTTTATATAATAAAAAGTAAAATTAAACTAAATGACTGAATTGTATTCAACCTCAATAATAAGGAATATTTATAAAAGACCATCAACTAATTCTGAAGTAAGTAGTCAGATTATTTATGGTGAAAAAGTTCGGGTTCTTAGGACCAAAAATAAATGGATAAAAATTAGAACACTAAATGATAATTATTCTGGTTATATTAAAAAAGAAAAACTAAAAAGAAAATTAAAAATAATATTCAAAACTAGTAAATTAAAAACTAGAATATTTTCTCAAAATAAAACAAAAGACTTTCTTACATTCAACAGTAGACTGCCTGTATTAAGTAAAAGAAAAAATTTTATAGAATTTGAAAAAGGTAAGTGGATTAAAAAAAAAGATCTTAAACCAATAAATCATAAAGAAGTAAATTTTGTGAAAATTCTAAATTACTTTAGAAACTGTAGATATATATGGGGAGGTAAATCCTTTAAAGGGATAGATTGCTCCGCTCTTATCCAATTATTTTATTTATATAATAACAAATTTTTCCCAAGAGATACAAAAGATCAAATATTATTTAAAAAGGGGAAAAAAAAAATAATTGATTTTTCAAAAGGTGATATTATTTACTGGAAAGGTCATGTTGCTATTTGTTTAAATAAAAAAAGACTAATTCATGCTTATGGACCAAAAAAAAAGGTGCTGATAATGGATATAAAAAAAACAATTAAATTAATTAATGAAACCACAAAGCTAAAAGTCAAAAAAATTATAAAAATTTAAAAATATGAACCTGGAAGAAAAATTTAATATTTTAGTAAATAAAATGAAAACTGGTCATTACGAGGAAGTAATTTTTGAAACTAATTATTTAATTAAAAAATTCCCAAAACAAGAGGCATTATATAATCTTTTGGCTTTAACATATCAGGCAAAAGGAGAATATGATAAATCAATTGATCTATTAAGTGATGCGTTAAAAAGAAGTAAAGATAACACAAATTTTTTAAATAATATTGGATTGGGGTATTACAAAAAAAAAGATTATATAAAAGCGGAAGATTATTTTAATAGGGTTTTAAAAATAAATCCAAGATTTATCAATACAATTAATAACCTTGCCGGTTTATATGATGAGATTAATAATTCAGAAGAATGTGAAAAACTTTATTTAAGAGCATTGAGCATTAACGAAAATGTTTTAGAAACAAATTTCAACTATGCCTGCTTTCTTAAAAATTCAGGAAAATATGAAGATGCTGAAAAATATTTCTATAAAACCTTAAATATAAATAAAAATTTTACTAAAGCTGACAAAAATTTATCCACTTTAAAAAAATATAATAAAAACGATGAATATATAAAATTATTAGAGGAAAAAATAAAAAATAAAAACCTTCATAAATTGGAAATTAAAGAGTTAGCTTTTGCATTAGGAAAAATATACGAAGATACTGGGGAATATGAAAAATCATATAAACAAATAAAAAAAGCCAATGAAATAAAAAAGGAATTTACGAAATTTAATATTGAGAATGAGATAAAATTTTTTGAAAAAATAAAAGAATTTCAAAAAAAGTTGAAAAGTAATAAATTTTTTGAAAATACGAATAAAAAAAAAATGATATTTGTTCTGGGAATGCCACGAACTGGAACTTCTTTAGTGGAACAAATTTTATCAAGCCACGATAAAGTCTATGGTGCTGGGGAACTGCCACTTTTGGATACTTACCTAAAAAATATAATAAATAATTATAATGAAATTACTAATTTAGAGGAAGTGCTTACAAAATATAGAGAAAGTTATTTAGATATAATTAAAAAAATGACGAAACTGGATATTATAACAGATAAAGCGCCACTTAATTTTAGATATATTGGATTAATTAAAATCATGTTTCCAAATTCGGTTATAATTCATTGTAAAAGGAATGCATTAGAAAATAGTTGGTCAATATATAAGAACGACTTTTCGGGTATGTTATTTTCCAATGATATAAATGACTTAGCAAAATACTATAAGATTTACCAAAACCTAATGGTTTTTTGGAAAAGTTATTTTGAGCAAGACATTTATGATCTTGAATATGAAGATTTAATTAATAATTCAGAAAATAAGATAAAAGAAATTATCAATTTGTGTGGGTTAGAATGGCAAGATAAATGTTTAGAGTTTTATAATAATAAAAGATTGATAAAAACTGTTAGCTTTAATCAAGCCAGACAACCTATTTATAAAAATTCTCTAAAAGGAACTGCGAAATTCAAAAATTATATTCAGGACTTAGAGAAAGCATTATCTTCTTCCAAAGTCAGGTAAATTTACATCTTGTTTTGAGGAAATTATCTTTTTCCGAATTTTTTTTGAGTCTTTCATTATTTTAATTAATTTTTTTTCGTTTTTCATATTAATTAATCTTTTGAACTCACGCATATTATTCATAAAAAGATCAATGCCTTTAATGATATTTTCTTTATTGTTTAAAAAAATATCTTTCCACATAACTTCATTTGAGGCAGCTGTTCTAGTAAAATCTCTTAAACCTCCAGCGCTAAATTTTACAATATTAGATTTTTTTTTCTTTTCAAAATTCATTGCAGTTTTAACCATATTATAAGCAACCAGATGTGGTATATGACTTGTAATTGAAAAAATATGGTCATGCTCTTTTGAGTTCATAAAAACAATTTTACTTCCGATTTTACTCCAAAACTTTGATATTATTTGTATGTGTTTTTTTTTTGTATTTTTATCTTTAATTAAAACACACCATTTATTTAAAAATAAATTTTCATCACCAAATTTAGGACCACTAACCTCAGAACCTGCTATTGGATGGCTTGAAATCCAATTAACTTTTTTTCCAATATTAATTTTTATATTTTTTAAAATTTTTTCTTTGGATGATCCAACATCTGTAAAGATAGTATTTCTGCCAATATATTTATCAAATTTTTTTAAAATTTTAGTATATTCACTTAAATGCGTACAAAAAATTATCATATCTAAATTAGGAATTTGTGTTTTAGGATCTTTCAAAATTTCGCACTTTAATTTTAGTTTTTTAATTTGCTTAATATGACTATTTGATTTTTCTAAAATATAAACTTTTTTTGATATTTTTTTTTTTATTGAGGCCCTCAAAATTGAGGAGCCAATCAATCCACATCCAACAATTAAAATTTTATTAAACATTTTTAAATATTTTTTTTAATTCGCTCAGAAATAATTGATTTTCTGAGTTATTTCCAATTGTTAATCTTAAATGATTATCAATTCCATATGAATTCATTTCTCTAAGTATAATACCTCTTTTTTCTAATTTTTTTTCAAATGCTACTGCTGATAATTTGCAATGATTAAAACTTAACAAAAGAAAATTAGCACTAATTTTATTTGAGTAAATATCAAATTGTTCTAGATTCTTTTTAATTTTTTTACTCCAATACAAGTTATGTTTTATTGATTTATTAATAAATTTATTATCCTTTAACGCTTCTATTGCACATAATTGTGCGATTTCATTAACATTAAATGGTGGTTTAATAAAATTCAAAGCATCTATAATTTTTTTATCACCATATCCCCATCCAATTCTTAAAGCTGCCAATCCATAAATTTTTGAAAATGTTCTTAATATAAAAACATTTTTAGAATTTTTGAAAATTTTCAAGCCTGATGCATAATTTTGATCTTTCATGTATTCATAATATGCATCGTCTATTACTAGCAAAATATCTTTTCTTAATCTTTTTCTTAAACTAATTAATTCATTTTTATATAAATACGTACCTGTGGGATTGTTAGGATTCGCCAGGAAAACGATTTTAGTTTTTTTGTTTACTTTTTTAATTATGTTATCAACCGAGATCTTATAATTTTTTTCTTTCGAAAAAAGAACTTTAGCTCCTGATATAGATGCATAAATCCTATACATTAAAAAACTAAATTCTGGAACAATGACATGATCTCCTTTTGCCAAAAATAGTTGGCACAGCATTTGAATAATCTCATCTGATCCAGATCCACAAATTACTTTATTCGAGTCACATTTAAATTTAGTTGAAATTTGCTTTCTTAATAACTTTGAAGTGTAATCTGGATATTTTGAAGTGCTAATATTATTTCTTAAAATTGCTTTTACCTTTGGACTTGCGCCTAACGCAGACTCATTTGCTGACAATTTAATTATTTTTCTTTTTTCTTTTAAACTGGGTATTTCATATTTTCCTGGTTTATATGATTTAAATTTAAGCTCTTTGAATTTCGTTAATTTCATAATTAAATATTTTTCTGGTATATATAATTAATTCATAATTTATTTAAATTAAATAATTAAAATTCTTTAAAATTTGACATATAAAAATCAATAATGTAAACATTATTTGCGCTGATTTAAACTGAATTGCGAGCGCTTAAAAAAAACCGCTAAATAAGTTTTTTTTCTCCAATTCATCAGCAATAAATATGAATAAATTTAATAATATAAAAAAAATTATTGTTAAAAAACCACTAAAATTAGATTGTGGTCAGACAATTAATAATTTTCCGTTGGCTTATGAAACCTACGGAAAATTAAACGATAAAAAAAATAATGCTATATTAATTTTTCACGCATTAACTGGTGACCAATTTGCTTCTGGGATAAATCCAATTACCGAAAAAGATGGTTGGTGGAGTAATGCCCTTGGTCCTGGAAAAGCTATCGATACTGATAAATATTTTATAATTGCTGCAAATGTTATAGGTGGCTGTATGGGTTCTTTTGGACCAAGTGATATAAATCCTGATACTAAGAAACCTTACGGAACAAATTTTCCCGTACTAACTATTAACGATATGGTTAATGCTCAATATAATCTTTTAGAACATTTCAAGATTGAAAAGTTATTTAGTGTGATTGGGGGATCCATGGGTGGAATGCAAGTACTTCAATTTGTATCAAATTTTCCAAATAAAGCTTTTACAGCAATTCCAATTGCATGTACCGCAAGTCATTCAGCTCAAAATATTGCTCTAAATGAACTTGGAAGACAATCAATAATGGCAGACAGAAATTGGGAAGATGGATTTTATGAAGAAAAAAAAAAACAGCCAGATAAAGGTCTCGCTGTAGCAAGAATGGCAGCTCATATAACTTATTTATCTAAAGCTGGTCTTCAAGAAAAATTTGGAAGAAAGTTGCAAGAAAGAGATGATTTAAAATTCAGTTTTGATGCTGACTTTCAAATAGAGAGCTATTTGAGATATCAAGGTTCAGTTTTTGTAGATAGGTTTGATGCGAACAGCTATTTGTATATTACAAGGGCAATGGATTATTTTGACTTAACAAAAAGGTTTGATGGAAATTTATCAAAAGCTTTTGAAAATAGTGATACAAGATTTTTTATTATATCATTTACCTCAGATTGGCTTTATCCAACCTCCGAAAATAGAGAGATTGTGATTGCTCTTAATGCAATTGGTAAAAATGTTGGATTTGTTGAAATTTCATCTGATAAAGGACATGACTCTTTTTTACTTGATGTTCCAGACTTCCTTAATACAGTTAAAAATTTTTTAAATACTTCTTATAAGAAAATTAAATGAAAAAAGAATTTTATAGTATTGCTAAATTGTTGGAAAAAAATTCAAAAATTTTAGATGTAGGATGTGGAACTGGCGAACTAATGAAATATATTACAGAAAATATTAGTAATGACATAAGAGGAATTGAATTGTCTAAATCAAATGTCCAAAAATGTGTTGAAAAAGGCTTAACAGTAATTGAGGGTGATGCAGAAAAAGATTTAAAACAATTTCCGGACAGTTCTTTTGAATTTGTAATTTTAAGTCAAACTTTACAAGCTTTTTTAGATCCTGAAAACGTTCTAAATGAGCTGTTAAGAATTGGTAAAAAAGCAGTTGTATCCATACCTAATTTTGGGCACTGGAAAGTTAGATTACATTTGCTTTTAAAAGGCACTATGCCAATAACAGAAAATTTACCAAACGAGTGGTATAACACACCAAACTTACATATGTGCTCGATTAAAGATTTTGAAAATTATTGTAAAAAAAGAGATATAAAAATTAATTTAAAAAACTTGAAAATTAAAAATTTTTTTTCTGAATTAGGTATTTTCATAATACAAAAATAATATGAAAGTTAAAATAATAAATTGTCTTGAAGATAACTTTTCATATATACTAATTGATGAAAAAAGTTTAGATGCATGTGTAGTTGATCCAGGTGAAGCTCAACCAATATTAAAATATATAGAAAAAAATAAAATAAATTTAAAATATATTCTGAACACCCATCATCATCATGATCATATTGGTGGTAATAATATTTTAAAAAGCAAATTTGGCGCAAAGATTCTTGCTTTTAAGGACGATAAAGAAAGAATTCCTAAGATTGATTTTTTTTTGGATGATAAACAGATTTGGAAAGATGGTCCATTCGAATTTAAAGTTATTCATGTACCTGGACACACATCAGGTCATATTTGTTTTTCTTTTTTTAATGAAAAAATAATTTTTACAGGAGATACTTTATTCTCTTTAGGTTGTGGCAGGATTTTTGAAGGAAGTTATAATGACATGTTTAACTCATTATCAAAATTAAAAAAATTGTCTCCAGAAACAAAAATATATTTTGGACATGAGTATACTTTAAATAACTCTATTTTCTGTGACAAGTTTGATAAAAATAACTCTGAGCTTAAAATAAAAATTGCAAATATTAAGAAAAAATTAGATAAAGGCATGCCCACTGTTCCGTCTACTTTAAAAGAGGAATTAGATTGTAATATTTTTCTAAGAGCTAAAAACTTAAAAGAATTTTCAAAATTAAGGGATTTAAAGGATAATTTTTAATCGATATCACTTGACTAAAAATACCGTATAACTATATTGCAGCATAAATTAAAGATTATTTTATGTCATTTGCAATCATACAAACTGGTGGAAAACAGTACAAAGTAAAAGCTGGTGAAATCCTTAAAGTTGAAAAATTAATTGATAAAGAAAAAATTGAATTTAAAAATATACTTGCTTATGGAGATGAAAATAATGCAGAAGTTGGCTCACCTAAAATTGAAGGTGCTAAAGTTGAAGCTGAGATATTAAAAAATGGTAAAAATAGAACTGTACTAATTTTTAAAAAAAGAAGAAGAAAGAACTCAAGAAGAAAAAACGGACACAGACAAGAATTTTCATTAGTAAGAATAAACAAAATAATCGCTAAAGATGGAAAAGTTATATCTGAAGCGGCGAAAATGACAGAAAAGTCAAAAGAAAAGACTAAAAAAGAGAAAATTAAAGAGTAAATATACGGAATAGATTATGGCAACAAAAAAAGCAGGTGGATCATCAAGGAACGGTAGAGATAGTGCTGGTAGAAGGCTTGGTGTCAAAATTTATGCTGGTCAAAAAGTAATACCAGGAAATATAATTGTTAGACAAAGAGGTACCAAAATTTTCCCTGGTGAACATGTAGGTATGGGTAAAGACCACTCTATTTTTTCTAAAATAAAAGGAACTGTTGAGTATAAAAAAACTAAATCAGATAGAACATTTGTATCTGTAAAGCCCAATTAATATACAACATATTAATTTAAAGGTGTTGTATCATGAAATTTTTAGATCAAGTCAAAATATTCATTAAAGCAGGAGACGGTGGTTCAGGATCACCTAGTTTTAGAAGGGAAAAATTTATAGAATTCGGCGGACCTGATGGTGGGGATGGCGGTAAGGGAGGTTCTGTAATTTTAAAATCAGAAAGAAACTTAAATACTTTAATTGATTATCGATATCAGCAACATTTTAAAGCTCAAAGAGGACAAGACGGAAAAGGGAAAAAAATGACTGGTAAAAGTGGGGAGGATCTTTTTCTGAAAGTTCCTATTGGAACCCAAGTATTTGAGGAAGATAATAAAACTCTTATATATGATTTTAAGAATAATAATGATGAATTTATTGTTGCTACAGGTGGTAGAGGAGGTTTTGGAAATACTAAATTTAAATCCTCAACAAATAGAGCACCTAAAAAAATTACGAAAGGCGTCAAAGGCGAAGAATTTTGGATTTGGCTTCAATTAAAAACAATAGCGGATATTGGAATAATTGGTTTACCAAATGCTGGAAAATCAAGTTTGTTGGCCTCTATGACAAGTGCTACACCAAAAATTGCAAATTATAAATTCACAACGTTAAACCCAAATTTAGGCGTTGCAGTCTACGACGATAAAGAAATTACTTTGGCAGATATTCCTGGGTTAATCGAAGGAGCACACACAGGAACAGGTTTAGGAATTAAATTTTTAAAACATATTGAGAGATGCAAAACTCTTCTTCATTTGATTGATATTAATGAAGATGACTTAATTTCATCATATAAACAGGTAAGAAATGAACTCAAAAATTATGGAAAAGAATTGATTAAAAAAAAGGAAATTATAGTATTTAATAAAATTGACCTTATTGAAAAGAATGATTTACAAAAAAAAGTTAATGAATTTGAAATTAAAATTAAAAAAAAGACTTTAAGTATGTCAACAATAGAATCGGAAAGTATAGCAAAAATAAAATCAAAATTAATAAACTATGTATCTTAAAAACTCAAAAACCGTTGCTGTTAAAATTGGATCATCTTTATTAATTGATGATAATATGAAAATTAGAACTAAATGGTTAGTTGAGTTCTCAAAAGACATAAAAAAACTTACTCAACAAGGCAAAAAGATTATAATAATCACCTCTGGTGCTATTGCTTTAGGATGTAAAAAATTAAATTTAAAAAAGTCAAACTTAAAACTAGATAAAAGCCAAGCGGTCGCTTCAATTGGACAAATAGAACTAATGAATCTTTTTAAAAAAAATTTTAATAAAATAAGATTAAATCTTTCTCAGATTCTACTTACCCTTGAGGATACCGAGCAAAGAAGAAGAGCAATTAATGCAAAAAGAACTATAAATAATTTATTTCAGCTTGGGTTTATACCTATTGTGAATGAAAATGATAGTATTGCAACTTCAGAAATAAAATATGGCGATAACGACAGATTAGCATCCAGAGTAGCTCAAATTTCAGGAGCAGATTGTTTGATTTTACTTTCAGATGTAAATGGCCTGTACACAAAAAATCCGAAACTTTTTAAAGACGCAGTGTTGATTAAAAAGATTAATAAAATTGACGAAAAAATTGAAAGAATCGCAAGTAATGAAAGTGGAATTTATGGAACTGGTGGAATGAAAACAAAGATAGATGCCGCTAAAGTTTGTCAAAAATCTGGATGTCAGATGGTAATTGCAAATGGATTAATTCTGAAACCCTTAAGTCAAATACAAAAAGAAAATAACTGTACTTGGTTTATAACAGAGGTATCAAAGCTCGATGCTAGAAAAAAATGGATAATTAGCTCAATTTCACCTAAAGGTGAATTAGTTATTGATGATGGAGCAATCAAGGCTTTAAAACAAGGAAAAAGTCTACTTGCAGCAGGAATAAAAAAAGTAAACGGTAAATTTAATAAAGGCGATCATATTAAAATTGTTAATAAAAATATGAATGAATATGCTCGAGGGTTAAGTTCATTTACATCAGAAGAGATCTTAAAAATTAAGGGACAACATTCAAATAAAATCCAAGAGTTATTAGGATATATTGCTAAATCTGAAGTTGTGCATAAAGATGATATGGTGGCTATATAATGAAAAAATATTTTGAGAGGCTTGGAAAAAAATCAAAAAAAGCTTTTGAAAAGAAAATAGACAAAGACACCAAAAATAGAGTTTTAACTAATTATGCATTATCAATTAATAAGTACCGAAAACTTATTTTATTGCAAAATAAAAAAGATATAGATTACGCAAAAAAAATTGGATTAAAATCTAATTTTATATCTAGATTAGAATTAGACTTAAATAAAATTAATGCAATTGTTAATTCAATTAAGTCAATATTAAAGTTAAAAGATCCAACTAATAAAATTTTAGAACAGTGGAAAAGACCAAATGGACTTAAAATTAAAAAAGTTTCTGTCCCTATCGGAGTGATTGGTATAATTTATGAAAGTAGGCCAAATGTTACATCTGATGTATCATGTTTATGTTTTAAATCGGGTAATTGCGTTATTTTAAAAGGAGGTTCAGAGGCCTATTTTACTAATAAAATATTATCTAACTTATTTAGAAGATCTCTTAAAATTTGTAAAGTTGATCCAAACTATGTGCAATTTATTAATATAAAAAATAGAAAAGTAGTAGATTATATGCTTTCAAAAATGACAAAATATATAGATATAATTATACCTAGAGGTGGAAAAAATCTGGTAAAAAAAGTTCAAGAGACATCTAAATTACCAGTTATTGGACACCTAGAAGGATTATGTCATACTTACATCGATAAAAGTGCAAATTTAAATATGGCTTTAAAAGTAGTTTTAAATGCAAAATTAAGAAATACTGCTATTTGTGGCGCTACTGAAACCGTTTTATTAAATGAAAAATTATTAAAAAAATTTTCTAAAGCATTAATCACCAAACTAGAAAGTAATAAGTGTGTTGTTTATACTGACAATAAAATTAGAAAAATTTATAAAGGAAATACTATTTTAGCATCTGAAAAAAATTGGAAAACAGAATATTTGGCGTCAAAAGTCTCCATCAAATCAGTTAAAGATGTAAACGAAGCTATAAGGCATATAAATAAATATGGGACAAAACATACTGATGCAATAATTTGTAGAAATAAAAGGACATCAGAGATTTTTTTAAAAAACGTAAAAAGTTCAATAACTATGCATAACACATCAACACAATTTGCTGATGGAGGCGAATTTGGTTTTGGAGCAGAGGTGGGAATATCAACAAACAACTTACCTCCAAGGGGCCCTGTCGGACTAGGTCAACTCGTATCTTATAAATACGAAGTTTTTGGGACAGGGCAAATAAGAAAATAAATTGAGAAAAAAATTACATAATAAAATTGGAATTCTAGGAGGTAGTTTTGATCCTGCTCATTTAGGCCATATTAAAATTTCAAAAGAAGCAAAAAAAAAATTTAAATTAAATAAAGTTTTTTGGGTTATAACAAAAAGAAATCCTTTTAAAAAAAAATGCTTTTATACCTTACGTAGGAGGATAGCTCTATCGAAAAAACTAATTTTAAGAAATAAATTTATAGAAGTCGTTTATATTGAAAATAAATGCAAATCTAACAGAACGTATAAGTACATTAAATACCTTTGTAAAAAAAATCAAAATACAGATTTTTATTTTATCATGGGAGCTGATAACCTAGTAAGCTTCCATAAATGGAGAAACTGGCAAGAAATTCCAAAAATTTGTCAAATACTAGTCTTTGATAGAGATAATTTTAAATCAGAATGTCTTAAATCTATAGCATATAAGAAGATCAGTAAAAAAAGATTGAAATTTATTAAATTCAAAAAAGTTAATATTTCATCTTCTCAATTAAGAAAAATTTGATAGTCTGATTGATAATTAATGGATAAAATCTCAAATCTAAAATCATTAATTCTTAAAACACTAGATACTAACAAAGCGTTAGATGTAATAAGTATTGATCTAAAAAATAAAAGCTCAATTGCTGATTACATGATTATAGCAAGTGGAACTTCATCTAGACATATACAGGCTTTGTCAGAACAAGTTGTCGAAGAAATAAAAATGAGTGGAATAAAAAATTGTAAAATTGAAGGAAATGAGAGTAGTGATTGGAAGCTTATAGATGGAATTGATATAATAATTCATATATTTAACCCAGAGAAAAGAAAATTTTATGAATTAGAAAAAATGTGGTCAGAACTAATTCCAAAAGAAAAATTAATTATATGAAATTATTTAAACTCATCAATATATTTATCTTTATATTAATTGTTCTATCAAAACCCTCATATCCAGCAAATGATGAAACTACAATTTATGAAAAAATAGATATTTTTAGTGATGTTCTAGATAAAATAAATAAAGAATACGTAGATGAGATTAATCAAAATGAAGTAATGGATGCAGCAATAAACGGAGTACTTCAATCCTTAGATCCTTATTCTGCTTATATGTCTCCAGAGACTTTTGAAAGTATGAGGACAGAAACTAGTGGAGAATTTGGTGGTTTAGGTATTGAGGTAAGCATGGAAGCAGGTGTTGTTAAAGTAATATCACCTCTCGATGAGTCGCCTGCATATGAAGCAGGGGTTAAAGCGGGAGACTATATTGTAAAGATTAATAATCACCAAGTCCAAGGTAAAACATTAAGTCAAGCAGTTGACCTGATGAGAGGTCCTGTCGGTTCAGATATTGAAATTACTGTTCGAAGAAGAGGAGAAAGAAAAGCCTTAGTTTTTAATATAACTAGAAAAATAATTAAAATTCAATCCGTAAAATCTGAAAAGATAGATAACAATATTGGATATATAAGATTAACAGCATTTAATGAAAATAGCAGTGCACAGGTAAAAAAAAAAATTAGAGAGTTTGATAAAGACAAGAAGATAAATGGATATATATTAGATTTACGAAATAATCCTGGAGGACTATTATCTCAGGCTATTAAAATTTCGGACTTCTTCCTTTCAGATGGTGAGATTGTTTCAACAAAGTCAAGGAAAGAAAATGAAAACAGAAAATGGTTTGCTAATACTGGAGATATACTAAACGGAAAAACCTTAGTTGTATTAATTAATAATGGTTCAGCTTCAGCTTCTGAAATATTAGCTGGTGCCTTAAAAGATCATAAAAGAGCAATACTTGTTGGGGAAACTACTTATGGTAAGGGCTCTGTACAATCAATTATTCCACTAAAAAATAATGGAGCTATACGATTAACTATTTCAAAGTATTATCTACCTTCAGGTGTTTCGATTTCTGAAGTTGGGGTTGATCCCGATATTGAAATATCGGAAGATTCTGATGAATTTAGAATTAATACTGAAAGTGATAATCAATTAGATTTTGCCGTAAAACTTTTAAACGGATAAGATGGAAATAGATCTTCAAAAATTGCCTCTCAGAGATGGTGTAGGAATTGTAGTTTTAAACTCAAGAAATAAAGTATTAGTAGCTAAACGAATTGATAATCCTAAAAATTTTTGGCAAATGCCCCAGGGCGGAAAAGATGAAAATGAAAATTATTTTGAGGCAGCAATAAGAGAACTTAAAGAGGAAACAAGTATTACGAGTGTTACATTAATCAGAGAGATAGATGATTTTATTACTTACTTACTTCCAAAGCGTCTTTTAGGTATAATTTGGAGAGGAAAGTTTAAGGGTCAAAAACAAAAATGGTTTATAATGAAATTTAATGGCTCAGACGAGGAAATAAACATAAATACTGCTAAACCAGAATTCCTTGAATGGAAATGGATAGATATTGATCAATTAAATGATGCAGTAGTAGATTTTAAAAAAGAAGTTTATCAAAAAGTTACTAGGGAGATTAGAAAGGTTGTTCCTAATTAGAGTTTATAGACTTTAAAACATCAATCTTTTGTGAAATTAAAAATCTACTCTGATCATCTAAATCATCTTTACCTAAGAGTTTTTCAGTTTCACTTAAAGATTGAGAAATATAATTTTTGTCTATTTTATCTAAACTAAATATTGAACTTGTCAAAACAGACAAGGTATTTTCTTTAAACTCTATTATGCCATCCTCTACGTAGTATTTATCCTCGCCACTCTTTGAAAAAACTTTGAGTATTCCGGGTTTTAAAAATGAAATGATAGAAATATGATCTTTAAGTATACCCATCTCCCCTTCGAAAGCAGGCACAACAACCTCTGAAACATCCTCTTTATTTAGAAATGATTTTTCAGGATTAACTATTTCTAAATTAAATTCTTCACTCATTAAGCAGCATCTTTTGACATTTTCTCAGCTTTCTCTATGGCTTCTTCTATAGTTCCAACCATATAAAAGGCTGCTTCAGGTAGATGATCATACTCACCTTTGCAAATTGCATCGAAGCCTTTGATTGTTGCCTCTAGATCTACTAATTTTCCTGGTGAACCAGTAAAAACTTCTGCAACAAAAAACGGTTGTGATAAAAATCTTTGAATTTTTCTTGCTCTTGCAACAGTTAATTTATCTTCCTCGGATAATTCATCCATACCTAAAATTGCAATAATATCTTGCAAAGATTTATAAGTCTGCAAAATTTTTTGAACTTCTCTTGCAACTCTATAATGTTCATCACCAACTATTCTTGGATCTAAAATTCTAGAAGTTGAATCAAGTGGATCAACTGCTGGATAAATTCCTAATTCAGCTATTTGTCTTGAAAGAACGGTTGTAGCATCAAGGTGTGAGAATGAGGTTGCTGGTGCTGGATCAGTTAAGTCGTCAGCAGGTACATATATTGCCTGAACCGATGTAATTGATCCTTTGTTAGTAGTTGTAATTCTTTCTTGTAAATTTCCCATATCTGTTGCTAAGGTCGGTTGATATCCGACAGCAGATGGGATACGTCCTAACAATGCAGACACTTCTGAGCCTGCTTGCGTGAATCTAAAAATATTATCAACAAAAAATAACACATCTTGACCTTCTTGATCTCTAAAATACTCAGCAACTGTAAGTCCTGATAAAGCAACTCTTGCTCTTGCTCCTGGAGGTTCATTCATTTGACCGTAAACTAAAGCGGCCTTTGAACCTGCTCCATCTGGTTTTATTACTCCAGACTCAATCATTTCATGATAAAGATCGTTTCCTTCTCTTGTTCTTTCTCCAACTCCTGCAAAAACTGAGAATCCACCGTGCGCTTTTGCTACGTTGTTGATTAATTCCATAATTAAAACTGTTTTTCCTACACCTGCACCGCCAAATAAACCAATTTTTCCTCCTTTGGCGTAAGGAGCTAACAGATCAACAACTTTAATTCCAGTAACTAAGATTTCTGTTTCAGTTGATTGATCATTAAATTCTGGGGCAGCCCTATGTATTGGCCAATTTTCTTTTGTATTGATCTCACCCTTTTCATCAATTGGCTCTCCAATTACATTTACAATTCTTCCCAAAGTTTCTGGACCAACCGGTACCTTTATAGGAGCTCCAGTATCTGTAACTTCGTCTCCTCTCTTTAAACCTTCTGTTGCATCCATTGCAATAGTTCTTACACTTGTTTCTCCAAGATGTTGGGCAACTTCCAACACTAGCCTATTATCTCCATTTCTGCACTCTAAGGCAGTTAAAATTTCAGGCAGTTCTCCGTCAAACTTAACGTCAACTACCGCACCAATAATTTGTGTAATTTTTCCTTTTCTCATAATTATAAACTTTCCGCTCCTGATATTATTTCTATTAGTTCTTTTGTAATAGCTGCTTGTCTGCTTCTATTATACTGAATAGTCAACTTATCAACCATTTCTCCAGCATTTCTTGTTGCATTATCCATAGCACTCATTCTAGAACCTTGCTCGCTAGCTGAATTTTCTAACATAGCTTTAAAAATTTGTGTAGAAATGTTTTTTGGCAACAAATTTCCTAATATTTCATCTTCTTCTGGTTCAAATTCATAATTATCCCTTTCATCTTTTTTTTTAGTATCAGATGATTTCAAAGGTATTATTTGCTGAGCCTGTGGAATTTGAGTGATTACATTCTTAAATTTATTATAAAAAATTGTACATACATCGAATTCATTTTTTTGGAAGCTTTCAATAATCATCTTTGAGACTTTTTCAGCGTCAAAAAAATTTACGTTTTTTGAGTCTTTAAACGATATTCTCTCCACTATTTTATCATTATATTGTCTCTTAAGCTGATCATCTCCCTTGGATCCTACAGTTATAATTTTAAAATTTTTCCCTTCACTTACCATTTTGCTAAAGTATGCTTTTGCTTTTTTAATAATATTAGAGTTAAAACCACCACAAAGACCTCTATCTGATGTTAATACCACACATAAATGGACTTTATCTTGACCTGTTCCTGCTAGAAGCTTTGGTGCATTTTCTGTATCCGATATTCCATTTGATAAATTTAAAATTATATTATTCATTTTTTCAGAATATGGGCGACCCTTCTCTGCATTTTCCTGAGCTCTTTTAAGTTTTGCTGCGGCTACCATTTTCATTGCCTTAGTTATCTTTTGTGTTGATTTCACACTTGTTATTCTTTTTTTTAGATCATCTAAACTTGCCATTTGCTTTTATTTAAAACCTTTCTTAAATTCATTAATTAGTTCAATTAACATTTTTTCAGTATCTTCTTCTAGTTTACCTGCACTTGAAATAGACTCTAAAATTTCTGGTTTATCATTTTTACATTTTTGCAAAATTTTATTTTCAAAATCAGAAATATCTTTTTGATCAACATCGTCAAGATATCCCCTTACTCCACAAAATACTGAAATAACTTGTTCAGCAACTGTCATTGGAGAAAATTGTTTTTGTTTTAAAAGCTCAGTCAACTTCGAACCTCTGTTTAGCAGCTTTTGAGTTGAAGCGTCAAGATCAGATCCAAATTGAGCAAAAGCTGCCATTTCTCTGTATTGAGCCAGTTCTAACTTCATTGATCCTGAAACCTTTTTCATTGCTTTTGTTTGTGCAGCGGATCCAACTCTTGAAACTGAAAGACCAACGTTAATTGCGGGTCTAATTCCTTGATTAAATAAATTTGTTTCTAAAAATATTTGTCCATCTGTAATAGATATAACATTTGTTGGTATGTAAGCAGAAACATCTCCAGCTTGTGTTTCAATTATTGGTAATGCCGTCAAAGAACCTCCACCATGCTCATCTCCAAGTTTAGCAGCTCTTTCTAGTAATCTGCTATGAAGGTAAAATACATCACCAGGATAGGCCTCTCTTCCAGGAGGTCTTCTCAACAATAAAGACATTTGTCTATAGGCGACGGCTTGCTTAGATAAATCATCATAAATTATTAAAGCATGCATACCGTTGTCTCTGAAAAATTCCCCCATTGTACAACCGGTATATGGGGCTAAAAACTGCAATGGAGCTGCATCTGAAGCTGTTGCAGCAACAATAGTTGTATATTCCATTGCTCCGGCTTCTTCTAATGTCTTTTGAATTTGTCTTACTGTTGATCTTTTTTGTCCTATTGCAACATAAATGCAATATAACTTTTGCTTTTCATCTCCACTCTCATTAATTTTTTTTTGATTAATTATTGTATCAACTGCAACCGCAGTTTTACCTGTTTGTCTATCGCCTATAATCAACTCTCGTTGCCCTCTTCCAATAGGAACTAAACTATCAATTGCTTTTAAACCTGATTGCATCGGCTCGCTTACAGATTTTCTTGGAATAATTCCTGGCGCTTTTACTTCAACTCTGCTCTTTTTAATATTTTTATCCAAAGCACCTTTGCCATCAATAGGATTCCCTAAACCGTCAACAACTCTACCTAATAATTCCTTTCCAATTGGAGTATCTACTATTTCACCAGTTCTTTTTACAGTGTCTCCCTCTTTAATTGCTCTGTCATCTCCAAATATTACAACACCTACGTTTTCACTTTCTAAGTTTAAAGCCATACCTTTAGAGCCATCAGAAAACTCGACCATTTCACCAGCTTGAACGTTATCTAATCCGTACACTCTAGCTATACCATCTCCAACAGATAAAACTTGTCCTACCTCAGTAATTTCAGCCTTATCACCGAATTTCTTTATTTGCTCTTTTAATATTTTTGTAACTTCTGAAGGATTTATTTCCATTTATGCCTCTATCATTTGTTTTTCAATTTTTTGTAATTTATTTTTAATTGATGTATCAATCATGGTACTTCCAACTTGTAGGATCAAACCACCAACTAAACTTTTATCATTTTTATAGCTTAGTCTTATTTTTGAGTTAAAGGAATTTGATAAATCTTTTTTTACGTTTTCTATATCGTTTTCACTTAATTCCTTTGCAGATATTAACTCGGCTTTAATTTCACCTCTTTTTTTGGAACAAGTTTCAATAAATTCTTTTAGAATTCTATCAACGTAAAAAAATCTTCTTTTATTTACAAGAAATAAGAGAAATCTTTTAAATAATTCATTTATATTGGTCTTTTCAGATATTATGTTTATTAATTTTTCCAACTCACTTTTATTTATTGTTGGACTTTTAATGCAAAATTTCAAATCTTCACTTTTAGATATCAAATCAAACATTGTTAAAGCTTGATTTTCTATATCCTTCACAAGACTCGACTCATCCGCTAGTTCATAAAGAGCCAGAGAATATCTGCTAAATGTAACCTCAGAGAGACTGTCTTTTTTACTCAATTTAGATCCTTATATGAATTGACAAGTTTATAAAATTCGAAAATTAATTAACATATGCAACTATTGTCTTCAAGTATCTCGTTGTCTAAATAGGTTGATATTTTGTTGATTAATTGAAGTTTATTGGATCAACATCAACTGTCAGTTTTATTCCATTTAAAAACTTAAAATTTGATATTAAAAAAGCCAATTTTTTTTGAATATTTAAATTTTTTTTTGATCTTATTAATAGCCTTACTCTAAATTTTTTTCGAATACGAAATATAGGTGAATTTACAGGTCCTAATACTTTTCCATCTAAAATTTTCTCTATATAAATTTTAAATCTATTTGCTTCTTGTTCAGTTTTTTTTTCATTAAGACCTGTAATTATTAATGAAATGAATCTCTGAAAAGGAGGAAGTCCATTTAATTTTCTTAACTCAAGTTCTTTTTCTAAAAAAATTTCTGGATTATCATTTGTTATATCTGTAATCATGTTTTTATTTAAGTTGTAAGTTTGAAAATATACTGTGGCTGGTTTGCCAGCTCTACCTGCTCTTCCAGAAAGTTGATGATAAAGTTGTAGATTCTTTTCAGTTCCTCTCAAGTCATGTCCTTGTGAATTTAGATCTATATCAACAACGACAATACAGTTTAAATGTGGAAAATGAAAACCTTTGGAAATTAGCTGTGTTCCAACTAAAATTTGAATATTGTTATCAACTATCTGTTTTAATAAATCTTTTGAATTTTTTTTATTCATTGTATCGCTTGAAAAAATTAGTTGATTTTTTGTAGGAAATTTTTTTTTAACTTCTTCAGCAATTCTTTCCACTCCTGGACCATAAAAAACTAAATCACAACTTTTATTATCTTTACATTCAGTTTTGATTTTTGATTTATACCCACAATAATGACATAATAGAATTTCTTTAGTTTTATGATAAACCATATTGATAGAACAATTTGGACAAGAAAAAATTTTTAAACATTTTTTACAAAAAACATTTGGAGAAAAACCTCTGCGGTTAACAAAAAATAATATTTGATCATTTTTAGACAAATGTAATTTTACTTTTTCAATTATCTCTTTAGATAACCAGGAGTTAGGTTCTAACTTAGTTTTATTTAAATTAATTATTTCATAATTAGGCAAAGACGCTTTCCTAAATCTTTCAGATATTTTTGACACTGAAAATTTTCCCTTTTTAATATTATTAAAAGTTTCTAATGAAGGAATGGATGTTACTAAATTAATTGGAAAATTTTCAAAGTACGCTCTTGATATAGACATATCTCTAGCATTATAAATTACACCTTCGTCCTGTTTAAATGATTGGTCATGTTCCTCGTCTACAACTATAAGCCCTAAATTCTTAAACGGAAGAAATAATGACGACCTCGCTCCAATTACCACTTTTAATTTATTATTTACGACTCCACTCCAAATAATTTTTCTTTTTCTTGGAGTTATTCCAGAATGCCAAACCGCAGGGTTAAAACCAAAAAACTCGGTAAATTTTTTTTCAAATTGAGAAATTAACCCTATTTCAGGTAATAAAATTAAACATTGTTTCGATCTTTCAAGAATTTTTTTAATTGCATGGAAATAAACAATAGTTTTACCGGATCCAGTTACGCCTTGAACAACATGCACTCGAAATTCATTACTTTTTTTTTCTAGCTTTTTTAGACTTTCTTCTTGCGATTTAGTTAACTCAAATTCTTTTTTTTTGTGATGATTAGAAAAGTTTTCTAATTCATCTTCTGGAAATTTCTCTAGAATATCATTGCTTGATAAACTTAATTTTAGCGCCATACCTTTTGGAATGATATTATATTCAGAGAACCAATTAATGAATTTTATCATTTTTTTATTTAAATTCGGTAAATTGAGTTTTTTTATTACTTTTTTTGTTTTAAACTTTTTAAATTGGTTTTTTTCGAAATCATCCCAAACTACTCCGACTGTTTTTGAGTTTCCAAAAGGAACCTCTACATAGTCGCCTAATTTTAGTTTAAGACTGGTTTCATAAGTAAATGGGTGATTGAATACTTTCGGCAAAAGAATCGGAACCTTCATTAAAGTATATTATGTATTTTTTTAAGAGTGTATTGCTCTTTTTTCAACAGATAACGCTGCTTCTTTGATTGCTTCTGAAAATGTAGGATGAGCATGGCAAGTCCTTGCTATATCTTCTGAGCTTGCCCCAAATTCCATAGCAACAGCCATTTCTGCAATCATTTCTCCAACGTGCGATCCAATCATGTGAACACCTAGTACTTTATCAGTCTTTTCATCTGCTAATATTTTTACAAAACCTTCTGCATTATTTACAGTTTTCGCTCTTGAATTAGCCATAAAAGGAAATTTGCCAATTTTATATTTTATATTATCATCTTGTAATTGCTCTTCAGTTTTTCCGATTACAGCAACCTCAGGAGATGTATAGATTACTCCAGGAATTAAGTCATAATTTACATGTCCTGATTGTCCAGCTATCAATTCTGCAACCGCTATACCTTCTTCTTCTGCCTTGTGTGCTAACATTGGACCTGAGATTACATCACCTATTGCAAAAACATTTTTTACGCTAGTTCTGAATTCTTTATTAACTTTAATTCTTTTTTTATTATCTAAACTCACACCAATTTTTTCCAAATTAAGATTTTTTGTATTTGCTTTTCTACCAACAGAAATTAAAATAACATCTGCAATTAATTCACTGCTTTTGCCAGTTTTATCTTGAATTAAAACCTTCGCAGAACTTTTTTCATTTTTAATATTTTGTACTTTTGTCTCAAGGTGAAAAATAATTCCCTGTTTTTTTAAAATTTTTAAAAACTCAGAAGAAATTTCTTTGTCCATTCCTGGTGTAATATGGTTTAATGCTTCGACTACATGTACTTCCGAGCCCAACCTTGACCATACAGACCCCATTTCAAGACCAATATACCCACCGCCTACTATGAGCATTTTTTTTGGAACTTTTTTAAGATCAAGTGCTCCAGATGAAGACAAAATAATTTTTTCATCAAACTTAATTCCAGGAAGCTCAACTGGTATTGAACCTGTAGAAATAATTATATTATCTGTTTTTAAAGAAATTTTTTTATTATCTTTTGTGGTTACTAAAACTTCATTTGCAGTTGCTATAGAGCCAGTTCCATTGAAATGAGAAACTTTATTTTTTTTAAACAAAAATTCGACCCCTTTTGTAAGAATAGAGACCGATTTTTCTTTATTTTTCATCATCTTTTCTAAATTTAATTTTACCTCACCTACTTCAATTCCTAGATTTTGGAATTTTTTTGCTTTTTGAAAATTTTCTGACAAGTTCAGTAGGCTTTTTGAGGGTATACATCCCACATTAAGACAGGTACCACCAAGTGTATTTCGAGATTCAACGCAAGCTGTTTTAAAACCTAATTGAGATAATCTTATTGCACACACATAGCCACCAGGGCCACCACCAATTACTACCGCTTGAAATTTTTCAGACATTAAATTTCTAAAAATAATTTTTCTGGACTCTCTAATTTTTCTTTTATTAATTTTAAAAATGATACAGAGTCTTTACCATCGATTATTCTATGATCGTATGAAAGAGCTAAATACATAACAGGTCTAACTTTAATTCCACCATCAACCACAACAGGTCTATCAACAATATTATGCATGCCTAGTACTCCTGACTGAGGCAAATTTAAAATTGGAGTAGAAAGCATTGAGCCATAAACACCACCATTGCTAATAGTAAATGTACCCCCTTGAAGATCTTCTATACTAAGCTTACCGTCTCTAGCTTTTTCGGAGATTGTTTTAATTTCACTCTCAATTTGTGCAAAAGACATTTCGTCTGCATTTTTTAAAACAGGAACTACTAATCCTTTATCCGTAGCGACAGCAAAACTTATATTATAATAATTTTTATAGACTATTTCTTCGCCATCTATTTCAGCATTAACAGCTGGAAATAATTTGAGAGCTTCAATACTTGCTTTTACAAAAAAAGACATAAATCCAAGCTTAACACCATACTTTTTTACAAAATCATCCTGATAATCTTTTCTCATTTTAATAACATTTGCCATATCAACTTCGTTAAATGTTGTTAAAAGAGCAGCATTCTCTTGTGCTTGCTTGAGTCTTTTTGCGATTGTCTGTCTTAATCTACTCATTTTAATTCTTTCTTCTTGCCCAAATTTAATTTTTCTTTCTGAAGGTTTTGGAGATTTTGACATTAAATTTAATAAATCACCTTTAAGAACTTGACCATCTTTTCCTGATCCCTGTATTGATTTTATGTCTATTTTATTTTCTGCAACAATTTTTCTAACTGATGGAGAAAGTTTATTTGACAAATTATTTTTTCTAGAACCATTACTAGGTATTTCCTCCGTAAGGACCAAAGGTTCTTCTTCTGAGGATGCTTCATCTTCTATTGCTTCTTCTAATTGTAAAGGTTTTATTTCTTCTACAATCTTTTCAACTTCTTTTTTTGGCGGGTCCTTCACCTCTTCAATTTTAACATCTGGTTCTATTTTTTCAATTTCTTGCACAGTTTCTTTACCATTAGCTTGGATTGACCCTAAGATAGCTCCAACTTCTACTACTTCTCCATCTTTATGTTTGATGTCGCCGATTGTTCCACTAACAGGAGATGGTACCTCTAAATTTACTTTGTCTGTTTCTAGTTCTACAATAGGTTCATCAACTTCAACTGTATCACCAACACTTTTTAACCACTTAGCAATTGTGGCCTCAGTTACACTTTCGCCTAAAGCAGGAACTACTATTTTTTCACTCATTTATTTAAATACTTTTTCTAAAATTTCTTTTTGTTGAGCAACATGTCTTTTGGCATAACCGGTAGCCGGTGAAGCAGCAGGTGCTCTTCCAATATAAGAAACCTTTTCATTATTAGCTTTTATAAAGTCTAATGTCCATTGTATATAATCCCTCACATGAGACCATGCACCCATATTTTTTGGTTCTTCCTGACACCATATAAATTCAGCGTTTTTTGCATATGGTTTAATAGATTTTACTAATGATTTAGCTGGGAAAGGGTAGAGTTGCTCAATTCTTAATAAAACAATATCATTTCCCTTTAGTTTCTCTCTGGCTTCTAATAGATCAAAATATATTTTTCCTGAACATAGTATTACTTTTCTTATTTTTTTCGACCTTTTTAATTCTAGAAAACCATTTTTTTTATTAAATGCATGATCTTCTAAAATCCTATGAAAAGAGTTTTTTTTACTAAAATCTTCTAAATTAGAAACGCAAACCTTATGTCTCAATAATGATTTAGGAGTCATTATAACAAGAGGCTTTCTAAAATCTCTATGTATTTGTCTCCTTAAAGCATGAAAATAATTTGCAGGCGTTGTACAATTCAAAACTTGGAGGTTTTCTTGACCACAGAGTTGTAAAAATCTTTCTAACCTAGCAGATGAATGTTCTGGGCCTTGCCCCTCATACCCATGCGGTAAAAGTAAAACTAGCCCAGATGCACGAGACCATTTTCTTTCTCCTGATGAAATAAACTGATCAATTATCACTTGAGCTCCATTTGCAAAGTCACCAAATTGCGCTTCCCATATTGTCAAAGTTTCAGGTTCAACTAAACTATATCCATATTCAAAACCTAGGACTGCTAGTTCAGATAGCAAACTATCTACTATCTCAAAGTTTTTTTGATTTTTCGAAATATTATTTAGTGGAATAAATCTGCTATTATCCTCTTGATTTCTTAATACTGAATGTCTTTGACTAAATGTACCTCTACCAGAGTCTTGCCCTACTAATCTTACTGGATAACCTTCGTCCAAAAGTGTTGCAAAAGCTAAACTTTCAGCATTTGACCAATCAATATTTTTTTTATCTGATATACATTTTTGTCTATTATTTAATATTTTTTGAATTGTTTTATGTAGATTAAATTTTTCATCAACCTTATTAATTTTTTCTGAAATTTTAAATATTTTATCCAGTTCAACACCAGTTTGTCCTCGTCTGTCTTTACCTTTTTTAGGTTGATATCTCGACCATGTCCCTTCAAACCAATCAAGCTTTGGTTTAATGTCATTTGCAGTTTTAAACTGTTCATCTAATAATGACCTAAACATAACAATTTGATTATCAAACTCACCTTTATTTATAGTTCCATCACTAATTAATTTTTCACCATATATTTTTAAAGTAGTAGGGTGCGACCTTATCTTTTTATACATCGAAGGTTGAGTAAAAGATGGTTCATCTCCCTCGTTGTGGCCAAATCTCCTATAACATATTATATCTATCACTACATCTTTGGAGAATTTCTGCCTAAACTCTATTGCAATTTTTGCGCAATGGACAACAGACTCTGGATCATCACCATTGCAATGTAAAATAGGAGCGTCTACTATTTTTCCTAAGTCAGATGGATAAGGACTAGAACGTGCAAATCTTGGACTTGTAGTAAATCCAATCTGATTATTAACAATAATATGAATTGTTCCACCGGTGTTATGTCCTTTTAGTCCAGACATAGCAAAACACTCAGCAACAATACCTTGTCCCGCAAATGCTGCATCTCCATGGATCAAAATTGGAATTACCTTTTTTCTTTTTGTATCTTTGTGAAAAAATTGTTTAGCTCTTGTCTGTCCTAAAACTATTGGATTGACAGCTTCCAAATGTGAAGGGTTATCTGTTAAACTGACATGTACAGAATTTCCATCAAACTCTCTATCAGAAGAAGCTCCTAAATGATATTTGACATCTCCAGTAGAGTCTTCCTTTCTAAAATTAGATATTTCTCCAGCAAATTCATTAAATATTCTTTTGTATGATTTTTGTAAAACATTAGCTAGAACATTTAATCTTCCTCTGTGAGGCATTCCTATTTTTATTTCCTTAGCACCAAGTTGACCACCTCGTTTAATTATTTGCTCTAAAGCAGGAATTAATGACTCTGCTCCGTCAAGACCGAATCTTTTAGTTCCAACAAATTTCTTTGCAAGAAATTTTTCGAAACCTTCAGCTTGTACAATTTTATTTAATATTGCTTTCTTTCCATTTATTGTAAACTTAATTTGATTTTCTTGTTTTTCCATTCTTTCCCTAAACCAAACTTTTTCTACTGGGTCAGAGATATGCATGTATTCTACTCCAATATTTGAGCAATAAACTTTTCTTAATTTTTTTAAAATTTGATTTACAGATGCAGAGTTAGTGTCTAAGTAAGATCCTATAAAGATTTTTTTATTATAATCTTCTTTTTTAAAACCATGATCTTCTGGATGAAGTTCGTGAATATATTTTCTCTCCATCATTCCCAGAGGATCAAGACTTGCTATTAGATGTCCTCTAATTCTATATGCCCTAATAAGAGCAATAGCTTTTATAGATTGTGTTATAGAATTTTGTGATGTATTCAAACCTTGATTTAGATCTAATGTTTGACTTGTTAACTTGCTGACATTAATCTTTTTTCTTCTAGCCCAAGATGGTCCCTCCACTTCTTTAATTACAGATTGAATATCATCGTTCAGATCACAAAAATAATTTTTCCAGCTTTCTGGTAAATTTGGATCTTTTTCAATATACTTTACGTACATTTCCTCAATAAATGCGCTATTTGATTTATTCAAAAAAGAATTTTTTTTAAATTCTATGTTTTTGCTAGAAGTCATTGTAAGTGTCTTATTATAATGTTTAACTTTAAATTTTAAAGTGACAATTTATTTAGTAGAATTTTTCCAATATTTGCTGGGGACTCTGTCATTGTAATACCTGCTTTTTCCAAAATTTTTATCTTCTCCTCAGCACCACCTTTCCCACCTGAAATAATTGCACCTGCATGCCCCATTCTCTTACCTTTGGGAGCAGTAAGACCAGCTATAAAACCTACCATTGGTTTTTTTATTTCGTGTTTGGAGATAAATTCAGCCGCTTCCTCTTCTGCACTTCCACCAATTTCACCGATCATGATTATAGACTTCGTATTTTCGTCTTTTAAAAATAAGTCTAAACAATCTATGAAGTTTGTTCCATTTATTGGGTCGCCTCCAATTCCTATACATGTCGATTGTCCTAAACCATTAGCAGTTGTTTGAGCAACTGCCTCATAAGTAAGCGTTCCAGATCTCGATACTATTCCAACTGATCCTTTTTTATGAATATTTCCAGGCATGATGCCAATTTTACATTCTTCAGGAGTAATAATACCAGGGCAGTTTGGTCCAATTAATCTTGAATGAGACTTTGATAAATATTTTTTTACTCTCAACATGTCAATAATCGGAATTCCCTCAGTAACACAAACTATAATTTCAATAGAGGCTTCAATTGCTTCTATTATCGCACTTGCTGCAAATTTTGCTGGTACATAAATCATAGAAGCATTTGCACCTGTTTTTTCTCTAGCTTCTCTAACTGTATCAAAAACTGGCTTACCAAGATGTGTTTGTCCACCTTTTCTTGGAGTAACACCCCCTACTAAGTTAGTTCCATATAAAATAGATTGTTCAGAATGAAATGTTCCATGGGATCCAGTAAAACCCTGGCATATAAGTTTTGTATTTTTATTCACTAAAATAGACATTTTATTTAGTAACCTCTACTATCTTTTTCGCTGCTTCAGATAAATCAGATGCTGAAATAATTTTTAATTTAGATTCTTCTAAAATTTTTTTCCCTTTTTCATAATTTGTACCAGCTAATCTGACAACAATTGGTATATCTATTTCCATTTCTTTTGCCGCTTCAACAACACCCAACGCTAATACATCGCACCTCATAATCCCTCCAAAAATATTTATTAAAATACCTTTTACATTTTTGTCCCTTAGAATCATTTTAAATGCGGCTGATACTTTATCTTTTGATGCCCCACCACCAACATCTAAAAAGTTTGCAGGACTGCCTCCAAATAATTTAATTATATCCATCGTTGCCATTGCTAAACCTGCTCCATTCACCATACATCCAATATTTCCATCTAGTTTGATATAGGATAATTCTTTTTTTTTTGCTTCAATCTCAATTGGATCTTCCTCATTTAAATCACGAAGTTCGCTAATGTCTGGATGTCTAAAAATAGCATTATCATCGAAATTAATTTTTGCATCTAAACAAAGAATATTATTTTCTTTCGTTAAAACTAATGGATTTATCTCAATCAAACTTGCGTCTTTTTCTATAAAAATCTTATAAATAGATTTTATTAGATCAATAGCCTGATCTTTTGCATCATACTCTAATTCAAATACTTCTATAATTCTCTCGCAATCTGTATCTGATATTTCTTTTTCAACATCGACTCTTGTTGTGATAATTTTTTCAGGTTTCTTTATTGCTATTTCTTCTATATCCATTCCACCTTCTAAACATGAAATGAATGCAATCTTAGATTTAGCTCTATCTACTAAGCAAGATAAATAAAATTCCTTGTCTATGTTTGATGACTCTTCAACATATAGTTTTTTTACTTTTTTACCTTTTGGTCCTGTCTGATTGGTAACTAAAGTTTTACCCAAAATTTGATCTGCTGCTTGCTTTAATTCCTCTAAAGTATTAGTAATTTTAATTCCTCCAGCTTTTCCTCTACCACCAGAGTGTATTTGAGCCTTAAGAATGTATTTTTCTGTATTTAATAATTTAGTTTTATTTAGTATTTCTTCACTAGTAGAGCCATGTACTCCATTTGGAACCGGAGCACCAAATTTTTTTAATAATTTTTTTGCCTGATATTCATGAATGTTCATTAATTGCTTAATTCAGGGTCAATTTTTACAGCCGCTTCCCAAAGTTTTTCAACAGAGTTTACCGAATTTAAAAATTCTTTTTTTTCTTTTTCATCTAGCTCAATTTCATCGATTTTTTCTACACCTTTATTTCCAATTAAAACCGGAACCCCAGCATAAATATTTTTCACACCATATTCTCCATTTAAATAAGCTGCGCAAGGCAAAATTTTTTTTTCATCATTAAGAAAAGATATAGCCATTTCAACTCCCGACGCGGCAGGTGCATAATAAGCAGATCCCTTTTCTAAAAGCTTAACTATTTCTGCGCCTCCATCTCTTGTCCTTTGATTAATACTTTCTACTTTATCTTCGGAAATCTTTCCTTCTTTAATTAAATCTTTTAAATTTTTACCATTTACTTTTGTAAATCTAGGAAGAGGAACCATAGTATCCCCATGACCTCCCATAACCATTGCATCTATTTGTTTAACTGGAATTCCTAACTCTAAAGATAAAAAAAGCTTAAACCTGGAGCTATCAAGAATGCCTGCCATTCCAACCACTTTATTTGTTGGTAATTTTGAATATTTTTGAAATGCCATTACCATTACATCCAGGGGATTAGTGATACAAATTACAAATGCATCAGGACAATTAGCTTTAACACCAGAAGCAACTTGCTTCATAATTTTTAAATTTATACCCAATAAGTCATCTCTACTCATTCCAGGTTTTCTAGGAACACCGGCTGTGATTATTATTACATCAGATTCTTTTATATCCTCATACTTATCTGTCCCTTTAAATTTTACGTCAAAACCGTCAACTGAAGATGACTGTGCAATATCTAATGCTTTTCCTTTTGCGATGCCAGGAGCAACATCAAATAACACTACTTCGGAGGCAATTTCTTTAAGACAAATTAAATGTGCCAATGTTCCGCCTATTTGACCAGCTCCAATTAATGATATTTTTTTTTTCATATTATTTCGTTGTTGGCATTACAAACTCAGGGTTTGATCTTATACCAGATGGCCACCTTGAAGTGACTGTTTTAAGTTTAGTATAAAACCTTACTCCCTCAGGTCCATGCATATGTTGGTCTCCAAAAAGAGATCTTTTCCATCCGCCAAAGCTATGAAAAGCCATAGGTACAGGTATTGGAATATTTATACCAACCATTCCAACTTTAATTTTACTTGAAAAAGTTCTTGCGGCATCTCCATCTCTTGTAAAGATACTTACTCCATTTCCAAACTCATGATCATTTACTAGCTGTGTTGCTTCAAAAAAGTCCTTTGCTCTTACAACTGACAAAACTGGTCCAAATATTTCCTCATTATAGATCCTCATATTTTTTTTTACATCGTCAAATAAACATCCACCTATAAAAAAACCTTTTTCATATCCCTGTAATTTTAAATCTCTTCCGTCAACAACTAATTTAGCTCCTTCTCTCACACCAAGATCTACATAACTTCTAACTTTATCTAAATGTTCTTTAGTAACTAAAGGTCCCATCTCCGAATTTTTGTCCATTCCAGGGCCAACTTTGAGAGCTTCAACTTTCTTTGATAACTTTTCAACAAGTTTATCTCCTATACCACCAACAGCTACTGCAACCGATTGGGCCATACATCTTTCACCAGCAGACCCATAAGCTGCTCCCATTAATCCATTTACAGCTTGATCCAAATCACAATCAGGCATAACAACACAATGATTTTTTGCTCCTCCTAAAGCTTGAACCCTTTTTTCATTTTTAGCTGAATTTTCGTAAATATATTTTGCAATTGGAGTAGAGCCGACAAAACTTACTGCTTGAATATCTTTATTAAGTAAAATTGCGTCTACAACCTTTTTATCTCCATTGACAACATTAAATACCCCATCTGGCAAACCAGCTTCTTTAAAAAGTTCTGCAAGTTTTATCGAACATGAAGGGTCTTTTTCAGATGGTTTTAATATAAATGTATTTCCACAAGCAATTGCCATTGGAAACATCCACATTGGAACCATTGCTGGAAAATTAAAAGGAGTTATTCCGGCGCAAACTCCTAATGGTTGTCTAATAGACCAGCTATCAACATCTGAACCTACATTCTCGGTAAACTCTCCTTTAAGCATTTGAGGTATTCCACATGCAAATTCAACAACTTCTAAACCTCTTGTTAAAGAACCTTTTGCATCCTCATAAACTTTTCCATGTTCTGAAACTATCATTTTTGCAATTTCATCTGAGTTTTTTTCAATTAATTCTTTAAATTTAAACATTACCCTAGCTCTTAGTAATGGAGGTTTTAAAGACCAGTCCTCAAAAGCTTTTTTTGCAACTATTACTGTATTATCTAGATCTTTTTGAGTACCAAGAATCACCTCAGAAGATTGATCACCAGTCGAAGGATCAAAAACTTTTCCTTTTCTTTTTGACTCGCCGGAAATAGATTTTCCATCCACAAAGTGCTGAATTAAATTCATTGAAAAATTGTTTAAATAACTAATTAACTTGTTGCAAGCATTTTCTTAATCGATGCAATCGCTTTTGCTGGATTTAATCCTTTAGGACATGCATTTGTACAATTCATAATGGTATGACATCTATACAATTTGAGCTCATCAGCAACTTTTTTTAATCTCGCTTTTCTGTCCTCATCCCTGCTATCAATTATCCATCTGTAAGCCTGCAACAAAACTGCTGGTCCTAAATATTTTTCCCCATTCCACCAATAACTTGGGCATGAAGTTGAACAACAGGCACACATTATACATTCATATAAACCATCTAATTTGGCTCTATCTTCCTTGGACTGCAAGTTTTCTTTTTCAGAAATATTTTTTGAGTTTTTAAGCCAAGGTTCAACAGACTCATACTGTTTATATAAAGTACTTAAATCCCCTATAAGATCTTTTAAAACTTTTAAATGTGGTAATGGATAAATATTTATATCACCTTTAATTTCTGAATGCGATTTAGTACATGCAAGTCCGTTTTTTCCATCCATATTCATAGCACAAGATCCACAAACTCCATGAGCACAAGATCTTCTGTAAGCAATTGAGGGATCAATTTCATTTTTAATCTTATTTAAAATATCCAAAACTTTAGATGGACAATTGTCCATATCTACTTCATAACTATCTATTCTCGGATTCTCTTCTGTAGAGGGATCCCATCTATACACATTAACTTTTCTTAAATTTTTTGAACCAGTTTTATCCTTATAATAATTACCTTTTTTAACTTTTGATTTTTCAGGTAATCTTATTTGAACCATTAATATACTCTTTCTTGAGGTGGAAAATATTGTACTTCATTTGTAAGTGTTGAAATATTCACAGGCCTATAGTTTATCTTGGTTTTAGAGCCATCGCACCATGATAAAGTATGTTTCATAAAAGATTTATCATCTCTTTTTGGAAAATCTTCCCTAGCATGTGCACCTCTACTCTCTTTTCTATTATAAGCAGAGTCCATTGTTGTAATTGCTTGTCTAATCAAATTATCAAATTCCAGTGTTTCGACTAAGTCGGTGTTAAAAATCAATGAATTATCTTTTACTGAAATATCATCCATTCCATAAAAAGACTTCCTTATTTCCTCTACACCCTCTTTTAAAGTTTTTTCTGTTCTAAAAACCGCACATTTTGATTGCATAGTTTTTTGCATAGCTAGTCTAAGATCAGCAGTTGGACTTGAACCTTTTGAGTTTCTTAATTTATCAAATCTATCTAAGCATTTATCTGTTTCACTTTGTGAAATCTCCTCATGCTTCATGCCGGGTTTAATTAATTCAGATGCTCTTTTTGCTGCGGCTCTTCCAAATACAACTAGATCTATTAAGGAATTTGATCCTAATCTGTTTGCTCCATGTACAGAGACGCAAGCCGCCTCTCCTATGGCCATAAGTCCGGGTACTGTTTTCGTGGACCCATTCATTGTAATTACCTCTGCTTTATAATTAGTTGGAATCCCACCCATATTATAATGAACAGTTGGGACAACTGGAATTGGCTCCTTAGTGACATCAACATTTGCAAATAATTTTGAAGCCTCAGAAATTCCTGGTAACCTATCCTCAATTACTTTTTTATCTAAATGATTTAAGTGTAAATGAACATGGTCTTTATCCTTTCCTATTCCTCGACCTTCATTAATTTCAACTGCAATTGATCTACTTACAACATCTCTTGACGCAAGATCTTTTGCTTTTGGGGCATATTTTTCCATAAACCTATCGCCTTTAGAGTTTACTAAATATCCTCCTTCTCCTCTTACACCTTCAGAAATTAGAGTTCCATGTCCATATATTCCTGTAGGATGAAACTGTACAAATTCCATATCTTGAAGCGGCAAACCTGCTCTCAAAACCATTGCGTTACCATCTCCAGTACATGTGTGGGCAGATGTAGCTGAATAGTAAACTTTTCCATAACCTCCTGTTGCAATTATTGTAATGTGGGATCTAAATCTATGAATTGTCCCATCATTTAAATTCCAAGCAATTAAACCTTTACACTCTCCATTCTTCATTAATAAATCTAGTGCAAAATATTCTATAAAAAATTCAGTGTTATGTTTAAGAGCCTGCCCATAAAGAGTATGTAAAATTGCATGTCCAGTTCTATCTGCTGCAGCACAAGTTCTTTGAACTGTCTCATTTCCATAATTTTTCGTCATTCCACCAAATGGTCTCTGATAAATTTTTCCATCTTCTGTTCTGCTAAATGGAACGCCATACTTTTCTAACTCTAAAACTGCTCTTGGTGCTTCCTTGCAAAGATATTCAATACAATCTTGATCTCCCAACCAATCTGCTCCTTTTACAGTATCATACATGTGCCATCTCCAATCATCTTCACCCATATTTCCAAGAGCTGCTGAGATACCTCCTTGCGCAGCAGATGTATGACTTCTAGTTGGGAACACTTTAGATATGCAAGCAGTCTTTAATCCAGCTTCACTTAACCCTACTGCAGCTCTAAGTCCAGATCCTCCAGCGCCTAAAACAACAACGTCATATTCGTGATCTATAATTTTATAACTGCTCATAAGCTTAATTTGTATAATATAAATATTGTAAAAATTGGCATTATAATAGCAAATAAATACAGGGTTTTGTTTGCGACATTTTTTATTTTTTGATCAACTATATAATCCTCAAATACCTCACTTATACTCAATGATGAGTAAAAATAGAGAAATATGACAAATAAAGAGAACAGAAATTTGTTGGGTTGGTCGGTGAAAAAGGTGCTCACTTCTTCAAAGTCTAAATTATATATAGATACAAGTTTAAATAAGAACCAGAGCATTAATGGCAGCATAACCACAACACTTAATTTTAAAAAAATCCACTTTTTTGTAGCACTAATCATATTAAAAAATATTTCCCACAAGGTAAATTAATACTGTTAGTATAAAAGAACCAAATATAACAATTAGTCCAGTTATATTTGCAATTTTAAGGTCAAATCCTATACCGTAATCCCAAAATAAGTGTCGTATTTCACTCAATATCTGAAACGAGAAAGACCAAACTATGCCTAATATTAAAAACTTTCCAAATAAAGAATTTAGAAAAATAAATATTATTTGATAATTTTCATTACCCAAAAGTAGATAAGCGACCCAAAAACATATTAATGTTACGGCTGCTAAATTAATAATACCAGCTATTCGATGAGAAATTGAAACTAAAGAAGATATATGCCAATTATAAATTTGAATATGAGGTGATAAAGGATTTTCATTTTTCATTTATTCATCCTAAGATATGTTTCAGCAATTTCCACAGCATTAAGAGCCGCACCTCTTAATAAATTATCTGAAACGATCCATAAATTTAAAGAATTTGTTTTTGACTTGTCTTCTCTAATTCTAGATATAAATGTTTCATTTTTACCTTCAGCATCGATTGGGGTAATATATCCAGCATCATTTCTTTTATCAAAAACTTTACAACCATCTGAACTGTTTAATACTTCGTGTATTTTTTCTAAAGTGAAAGGTTTTTCAAACTCTATATTAACTGACTCTGCATGAGAAACTCTTACGGGAATTCTCACACAAGTAGCTGTTAATTTAATTTTATTATCTAAAATTTTTTTAGTTTCATTTATCATTTTTAATTCCTCTTTTGTGTAACCATCTTCAGAGAAGCTATCTATATGAGGAATTGCATTAAAAGCAATCTGCTTAGTAAAGTTCTTAGAGGTAATTTTTTCATTATTTATAGCTGCTTGTGTTTGCTCAATCATCTCATCCATAGGAGCTTTTCCAGCTCCTGAGGTCGATTGATAAGTTGAAGCAATGACTCTTTTTATTTTAAATAAGTCGTGTAGAGGTTTAAGAACTATTACTAGCTGTGCAGTAGAACAATTTGGATTTGCAATGATATTTTTAGGTACTTTTTCCATGTGATTAGAGTTCACTTGGGGAACAATTAATGGAACCTCTGGATCCATTCTAAAAAAACTAGAATTATCAATTACTAAAGAATTTTTGGCAGCTTTTGCTGCAAATTTTTCTGAGATTTTTCCCCCTGCTGAAAAAAAAGTTAAATTTACTTTTGAAAAATCAAAATTATCAAGTAACTCAACTTTAATTTCTCTACCATTAAATTTTAAATTTGACCCTTGGCTTTTTTGAGATGCTAATAAATATAAGTTCTCCACCTCAAAATTTTTTTTTTCTAAAACTTCAAGGATTATTCTTCCTACATTTCCAGTTGCTCCTACAATTGCTATATTCATTACTAGTCTGTGAATTTATACTAAATGAAAGGTAAATCGCAAACTTTTCCAGAGCAATTTTTACCATCTATAGATACCGAAAATTCCTGAGAAGCTTTAAAATATGGTTTATTTACCATAGCTATGCCAATTACTTGTTTAAACATTGGATTATACGATCCTGATCTCAACTCACCAATTAAATTTTTATCTTTATCAAACATATTCATAGATCCTGTTACACTTATTTCTTTAGCATCTATTTTAACACCCATTAACTTTTTCTTAATACCTTCAGATTTAATTTTTTTAAGTTCTTCTTTTCCTAAAAAATTAATGTCGTTATCTAAATTCACATACTTGTCAAAACCACATTCTAATGGATTGTCGCCTATATCCATATCATTGCCATAAGATAATAAAGAACTTTCCAATCTCTCAATTAAATTAGGGCATCCTGGTTTTAAATTAAATGCATCCCCAACTTCAAATAATTTATCATACAAAGCCAAACCGGCTTCAGTATGCTGCATATAAACCTCAAAACCACCTTGCTTTGACCATCCTGATCTAGCTATTAAATGCTTTGCTCCACCAAATTCATAGTAATCGAAACCGAAAAATTTAAGATCTTTTATTTTCGGACCCAAAACTTTTGCCATTAAGTCATTAGACTTTGGACCTTGAACAGAAAATATATCAACTTTTGCTTCAAATATATTTACATCAAAATTATTTCCTATAGCTAAACCCTTTGCAAATAACTCTACATCTGAGTCCGAGAGTGATATCCACCATCTATCTTCAGCTAACTTTAAAATTACAGGATCATTTATTAATTTTGCTTTATCATCTATAATTGGTGCATAATAACATCTTCCAATTTTTGCTTTGGATAAATCTCTGCACGTCATTAATTGAACTAATTTATAAGAATCTTTACCATTAATTTCTGTTTGTCTTTGTACTGCAGCATCCCAAACTTGAACATGAGCTTTTAAATGTTGATAGAGTTCCTCTAATGGTCCACCAAACCTAGTTGGTAAAATCATATGGTTATAAACTGTATAAGCAGAGGCTCCTTGTTTTTCTATTCTAGATGTATAAGGAGTTCCTCTAAGTCTTCTTGATTTAGATAAAAAAAAGTTTTTCATTTATTTAAAAATTCTATTACAGATTTTCTCATTTCAAAAGCGCTTTCAAAAACTATCATGTGTCCACAATTATTGATAATTTTTACTTCTGAGTCTGAAATTTTTTCTGCCATTTTTTTTCCTACTTCTAGTGGAACCATTTTATCAAGATCACCTAAAATACATAAAGTAGAGCACTTTATTTTTTCAAGAGAATCTTTCCCGGACTTATAATTGTTACAGGCATTTAAGTCTACATACAAAATTTCTCTAATTTCTCTTGTTGAATTAATAATTTTTTTTACAGGATTTCCTCCTATAAATGCCTTCGAGCCTTCGTAACCCCATTTCATCATAAGGTGTATAGATTTCTCATCCCCATTAAATGCTAGATCTAAAAGATCTTGATTAACAGGAAGTTTATAAGAGCCAGAAACGAGAACCAGTTTATCAACTAAATTTGGGTATTTAGATGCAAAATCAATTCCTACAAGACAACCTTGTGAATGGCCAATAAAAGTGGCCTTTTCTATTTCAAGTTTTTTGATTAAATCAGCTACCCAATCTGATATTCCCTCGATTGTTTCTATTGCAGGACCATCAGAATTACCATGACCGGGTAAATCTATTGAGAAAACATTAAACCCTTTAGATGCATAAAATTGTTCATGAAGCGACCAAACAATATGAGTTAATCCACTTCCATGCATTAAAATTATTGAAGGTTTAGATTTATCAATATCCATACCTCCAGTGGATATAAACACACTTTTATTATTTACCTCTAAATTCAGTTTGGCTCCTTGGCCATTTTTCTTAATTCGAACTTTTGAATTTTTCCAGTTGAAGTTTTAGGCAATTCACAAAACTCTATTTTTTTTGGAACTTTAAAATTTGCTAGTGTTTCTTTACAAAAATCAATTAATTCTTTCTCTGTAGTTGGCTTATCTTTTACTGTTTCAATAAAAGCACATGGCACTTCTCCCCATTTTTCATCTGGTTTAGCTACAACGGCTGCAATTGATACTGCTGGGTGTTTCGCTAAGGTATTCTCTATTTCAATAGATGAAATATTTTCTCCTCCTGAAATAATAATATCTTTTGATCTATCTTGTATTTTTACATAACCATCGGGGTGCATTACTGCCAAATCTCCAGAATGAAACCATCCATCCTTCATTGCTTTATCAGTTGCATTTTTATCTTTAAAATATCCTTTCATAACAACGTTTCCTCGAATCATAATTTCACCAATAGTTTTTCCATCTCTTGGGACCTCTTTCATTGTTTCAGGATCCATTATTGTTACACCCTCAGTATTAGGGTATCTTACTCCTTGTCTTGCTTTAATTTCATTTTGTTTATCTTCTTCAAATTCATTCCATTCATCATTCCAAGCACATTGTGTTACATGACCATAAGTTTCTGTTAAGCCATAAACATGCATCACTTCAAAACCTAAACTTTTCATTTTTTTAAAAATTATACTTGGTGGAGGTGCGCCAGCGGTAAGAACATAAACTTTATTTTTTAATTTTTTTCTGTCTGATTCATGGGCTCCTGTGATCATATTTAATACTATTGGTGCTCCACCAAAATGAGTTACATTATATTTATCAATTAATTCGAATATTTTTTTAACATCAATATTTCTTAAACAAATCGTTCTTCCATTTAACATCGGTACAGTCCATGGATAGCACCAACCATTGCAATGAAACATTGGAACGATAGTTAGAAAGTTTAATCTATTCGGCATATTCCATGCAGTAGCACTTCCAGTAGACATTAAATACGAGCCTCTGTGATGATAAACAACCCCTTTTGGATTTCCAGTTGTTCCCGAAGTATAACTTAAGGTAATTGCCTCCCATTCATCATCTGGCATTTTCCATTTGTAATTTTCATTACCAGAATTGAGGAAGTCCTCATATTCTAGATCACCTATTTTTTCTAATTTAGATTGATCAGCAAATTTATCGTGAATATCAATTACAATAATTTTTTTATTTATACTTGCTAAAGCTTTTTTAACCTCTGTATGCAATTGTCTATCAACCACTAATACTTTAGCTTCACTGTGCTCTAGAATATATGTAATTGTTTTTGCATCTAATCGAATATTAATTGTATTGAGAATTGCGCCAGTCATAGGAACAGAATAATGTGCCTCGAATATCTCTGGAGTATTAAAAGCTAAAAATGAAACTGTATCTCCCTTTTTAATACCAATTTTTTCTAATGCACTCGCAAACTTAAGACATCTCTTGTAAACTTCATTCCAAGTATATTTTCTATCTTCATAAACAATGGCCTCATAATTTGGATAAATATCTTTTGCTCTCTCTAAAAAAGATAGAGGTGTCAAAGGTACATAGTTAGCTTTGTTTTTATCAAGATTTGTTTCGTAATGGCTCATTTACTAATTAAATTTATAATCCATTATGTAACTGCTTCCAGAAATTGCACTAGAGTAGTGACTTTCCACCCTTGGCAGCACTCTATGAAAATAAAATTTTGCAGTCTGTATTTTATCTTCGTAAAATTTTTTGTTATTAGACATTTCTTTAAAACTAACTTCTAACACTTTTAACCATGAGTGGCCTAAGGCGACATAACCAAGAACTTTTAAATAATCATTAGATGCAGCATTTGCATCGTCTTTTGAGTCATTAACTTTTTGTTTTATCCACTTTGAAAATTCAACAAGTTTTTCTAGATAAACTTTTAGCTTCTCTTGGTAGGGTTTTAACTCTTCACTTTCTATTTTTAAATCTTTTCTCAATATGTTGATATAATTTTCAACAATATCACCATTTTTAGTTACCAACTTTCTAAAAACTAAATCGATAGCCTGAACTGAATTGGTGCCTTCATATATTGGCGTTATTCTGTTATCTCTATATAATTGTTCTATGCCTTGATCTTTCGTATAACCATATCCTCCGTGAATTTGCATGGCTTCACTTGTTATTTCCATTCCTAAATCTGAAAATAGAGATTTCACTACTGGTGTCATTAAAGAAACTAAATCTGAAGCTTCTTGTTTTATTTTTGGCTCGTTATGATTTAAGCTAACCTCGGTTTGCTGTGATAACCAAAAACACAATGCTCTTTCTCCCTCTATAATTGACTTCATATTCAACAGAGACTTTCTTATGTCTGCGTGTTCTATGATTAAATCAGCGCTCCCATTTTGAGACTTGTTGTTGTTACTTTTGCCTTGCTTTCTTTCTTTAGCGTAATTTAATGAATTTTGATAAGCGATCTCCGATAGTCCCAAGCCTTGGATTCCAACAATTATTCTTTCTAAATTCATCATTGTAAACATTGAATTTAGACCTTTGTTTTTTGGTCCTACCATATATCCAGTCGCATCATCAAAATTTAATACGCAAGTCGCAGATCCTTTAATACCCATTTTATTTTCTATTGATCCAGTAGAAATACCATTCCTTTGCCCAACTGATCCATCTTCCTTTACAATAAATTTTGGAACTAAAAATAAACTTATACCTTTAGTACCTGATGGTGAATCTGATGCTCTTGCTAAAACTAAATGTATAATATTTTCAGTTAAGTCGTGGTCACCAGAAGTAATAAATATTTTCTGTCCTGAAATTTTATATGTACCATCCTTTTGCTCATTTGCTTTTGTTTTTAGAAGTCCAAGATCAGTTCCACATACTGGTTCTGTTAGGCACATTGTTCCACTCCATTTACCCTCAACCATTTTTGGTAAATACATATTTTTGATATCCTCGGATGCATGATGACGTATACAATTGTAAGCGCCTAATGTAAGTTCTGTATAAAGTTTAAAAGCTAAGCTCGCCGAAGATATCATTTCATCAAAAAAAGCACTTACTGTTTTGGGCATTCCTTGACCACCGTATTTCGGATCACAAGATAAAGACATCCATCCATCTTCAATAAATTTGTTATAAGCCTCTTTATATCCTGGGGGTGTTCTTACAACACCATTTTCAAGCACTGCAGGACTTTCGTCCCCCGCTTTTGCTAAAGGTAAAATAATGTTTTGATTTATTTTAGCTGCTTCATCTAATATATCTTTGACTAGATCTGGGGTTATTTCTTTATATTTTTCAATCTCATTATAGTTCTTATTATTTCTCAGTTTTTCATAGAGAAACATCATATCTTCCAATGGAGCTGTGTAAGTGGTCATAATTTTTATAATCTATAAAATATGTGAAATTACTTAATTTTGCAATTGCGCAATAATTGCATCTCCCATCGTGTTCGTTGAAACTTCCTTATTTCCCTTAGAAAATATATCTTTTGTACGTAGTCCCATATCAAGAACATTTTGAACTGCTTTATCAAGCTCATCAGCTTCTTTTCCTAAATCAAGCGAGTATCTCAATGCCATAGAAAAACTTAAAATCGTTGCTATAGGATTTGCTAAACCTTTACCAGCAATATCAGGAGCTGAACCATGGACGGGTTCATACATGGATCTCATTTTTCCATTTTTATCTTTTGCACCTAAGGAAGCAGACGGCAAAAGACCTAAAGATCCAGTCAACATTGCTGCTTCATCTGAAAGTATATCTCCAAATAAATTGTCGGTTACAATTACATCAAATTGTTTTGGGTTCCTTAATAACTGCATAGCACAATTATCAGCTAGCATATGCTCAAGTTTTACTTCTTTAAACTCATTCTTATGAATTTCCTCAACTTCTTCTCTCCATAACTGTCCTGCTTCCATCACATTTGACTTTTCACACGATGTAACTTTATTATTTCTTTTCTTTGCTAAGTCAAAAGCAACTCTTGCAACTCTTGCAATTTCGCTTGAGGTATATGTATGGGTGTTAACACCCTTTCTTTCACCATTATCAATAGGTTTGATACCTCTTGGTTCTCCAAAATATATTCCACCGGTAAGTTCTCTCACTATCATAATATCTAATCCAGAAACAATTTCTGGCTTTAAACTCGATGCATCAACAAGTTGCTTAAAACAAATTGCTGGTCTTAGATTGGCAAATAATTTTAATTCTTTTCTTAGTTTTAATAATGCTCTCTCAGGTTTTTTTGAAAAATCTAAATTATCCCATTTTGGTCCACCAACTGCACCTAGAATCACAGCTTCACTTTCCAAGGCTTTATAGAAAACCTCATCTGTTATTGGGGTACCATGTTC